>CAJOGF010000029.1 GCA_905233995.1 uncultured Bacteroidales bacterium | reverse complement strand
AATTTTTATTTTTGCTGACAAAATGAAGTCTGCACAAAGCCTCTCCATTGCTTTCCATAAGCAAATCGTCGAACCCTTGTGGCGTGTTGTAACGTTGAAAATATTGCATATTAGTGTAAAAATTGGTATGGCAAAGATAGTGATTTTTTGGGGTTACAATGAATTTTAATAAAGAAAATGTCTTGTATTGACGAAAAAAGTTTTGTAAATTTGCAACATTATGGCACAGTGGCAAAAGATAAAAATCATCCGTGAAAACGGCGAAACAGTTGATGCACAAGCCCCGATAATCATTTCGGCGAGCCGCAGCACCGACATTCCGGCTTTTTATGCCGATTGGTTTTTCCATCGGCTCAAAATTGGTTATTCGGCGTGGACAAATCCTTTCAATGGCGTAAAAAGTTACGTATCATATAAAAACGCCCGATTCTTTGTTTTTTGGTCAAAAAATCCCAAGCCGCTTTTAAATCATATTGACGAATTGAAACGAATGAATTTTTATATTCAATTCACTTTAAATAATTATGTTTCAGAAGGTTTAGAAAAAGGTGTGCCGCCGCTTGAAGATAGAATCGAAACCTTCAAACAGTTGGTAAAAACCTTTGGCAAAGGCAGGGTAATTTGGCGTTTTGACCCTCTGATTTTGACCGATAAAATCACTGTTGACGATTTGTTGCGTAAGGTTGAAAACATCGGCGACCAATTGTTTGGCTATACCGAAAAACTTGTTTTTAGTTTTGCTGACATCGCCCTTTACAAAAAGGTGAAATCCAACCTCGAAAAAAACAATATCAATTATTCAGAATGGACAGAAAATCAGATGCTTGACTTTGCCCAAAGACTTTCCGAACTAAACAAAAAATGGAACTTTCAACTTGCGACCTGTGGCGAAAAAATTGACATCTCCCAATTTGGCATCCAACACAACAAATGCATTGACGACGATTTTGATAATACGGTTTGCAAAAAATGATAAAGTTTTGATGGATTATCTCGGTGTTGAGATAGTTAACTCGCTTTTTGAAGGTGAAAAAATCATCAAGAAAAAAGACAACCACGACAAAGGTCAGCGTCAATTTTGCGGCTGCATAATCAGCAAAGACATCGGCGAATACAACACCTGCCCACATCTGTGCGAATATTGTTACGCGAATACGAGCAAGGAGTTGGCAAGGAAGAATTATGAACAAGCCGTAGGGCAGGGATTGATGGCGGAAACGATAATGGGGAGATGAATTTGAGGTAAGTTTTTTTAAGTAAAATGCCTTGGTGTTTTCAAAATTGTTTATAACTTTGCAGCGAGATAAGAAGCATTTTTTTATGTCCAACACGAATACAAACCTTCATAAGGCGAAAAAAACGCGGGATGACGAGTTTTATACTACGTATGAAACTGTCGCTGACGAACTTTCCTACTACAAGGAACAGTTCCGGGATAAAATTGTGCTATGTAATTGCGATGACCCTTTGAAATCAAATTTTTGTAAATATTTTGTTGATAATTTCAATTATTTGCATCTAAAACGGTTGATATGTACCTCGTATTCTCCATCGGAACCAGTTCAAACGGATATTTTTGGCAGTGTCAAAATTGGATTTCAATCTAAATATGGCAAGATACTCGATGTTACAAAGGTGGACGAATCATTTGATTTGGCTTCGTCGGTCGGAGAATTGAAAGGTAATGGTGATTTCCGCAGCCGAGAGTGCATAGAATATCTCAAAATTTGTGATATTGTAGTTACAAATCCGCCGTTTTCGCTTTTCAAAAAATTGTTCACGTTGATAATGCAATATCAAAAACAATTTTTGATAATTGGCAATCAAAACGCATTGACTTACAAAGAGATATTTCCATACGTCCAAAATAATCAGGTTTGGACAGGTTATCAGTTTGGCGAAATGAAATTTCGTGTACCGCAGGATTCAGAGCCAAGATCTACACGTTATTGGGTCGATGAAACGGGACAGAAATGGAGAAGTCTTGGTAATGCAATGTGGTTGACCAATTTGGATAATTCAAGGCGGCACGAGACTTTGAAGTTAATCAAAAGGTTTGATCCTGAGATACATCAGAAATACGATAATTTTGATGCTATCCACATACGTAATATTACAGAAATTCCATTTGATTATCAAGGGATTATGGGAGTACCTATTACAATAATCAACCGTTATAATAGCGACCAATTTGAAATTGTTGGGGAAGCAAATCACGGTTGTGACAATGAGTTTGATTTTTTCAAACCCACAATCAATGGAAAGGAAACATTCAAACGAATTTTAATACGCAATAAATATGCCCGTTGATTTCAAAATATTGGATTTGTTTAGTGGGGCGGGCGGTTTTTCGTATGGAATGGAAAAGAACCCTCATTTCAAGACTGCCATTGCAACTGATTTTAACGAAAGTGCCTTGGACTCTTTCAAGTTCAATATGCCTGACACCGAAATAATTATAGGCGACATAACTGACATTGACATCAAAAATGCTATTATTGAAAATAGTAAGCGATGTGGTGTCAATATGATTATTGGCGGACCGCCTTGTCAGGGTTTTTCACTCAAAGGAAAAAAACTTGGTTTGGAAGACAAACGAAATTTTTTGTTTAAGGAATACCTAAACATCGTGGAACAATTACAGCCTGAAGTGTTTGTTATTGAGAATGTTAAAGCATTACTTTCAACATCAGCGGGATGGTTCAAGGAGCAAATTTTAGAGAGAATAAAGAGCCTTGGTTATTTTGTTGATTACGGTGTTTTGACAGCATCTGAATTTGGTGTTCCACAATTAAGACAGCGAACAGTTTTTTTATGCTGCAAAACTCGGATAATTGAACTTCCAAAACCAATTTGTGACAAAATTGTGACGGTACGGGATGCTATTTCTGATTTGGCATATTTACAATCGGGTGAAGGTGCGGTTGAGCAAGAATATACCACCAATTCAGAGTCTGAGTATCAGAGGCTTATGCGGTCTGATTCAACCAAACTTTTCAATCACAAAGCATCTAATCACGCCCAAATAGCGATTGAAAAATTAAGACTTATTCCGCCTGAATGTGGCAAAGAACATTTGCCGGCGGAATTGATTGGTAAACAAAAATTTTCGGGTACTTGGGGTAGGTTGAAATGGAATTCGCCGTCGCCAACCATTGATACAAGGTTTGATGCTTGCTCCAATGGCACCAACAACCATCCTTTTTTGAACCGTGCCATTACGCCGAGGGAAGCCGCAAGGTTACAATCGTTTGATGACACATTTGTATTCAAGGGTACAAAAGTTGCTATACGTCAACAAATTGGCAATGCAGTCCCGCCGCTATTGGCAAAAGCGATTGCTGACCATATTTACAATACTTTAAATGTAAGCCAATGAACGCAGAAATGTCATATTTGGTAGGAATGATTCTTGGAAACGGAGAGATTCAGCAAGGGCAGACTGAAACTACCGTTACTATTGATATTCCGTATAAAAATCTTTACACCGACGATTTTAAGGATGTAGCGGTGTATGTTAAGGCGAGTACAGTAGATATTCGTTCTATTGTTGAGCCTTTAATTGGTCATAATTTGATAGTGAGCGAGACCAAACACTCCACGAAATTGAGTTTCACCAAGCCTAATAACGAATATGTTATGCGGGAGTTGATTCGTTTGATTGGTTCGGGGCGTCATCATTCTACAATGAAGATGGATGAAGAATTGTATGCTATTTCAACCGACGAGAAAAAGTCGCTTCTTCGTGGTATTGCTGATGTTACGGGGTATATCCGCAAAAGCAACATTGCATTCGGACAAGAAGGCGCACATCGCGTTTATATTGAAATTCCAGGAAATTGGTATATGGTGATTGATATTGCCAATATGCTGAAAGCCGTTGATATACCCGTTCAAACAATTGATTTCGGACATCCTAATTTCAGGGATGGCAAGTTGGTGAAATATAATGAGGGCAAAAAAAACTTTTGGAAAAAGGAGCATCAAGTAAAGATTTTCGCCAACGAATTTCTGCCTGTGGGATTCAACATCAAGCATAAACAGGATTCTTTGGAAAAATACGCAGATGAGTTGTTGGAGTTTATCGACCCCGACAAAACGCATAAATTCTATTGGGAAAAGACCATACGTCGCGTTGCAAAACCTTCGCATCCGGGTGAAAATGATTCGTCATTGCCGCCAGAAATACGTGGTCAGCATTTTGATTCTTGGACAGACTTAGCAAATCTTTTGGGATATGGCGAATAATGTAAGCAAAGAATTTGAATTGTACGAGCCTATGAGGGTGTGGCTTCAACAATATTTGGAGGACAAATACAAGGGTTGGCAGATTTACACCATTGATTCTCACGCTCGTACATTAGATTCGTTTCTTGAAGAAAACGGAGTAGTGGACAATTACCCTCAGACTGTCGGTTTGGACATTCAAATTGATGTTTTGGGAATTTTGAAGAGGGGCAACAAATCAGGCATTGTGTTTATTGAAGCTAAAAAGACACAACTCAATTTGCACGATTTGGGGCAGTTGTGGGCGTATTGCAAACTTTGCGACCCTTTGGAGGCATTCCTTTTGTCTTCTAACGGTTTGGGCAGTCTTAACAAAATTCTTAATAATCTATCTCGTACCGATTTGCTTGATTTCGGTGATGGCAAAACCATCAAGAAAATGCAAGTAGGTAAATGGGATGTATTGCGCAAGTCTATTGATTTCAAAACGTTGGTGCCAAAAATGTAAGGCATTATGCGACAACTATTTGTATATAACAATGACACCTTTGCGGGGACGTTGACGGAAGTGGAGCGCGGCGGGAGATGTAGGTTTGAGTATGACGCTGAGTATCTTAAATCGCCGCTGCAAGGCGTTTCGTTTACGTTGCCAAAAAGGAGCGAGCCATACGAGGCGGAGCATTTGTTTCCGTTTTTTGTGGCGATGCTGCCCGAGGGCGCAAACCGTCGGTATGTCTGCCGCTCTCACCATATCGACGAACAAGATTTTTTCGGACTTTTGACGGCAATGGCAGGGGCGGATTTTATTGGTGCGGTTAATGTAAGAAAAAAATGAATACTATCTAATTATGCTACCAAATCAATCATCCACCGCATACATCCAAGCCCGACTCAATAAGGCTTTTGAAAATATCCCACCGATTTTTTTTGAACAACCCGTAATCAATATCATCGATTACGGCAGCGGACAAGCCATTGGCACAATGTGTTATGTTGATTTTTTGAAACACAATGATTATCCACAAAAAATCAATAATGTTACCTTAATTCAACCCTCTGAAAATCTCCTAAAACGTGCCGCGCTTCTCGTTTCAAAAATTTGTCCTGATGCTGAAATTATAACTATAAATAAATGCCTTGAAGATCTTGACGATGAGGATATTGTTTGCGATGAAAATATTCCTACGCTTCATATCTTGTATGATTTGGATTGGGAGTTTGATGTGGGTAATTTTGCGCAGGTGATAAGCGATAATTTAAAGGGTTACAATCAGTTTGTATGCGTCGGACCCTGTTTCAACGATTATATCGAAGATGGGTTGGTTGATGATTTTGCAGAGTTCTTTTATATTAATGACAAAGAAGATAATTACATTAAAACCTTTTCAGAATTTGAACTTGATCCAAACGAATCGTGGACAGCGCATATTAGATGCTTTTCGGTGGGAAAATTATAGTTTTTTCATTAGTGTCCGACAAAACAAAAAAATCGAAAAAAATCGAGGAAGCCGTTGAGACTCCTCTTTTTTTGATAATTTGTGGTTGCATATAAAATAAAATTATCATAGGCAAAGATACGATGATTATGTATAACAACCAAATGTAATGATTTTTGTATTTAATTTAAAAAAAAAATTATATCTTAGCAAATTAATTATTTTATCTTTGCACACAAAAAAATTTTATACAAATGTTTGATGAAATTGACTTTAAAGAACAAATCTTGCCGCGTTTGCTTGTTGCTGTGGTGATGATTCCGGCATTTATTTTGGGATGGTGGTTTCTTAAAATGTTTGATGAACCCTCTCCACAAGAAATTTGGCAACAAAGAGTAGATTCTTTAACGGTAATCTCCTCCGATAGTGAAATTATGTCGGCTCTTAATGGTGAGCCTCGCCCCTACCTTATCAAAAACTATAAATTCAACTACGGCTCTACCGTCAAAGACACAATTTTTGACCTTCTAAAAGGCGAATATATGGCTATTGATATTCACCATCAAATATTAACGACAAGAGGACACGGCACAAACAAAGTGGAAACAACAGAAGACCATCCGCTATTTTCTGTTGTTGGAAAGTTTGCTTTTAACGACACAATCGAAATCAAAAACGCTGATTCTCTGAATTTTGCATTTTCGCCGAAAAAATATTGGGAAAACCTCACGCCTGAAAATGTCAATCCTAAAAAACTCGGTCATATTCAGCACAATATGTATTATTATCCGCAATGGACAATGAATTTGGATAGTCTTGAAAACATTATCAAAGAACTTCCCGAACGTTTTCATGTAAAAACACAACAAACTTTGAAACAATTAGGTCAATACAGAAAAGAATTTGAATCAAGTTTTACGCTGACTTTTATGCAAAAAGACGACAAAGCAACGTTTGCAGCAATTCTTGGCGGCGGCATGGCTGATTTCAATGTTTTTGACAACGGCAACAATTTTATGTTTGTAGACTGCGATAATATTTCACAAAGTTCCAGCTACGAATCCCATTTCAAATTAGGTCTTATTATCGGCATGATAATCTTCGGTTTAGGAGCATTATGCGTGATAATTTTCGCACCGCAACTTTTGAATAGGGATTAGATATGTTATGCTCTAATAGGCAGAATTAAAAAAAGAATAACAACAATTTTTAAATCATATAGACAAATGAAAAAACATTTATTAATTATTTCCTTTTCCACGTTGATAATGTGCGAGGGGAACTTTTTAAACGCCCAGACTTTTAAATCCTCGGGCAAAACTTTAACGGAACTCTGCTCAGAACCAATTACAGCCAAAGTTGAAGGCGACATCAACAAAGACGGCGTTAAAGATTTGGTAATCAGCACAGAATATCATGGTAGTGCGTTTTATTTCGGAAAGGCTGACGGCAGTTATTCGCTTTTTAGCGACTATGATTTGTCAATGCCTCAGGAGGCAAAAATCACAATCAACGACAAAGGCGTTTTAAGGATTCAGAAGGATTTTGACGGTAACAGCGACGTATTTTTGTTCCGCTTTCAAAACGGCGGACTTGTTCTCATCGGCGGCAAAAAAGACCGACACAAATCCGAACATTACGACTATTCGTACAATTTTTCAACCGGCAAAATGATTAAAACCTCCGGCGAGGGCACTGCCAAAACGTCAGTTACCGAAACTATGCCAAAACAGCCGTCTTTGAAATTCGGTTGGATTCCTCTAAAATGGAATATGCTCGATTATTTGTTTGAAACTTTTGAAGACGGTGCATGTTTAGCGACAGAAGATATGCTTGCCTACGGAATTTTCCGCAGAATGCAGGATGCCGAAATGATGCACTGGGCATTGTGCGATTATGAAGGTTATTACGGCAAAGCATTGCAAAATGGAGAAAACGACGAAGGTTGGTCGGCTTACAGCATTTATGAAGCACCAGGCAGTTACAACGCTGATACATACATCACAATCAATAAACAAAAAAACGAAACGTACAAAATTTACATCAAGGAAACTTCACAAGATAGAAGTTACGAATCGCAACTCAACGAAGACGCTTCAAACATTGACGACCTTGACATTCCCGATGAAGAAACATCAGAAGATAATTATATTTTTAACAACGGAAAATTTATCGAACAAAATTAAAAATTATAAAAAAAAATGAAAAAACACTTTTTAATTTTTTCCCTTTCGGCATTGACATTGTTTTCGTGCGGGGAAAGTCAGAAACAAAATCAAAATTCAACTGCGGAAAACACGAAAAGTGCCGATTCCGTAAAAACCGTTGAAAAACCCGCTGAAAAGCCTCAACCTCCTGAGCCTTATTCGGTTGACAATTTAAACGGAAAATTCATTGACTATTCAAAGCCGGTTTTGATAACAAGAGACGGCGATTTAGCAGGACTTTGCGAATATTGCCGCTATGACGGAGAGGACAGAATTATTGAATACGGCTGTTTAACGGGTCAATTCGACTATGAAGGTTATATCAGAATGTTTAAAATACATTATATCGGCGAAAAAATTGATTCCGTAGAAATGAAAGAGGTTTATTCTAATCTTGTTGAAGAAAAGAAAGATTTGATTTTTCAAAAAGATGTCAGTATTTTTAACAAAATAACCGGTGAAAATATCGGCTTTACTTTTGAGGCTGACAAAGAGGTTAAAAACCTTGACCCGAAATCAATTACTTCGATGCGCGAATATGCCGAAAGTAAAAACGACATTTTGTGCCGTCAATTTGGACCGATATACGATTTCAGCGTTATTGACAAGTGGAAAACCGAAAAACGCGATGAACAAGGCCATTTGACTTATTCAGAGATTACAATCGCAAACGACTTGACCGACGATTACAAAATCAACTATTCTTTCGAAGACGGTATTGTGAAAAAGGCGGTAAAACTGCATCAACAAGGTGAGTTTGAAGAAGAAGAAATCAGTAGTGATTGGAAATACACAATCACCGAAAAATATCTCCGTACAAATATTGACCCAAAAAAATAATTTATTAAACCAGCAAATCAGTTACTAAACAAAGACAGCAAAAATTTTGTAAATACACTGAAAATCAGTATATTTAAGTGTCAAAAAAAAACATGCTGCCGAACAAAATTACAAAAAGTGAGAAGGTTGGAGTTATAGTTATTTTTTGCCGAAATCCCTCTAAAAATACTAATTTCGGCAAAAAATAATTTTTATTTTTTGCCGAAATTGAATAAAAATTACTAATTTTGGCAGAAAATAATTTTTAAAATGTAACATTATGTTGACAACTAACACACTCATTGGCCGAAAAGCCGAAAGAAAACGTTTTGAAGATTGCCTTAACTCACAACGTTCTGAATTTGTGATAGTTTATGGCAGAAGACGTGTAGGAAAAACGTTCTTAATTCGCGAATTTTTCAACAATAAATTCACATTTTCGTTTGTCGGAGCGCACAATCAACCAAAGGAAGTTCAGTTGAAAAATTTCGCTTTTAAACTTCAAGAATATTCCAAAGCATCGTTTACACCTAACTTTCAAGATTGGAACGAGGCCTTTCGCGAACTGCAAACTTTTCTGTCAAAAATAAAAAAACATGGTAAAAAAGTTGTTTTTTTTGACGAAATGCCATGGGCTGACACTCAAAAATCAGGATTTGTTGCCGCATTAGAAAATTTTTGGAACTCTTGGGCAACTTTCAGAAACGACATAATGTTTATCGCATGCGGCTCGGCAACCTCGTGGATTGTCGAAAAAATCCTAAATAATCAAGGCGGACTTCACTGTAGAACAACTCAGGAAATTTATTTGCGACCATTCACTTTGGGCGAAGTCAAGGAATTTCTTACGGCCAACCAAGTAAAATGGGATAATTTTCAAATTGCTCAAGCATATATGGTTTTTGGAGGTGTGCCTTTTTATTACACTTTGTTGGACAAAAAACAAAGTCTCGCTCAAAATATTGACAGATTGTTTTTCGAGTCAAAAAATGCAGTTTTGAAAGTAGAATTTTCGGAATTATTTTCTTCACTTTTCAACAAACCTGATAAATATCTGTCTGTTATTGAGATATTTGCAGAGCGTAAGGAAGGTTTTACGAGAGAAGAAATCAGCAAGAAAACAGGCATCACCGGCGCAGGTCTTACCAAAATGCTCGATAATCTTGAACGTTGTGATTTTATACTCGGATATTCAAAATTTGGCGGCGGCAAAAATAATGTAATTTACAGATTATCAGATTTTTATACATTGTTTTATTATAATTTTGTTGTTTTCAACAAAACGCAAGAAAAAAATTTTTGGCAAAAAATGCTTTTAAGTCCCAAAATTTCCTCTTGGCAGGGATTCAGTTTTGAACTTCTTTGCATTTTACATTTAGAACAGATGAAAAATGCGTTAGGAATCAGCGGCATACTTACAAATTCTTCTGCATGGCGCAGCAAAGACCAATCTGCACAGATAGACCTTGTGATTGAACGTGCCGACAGAGTTGTGGATATTTGCGAAATGAAATTTTCGCGCGGAAAATATCAGATGACTTCTTCTTACGCTCAAAAACTATTGGAACGTGCCTCAGTTTTTGTTGCCGAAACCAAAACAAAATATTCAGTATGCAATGTTTTAGTTACAACATACGGCGTTCTTGACGGCAAAAATTACTCCGTTGTTGACAAGGAAATTGTACTTGACGATTTGTTTTGAAGAAAAAAACTTGATTGTCTTTCCTCAATGTTACGCACACACAATATCAAAAAAAAGTTGTGTTTTAAATGTAAAAAAAAATTTCGGAAATGTTTTTAAGGAAAATAAATTTAGCGGAGAGAGGGGGATTCGAACCCCCGGTAAGGAATTTAGTCCCTACGACGGTTTAGCAAACCGTTGGTTTCAGCCACTCACCCATCTCTCCATAAAAGGGGCTTTACGCTAAACTTATTCAAGATTTTGTCGGTCTCCAGGGAGTCGAACCCTGGACCCACTGATTAAGAGTCAGTTGCTCTACCAACTGAGCTAGAGACCGTTTATCTCGTTTTTGACGTTGCAAAATTAGAAACTAAATTTCAAACAACAAAATTTTTTTGTATTTTTTTTGATTTTTTTTTATAATGTACTATTTTCGCACTGAAATTCAGTAATTAATACGATGAAATTTTTTTTTACATTATCACTTATTTTATTGGTTGTCAGCAATTCTAATGCTCAAAGACAAACAAATATATGGTATTTTGGCAGATACGCAGGCTTAGACTTCAACACTCCTGAGCCCAAAATCCTTTTGGACGGCGCATTAGACAATTGGGAAGGTGTCGCCTCTTATAGCGATGAATTAGGTAATCTCTTATTTTATACCGACGGAATGACCATTTGGAACAAAAAACATCAAATAATGGAAAACGGAGACAACCTTCTCGGCCACAATTCAAGCACCGAATCAGCAATTATAGTCCCATTTCCTAAAGACAAAACCAAATATTATGTTTTTGTTGTTGACGAATACGGCGGACAAAACGGTTTAAGTTATTCTATTGTTGACATCAGCGCAAACGACGGCTTAGGCAAGGTTACAAGCGACAAAAACATAATTATCGAGACTCCCGTTTGTGAAAAAGTAACTGCAATTCGTCATAAAAACAACTCTGATATATGGCTTCTGACCAAATCCGCCGCTTCAGATGAAATTATTGAATGGTTAATCTCGGAAAATGGCTTAGATTTAGACTCAAGAAAAACCTTTCATGTCAGTGCTATAGACCATGGAACAATTCCTGAAAATGTTGAAAATAACTTAAAAAAACTCTCAACAGGCGGTTATATGAGAGTTAGTCCAAACGGTGAAAAAATTGCTTGCGCAAACATCGGATATTATCCATTCAACGACACTGATGAAGATACGTTTTCGTTATTGGAAGTTTTTGATTTTGACCCCTCAACTGGCGAAGTCAGCCAAAATCTACTTATATATGATTATCATACTAATCTTTACGGTGTTGAATTTGCAAATGACGCTTCAAAACTTTATTACACGACCAAAGTTGTTATCCAAAACGAAGAAGGCGTGCTTTTGTATACGGCAAATATGATTTATCAAGTAGACTTGACACTTGAAAGTAAAGAAGAAATCGCGAAATCAGCAATACCAATAGGTCAATACCATGCAAAACAAAATTATGAATTTCCCGGTGCTCTGCAACTTTCAACAAATGGTAAAATTTATGTGGCTCAAGACGGCTCTGAATATCTTGGTGTCATAAACAATCCTCGTGCTAAAGGTACAGACTGCGATTTTGTGTCAGAAGGTCAATATCTTGGTGGACGAACAAGCAAAATTGGATTGCCAAATTTTATTCCGTCGTATTTTTTGCCGTTAGATTTCAAGATAACAAACATTTGTTCAAACAGTTACACTTACTTTGAATGTACCGACGAAAGAGCAAATGATAGTTTTGTTTGGCAAATTTTCACTCTTGACGGCAAACTTCTAAAAGAAAGCACAGAAAAAGAATTTTCAATGCAACTAACAAAAGGAAATTACAGAGCCTCGCTTACAATAAAAGACAAAAACACTTTGGAAGAGTATTCTCAATATAGTTTTTTTGAAATTTTTGACCCGCCATTTTTCTCGTTAGGCGAAGATATAGAAATCTGCGAAGGGTCAACAGCCGAAATAAAAAACGTTGAAATTGAAGATTGTATTTTTGCTTGGGACAATGGTTTTCAAGGCGAAACGCAGTTAGTAAACGAAAACAAAATTATTGGCGCAACAATCAAAAATACTTATAATTATTGTGAGTTTCATGACCAATTAGAAGTTAAAGTAAACTTGCCAAAAACCTTTTCGTTGGGCGAAAAATTGGAATTTTGCGCCGACAAACCAAAGCAAAACGAATTTGAAATCACTGATTTAGAAAATTTTAAATCTTTTGTTTGGACAGACGATTTAAGCACAAGTTTAAAAAGAGAATTTCCAACTGTCGGAACATATACACTTAGAAGTCAGGATATTAACGATTGCTTTTTTGAAGACAATATTGAAATAATTGAAAACCCTCTTCCCGAAATCGACTTTTCAACAGATAGTCTTTTCTGTTCTAACCAGAAAAATTATCTTGACTGCAAAGTTGAAAATGCCGAATATTTGTGGTCAACGGGACAAACAACAAAGCAAATAGAAGTGGAAACTTTTGGCGAATATTCCGTTGAAGTAACCGACCAAAACGGCTGTAAATCAACGGCTTCTGTCAACCTAAAAAACAAAGATTTACCCGATATTCATCTCAACGCCGACACATCTTTTTGCGAAGGCGAAAGTCTTGGCTTGAATGTATCTTGGAATGATGCAACTTCTTATCTTTGGCAAGATTTTTCCACAACTGAAGAATACGAAGTTACTTTGCCGGGCATTTACAAAGTTCAAGTGAAAAATCTTTGTGGCGTTACATCTGCACAAACTAATGTCAGACAAAGATATTGCGGACCAATCGTAATTCCTAACATCATCACCCCAAACGGCGATGGAATCAACGACTATTTCAAAATAAAAGGGCTAAATTCAAATTGGAATTTAAGAATTTTTAACAGACTTGGCAAAATGGTATTTTCTTCCAACAATTATCAAAACGACTGGAATGCCAAAGGTCTTTCGGACGGAGTGTATTTTTATGTTTTAGAAAAAGATGGCGACAGATACAAAGGAAATGTTACCGTATTTTCAAATCCTTGATAAACGCTTCACCAACAATTTCGTTAAGTTTCTCAATTATAATGGTTTTGTGCATTTTAATTTCGTTTTTTACAAGCGGACTTCGGAATTTTACGTCCAAAATACCAGCCGACAGACTTATAGAAAAAGTATTTTTCGCAATCACAGGACCAACAACTTTTTCCCAACCGTTCAAGGCTCGCATTTCTTTGATTTTATTTTCCAATCCAAGAGCCTTCATATATTGATTCAACACGTCTCCAAGTGTTTCTGCTTGCTTTTTTTGCATAAAAAAATAGTTTTGTTTTTTTAAGAAATTTCGTTGCTGTTTTTTACTTTAAGGTCAACACCAATCAACAAACCGCCGTCAACAAGGGCATTTTTATAAGCCTCTGACTGCTCTTTCATTGTAAGAGAAGCGTTTTCGAGAATTGTTTCTCTTGAAAGATTTTGACCGGCTTTAAGATAAATTCTGTCGTCTTTTTCAAGTTCAATCAAACAACTTGAAAACTTTTTTCTATGTCCCAACGAGACTTTAAACGTCATTCTATCGCCTGTAAATTCATGAACATCAACCTCTTTACGAGAAGTCCCCGGATACGACTTCCTTACCAAATATAGTCCAGAAAAAGACGAAGAAAAGTCCAACGTTTTGGCTTTTTTGTTGAAAATACATACCGAAAAATCCACTTGTTGTCTATCTTTAAGAAATTCTTCGAGGTGCGAATATTTGTCCCTAATCATATCTAAAACATCGCCAGCAGAAATTTTGCTCAAATCACTTTTTTCCAAAATTTCGTTTAAGAAAATAACATTAACAACGCTTCTAATAGCACCAATAGAATCATTAGAAAATCCACCGCCACAACAAATTACAAAGATTTCACCACTACGATAAAACTTATAAAAATTTCCCGTTGACGAATCTCCAATAACAAAAAATTCAGGAAAAAAACTTTTTACATAGTTTTTGGGTGTCAAATGATTTTTATGCAAAAAAACAACATTTTCGCTTAACTCATTTTTTTCTTTTTCCAACTTGGAATTAGAAGCGGTTAAAGTCAAAATCTTTTGATTTAAATCGCTTATTACTAAGTTATTATCATTGTTTGTTTTTTCCAACAAAGCAATTTTGTCAGAAAAAACCTTGTTTGTTTTTTTTACATAAAACAACAAAGCAAAACACAAAACGGATATAATTATTGAAAAAATTATCATCTTACAAAAAAAATTACCACACAAAAGTAATTCACATATTCGAGAAAAAAAAATTCAATGACTTATTTTTGAATTATTTTTACATTAAGCATTGATTTTCAAACAATAATAAAGCAACAAAACTTTACATCAAGTTTTTTACCCAAAATATTGCAAATAATGCTTTACGATTTGAAAAAAAATATATAATTTAGCAAAAATTTCAACGGGGAGGAATTACCCCAAAATAAAAATTGGCATATATATTGTTTTGTTAGTATCTGAACTAACTTTTTAATGTATAAAGAAAAGATGCAAAACTCTGCGGGAAACAACAAAAAAAGTCTATTATCAATATTCAAAACATTGATAACCAGTCTTTTACTTATTCTTGTTTTGACAATAGGAATAAGCAAAGTTTCATACGCGCAGGTGGCTCCCGAAATATTGCGGTCTTATTGGATTATCACCGCTTGCGAGAATGTAGAGTTCAAAAATTTTAAATCTCCAAACGATTTTTCGATAGGTGTTTACGGTTTTATGGCTGAAGAGGTAAACTCTTTGACAGAAATTGCAACCGGCAGAAAATTAAACGACAGAAACCTTGTTATCAAACATTTCCGCCGTTTAAAAGATATTACACCAACTGATGTAATTTTTGTCAACAACCATTACAACGAAGAACTTGAAGCAGTCTATAATATAGCAGTTGCTAATAAATCGCTTTTAATGACAGACAGAGCGCCTTCTGATCAATACTTTATGGTTAACCTTCTCCTTGAAGGCAAAGACAAACAATACGAAATAAGTGCTGCAAACGCCAAAAAATCTGATTTAACATTTTCGGACAAAATGTCAAATCAAGGAGGTGCAACTCTTGATTTAAGAGAAATGTACATCAAAAAAGAAAGAGAACTTCAAAACAAAGAGGAACGACTTGAAAAACAAAGAATACAACTTGAAGAAAAAGAAAAAGAACAGCAACGTCAATTAGAAGAAAACCTTATAATTACCGAACAAAACAGACAGTTAGCCCAAGAACTTGATCTGATGGATCAAGTAAGAAGTCAAGAGGCAAAATTAGCTCAAAACAAAATAAAACTTGCTGAACAAGAGTCTGAAATTGACAGCAAACAAAAACAAATTGAAACCTCAAACAAAGAACTAAGAGATAAGGAACTTCAATTGTCTCAAAGGGAGGAAAAAATACGCGAACAAGAATCTACTATTCAAGTTAGAAACACTGCAATTGACCAAAATAGTACAGTCATAACAGGTATTGTAGTTTTTATTGGAGTTGTCATTTTGCTTATTGCGTTGATTGTAAGAGCAATGCGACTTAGAAAACTTGCCAATATAGCGTTAAAGAAAAAGAACATAGAACTTGTAAAACAGACAGATGAAATCAACAAACAAGCACAAGAACTTGAAAAAGTAAACGTTGAACTCGAAAAACTCTCTATCGTTGCTGGTAAAACTCAAAACGCCATCATCATTATGGACAGAAACGGTTACTTTGAATGGGTAAATGCCGGATTTACAAGATTTTACGGTTATACTTTACAACTTCTCAGAAACGAAAGAGACGAAAATATTGTAAATGTTTCGTCAAACAAAAGCATACGCAATATATTATTTAAATGTGTAAGCAACAAACAGACAATTGTTTTTGAATCGGTTGCACAGACAAGATACGGCAAAAAAATTGCAACACAAACCACCCTCTCCCCTATTCTAAACGACAAAGGCGAGGTAACTCAATTGGTGGCTATTTACTCTGACATCAACAAATTAAAAGAACAAGAGGCTGCAATTCGTAGTCAAAACGAAGAATTGCTTCAACAGAAAAATACGCTTGAAGTTCAGAAAAATCAAATTGAAGAACAAAACAAGCACATTAAAGCAAGTATTCACTATGCTCAGACAATTCAGAAAACAATTCTGCCACCGGTAGAACAAATTGAAAAATATTTTGATTGTTTTGTACTTTTCCGTCCAAAAGATATTGTAAGCGGCGACTTCTATTGGTTTTCGGAGGTTCAAGACGAAGGACATAACTATCAGTTTATCGGTGATTTGGACTGTACAGGACACGGAGTTCCGGGTGCGTTTATGAGTCTTATCGGAAACAGAATCCTTAACGAGGTAATTAATGTTAAAAAAACATATTCACCACGCGATATAATGGATCAACTCAACAAAAACGTCATCAAGGCACTAAAACAAGACCAAAGCACCAACAACGACGGTATGGATACTTGTTTTTGTAGAGTTGAAAAAATCGCAAGCAACGATTATTCGGTAACATTCTGCGGTGCAAAAAGACCTTTATATTATTTTACTTCAAACGAAGAAGATGTTAAAATGCTTAAAGGCGATAGAAAGTCAATAGGCGGAACTCAGCAGAAACGCGGTAACATCGAATTTACAAATCAAGAAATAATCATGCATTCGGGAGATATAATGTATCTTTCAAGCGACGGAATAATCGACCAAAACGATGCTGACAGAAAAAGATTCGGAACCGAAAATTTTCTCGCAATGCTGAAAAAATACAGAAAAGAACCTATGAACCGACAAGGCGAATATTTCGCAATGACTCTTGATAATTATCGCAAAAGCGAAGAACAAAGAGACGATATATCCGTAATCGGTATAAAATTTAAATAAGAATGTTAAAACAAAACAACATATTATTTAGCAAACTAAAAGTTCTTGCAACTATTTGTGTATTAGTATTTTCAGTTTCAGGAAAACTTTACGCACAATTAGAAGCAGAAGGGCTTAGGGCACAATGGCTACTTACTCTTGCCGAATATGTAGAATGGCCTAACGAAGCAAGTATTGGCAATTTTACTATCGGAATTTACGGTTTCACTGCACCTGAACTTCCGCATTTTGAAAAAGCAAAGGAACAAAAAAAATTCAAAGGCAAAGATTACAATATCATACACTTTAAAAAAGTAAAAGAAATCACGCCGACAGATATTTTGTATGTAAGTCCCTCTTACAACAACGAATTGGCACTTATTGACCAAAGACTTCAGGAATTAAACGAAAAAACTTTGGTTGTAACTTTCGGTATTCCAGACGGTAGCCCGTTAGTAAAATATTTTATGATTAACCTATTACTTAAAGATAGGGAACATCAGTTTTCTGTCAACAACAAAAAAGCGACAGATATAGGTCTTGTGATTCCTGACAAAGTGTTAGCACGAGGCGGAACTACCGTTGACTTAAAAAACCTTAACGAAAACAAAGACAAGGAATTGCAAGAGAAAGAAAACATTCTGCTTCTTCAAGAGCAAAATCTTAAAAGAAAAGACCAAGAACTTACGGCTCAAACTCTTGACAACGACATAAAAAAAGAACAAAACTTAATCAACAAATACGAACTTGAAACAAAACAAAAAGAAATTGATACTCAAAAACGTATAGCAGACAAACTTCTGTATAACGCTCAAAAATTAAGACGAGTGTTGGAAGAAAACAATATCTTACTAAAACAACAGGAAAACGAAATCTTGGAAAAACAACAAGAATTGAACCGTTCTTCCGAACAACTTAAAAGTCAACAAGAAAGAATTGCCGAAAGGGAAAAACAAATTGACGAACACGAAAAAGTCCTCAAAAAACAGTCAGGACAATTGGATAGACAAAAACAAATAATTTTTTACGCCTTGATTTTCAGCGGAATTATTATGGTTCTTGTCATCATCACAACACTTAGCAGTATATCAAGAAAACGCAAAAACCGTCAGTTAGCAAAACTTAACGACGAGGTTGATAGACAAAAAGACCACATTCAAGCGCAAAGTCAACAATTACTACAAATCAACAAAGAATTGGAAAAACTTTCGATTGTGGCCTCTCAAACCGATAACGGGGTTATCATTATGGATAATCAAGGCAAAGTGGAATGGGTCAACAGAGGTTTTACTAATATGTACGGCTTTACGTATGACGATTTGAGAATGTCCAAACGAGACACACTCACTGGTTTTTACACTAAAAATTCGGAAATTGCTGGAATCAAAAAAGAATGTCTAAAGTCCAAAGATTCAAAAGTTTACGAGACTGAAATTCAGACAAAAGACGGAAAAAATATTTGGACTCAATCTACTTTGACTCCTATTCTGAACGAAAACAACGAAATAACACGTCTTGTAACAATTGATACAGACATTACTCAGATTAAAGAACAAGAAAATGCTATTTTGCAGCAAGGCAAAACGTTAGCGGCTCAAAGGGACGAATTGGCTCAGCAAAAAGAATTTATTGAAGAGCAAAACGCACATATCAATACTTCGCTTGCGTATGCAAAAACAATTCAGGAAACAGTGATGCCTCTTGAAGTCAACATAACAAAATGTTACAAATATTTTGGACTATTTATTCCGCTTCAGATTGTAAGTGGCGACTTCTTTTGGTTTACAAGGATTCCTGACAACGATAACTTATCGTTTACGGCAGCCGTTGATTGTACAGGACACGGCGTTCCGGGTGCATTTATGTGCATGATTTCAACACGTTTGCTTAACGAAATAATCGTTGAACACAAAATTTACGATACAAAGGAGATTTTAACAACACTCAACACCGGTCTTATTTCAGCATTGAAACAAGACTCAACCGACAATAACGACAGTCTTGAAATCTGTCTTTGTAAAATTGAAAAACAAAGTGGAGAAGAATACGAACTGACATTTTCAGGGGCGAAACGTCCGCTTTTTATTTACAGGGACAAAACAGGTGAATTTGAAACATTAAAAGCCGACCGCAAAACAATCGGCGGTATAATGTCAAAACGAAACAATGCTGAATTTACCTCAGAGACCACAAAATTAAAAAAAGACGATAAAGTTTATATGACAACTGATGGTTTTATAAATCAGTTTGATATAAACAACAAAAAATATGGTTCTGACAAGTTTATAAGTCTATTAAAAAAGATTAGTCCCAAAGAATTGTCAGAACAAAAAAACATATTGGAACAAGAGTATTACAATTATAAAGGTGAAGCCGAACAAAACGACGACATAACCATTTTTGCAATACAATTAATTTGAATAATTATAAAAAAAGTAAAAATATGGCATCATTAAACAGCAAAGAAATTTTTGAAACGATGTTTGATAACAACATTGTAATATCATACATCGGACCTTTTGACGGGCAAATTTTATCGTTGCTTGCCTCAAACATCGAAGATGCGCTATGGGAGGACAACAGAAAGGTCGGCAAAAAATTCTTTAAAATTTTTATAGAATTAAGCCAAAACATATACTTGTATTCAAAAGAAAAGTCCACTGGAATGGGTCTTGACCGTTCAGCGGGGGTTGGTTTGATGCTTATAAAAGAATATCCAGACCATTTTCAATTCATCACAGGAAATCTTGTGGATAAAAGCGATTACGAAAAATTAACCGAAAAATGCAATCAAATAATCCAAAAATCCAAAGATGAATTACGAGAATTTAAACGTCAACAACGCTCTTTGCCTCAGTCAAACGAAAACGGTGGCGGAAATATAGGTATAATTCAGTCAACTATTTTGAGCGGATATCCTCCTTCGTATACATTCCACAAAATAGATGATGACAATTATTTCTATGTACTTTCGATAAGAATCGACAAATAAAAAAAATATTTTTACTTTTTATTCAAACGGATTACCGTCCTTATTGAAATCAGGACGGTAATTTGTATTGCTTTCCATATTCTGAACCCAACCTTTAAAAAGGTATAAATCTTCAGCCTTTTGACAAACTTGTTGATATTCTTCGACAGTAAGAATACGGTTCAAATCTTGCATTTCTTTAGCCTTAAATTCAGGGTAATATTGCGACATCAACGAAATATGTACATTAGGAGAAATTTCGTATGCAATATCTTCTAAAACGCCAAGCGAATTTTTAACATTATTCGGTAAAACTAAATGTCTGATAATCAATCCATTTAAAGCGCGATTAGTTTTTTCGTCAATTTCAAGAACAGAGCCCTTTTGATAATACATCTCTTTGATTGCTTTAAGTGCTATTTCTCTGTAAGATGATGCCGAAGAATATTTTTGACCCAAATCCTCCAAAGAATACTTAAAATCAGGAAGATAAATGTTGACATATCCTTCTAACTCACGAAGCGTTTCGTCATCGTCATAACCATTTGAATTATAAATAATTGTAGGATAAAAACCTCTCTTATGAAGCAAATCAATTATGGATTTCATTTGGAAAATTTGATGCGAGGGCGACACAAACCCAACCGCTTCTACCCCACTACAAAGAATGTTTGCAATTTTATCAACCGCCTTTTGAATACTTGTAATCTCCTTTTTTTGAACCGATAACTGGGATATTTCATAATTCTGACAATACACACACCTTAAATTGCAACCCGAAAAAAAAACGTTACAAACTCCCGTTTCTCCCGACAATACGGGTTCTTCGCCTCTGTGCACACAAATTTCTGCAATATGCGGTTTATAGTCAATATTACAAAAACCTAAATTTGAAGTTGTTCTGTCCACACCACAATGACGCGGGCACATTTTACAATTATGAATATCCATCAGAAAAAAATTATCTATTTATAAAGTATTCTAAATCAATGCCTTTAGGTAAAAAACTACTAACGTCTTTTTTATAACTAAAAAGTTCTCTGACCACAGACGAACTAACTGCATCAAATTCTGGCTCCGAAAACACAAATACCGTCTGAATCTCTGGTGCTAACCTTTTATTAATCTCTACTATCGACTTTTCATAGTTAAAATCAAAAATATTTCTCAAGCCTCTTAAAATAAAACTTGCATTTTTTTCACGACAAAAATCCACTGTTAACGTGTCGTATTTTTCGACTTCAACATTGTCAAAGTCCTTGAAAACAGTTTTAATTAGTTCAACACGATTATCAACCAAGAGAAGCCCACCTTTTTTTTCAGCATTGAAACCGACAGCAATTATAATTCTGTCAAAAATATCCAACCCCTTTTCTACCAGTGCTTTATGACCGATAGTAAAGGGGTCGAATGAACCCGGAAAAACAGCCGTTTTATTCTTTTTCTTCATCGTGATGATGACAGCAATGATGACCGTCTTCCTCGTTTTTATGACAATGATGTCCTTCTTCGTGCTTATGACATTCGTGACCTTCTTCGTGCTTATGACATTCGTGTCCTTCTTCGTGCTTATGACAATGTCCGTCGTGATGACAACAATGACCGTCATGATGCACATGTCCGTGTTCGATTTCCTCTTCGGTTGCCTGACGAATATCTTTTACTTCAACTTCAAAATAAAGGTCTTTGCCAGCCATATCATGATTGAAGTCGATTTTAACAGCATTGTCATAAACATGTAAAATCTTACCAATCAAATGATTGCCGTTTTTGTCTTGCATTGGAATATGGTTGCCTTCTTTACAAATCTCTTTGTTGATATTTCCGTCCTTATCCTGAAAAATACTAATAGGAAGATTTACAACCATTTCCTGATGATATTCGCCATATCCCTCTTTCGGTGTTAAATGGAATTTTGTCTTTTGACCGACAGAAAGACCATCTAAGTTTTTTTCAAATTGTTCCAACATCATTCCTCTTCCAAAAAGGAATTCAAGAAGTCTGTCATCGGAAGTTTGCTCTACAATAGAGCCATTTTCTTCAGTTCTAAGTATATAACTAACTGAAACAACTGTATTTTTTTCTATTTTCATTAGATTATATTTTTTTTAACGGTGCAAAGTTAGCATATTTTTTTTAAAAAACATTTGGATATTCAAAAAAAACGTTATAAATTTGCAAACGAAAAATCGGCTGAGTAGTTCAATGGATAGAACGTCGGTTTCCTAAACCGTAAATCAGGGTTCGATTCCCTGCCCGGCTACTAAAAAAAATTGACTTTTTTTCTTTTGGTCAGCCCAGAAACCATGATTCGTCAAGATAATTGGGATTTTGGCACGATAGTTTTCATAATTGTATGTCAAAAAGTCCCAATGTAACCAATAAGGCTAAAACATTGTCGCAACATTGTATGTCGCTAAGATAATATCGGAAACACCCGTCATCTAGGAGCATAGTAAAATACCTGTGGATATAAATTACCAAAAAATAACTATCTTTGCGGAGAAATACAGAACAAAATTATCCTTAAACGAGAAATGAAAGAATTATACAAAGAAATATTAGACTGCTTTTTGCCAGAAGAATTGGTAGAAAATTTTGATGTAACCGATATTGTCAAGACAGAAACAACACTGAATATTTATATGAGTGAGAAAAATATTCAGCCTCCGCATGATGCCACTATTGTCATGTCGCCCAACGGTTTTACAGAATATTCAGTTTTTACCGATTTCCCTGTCCGAAGACGACTTGTGACCATCCATGCAAGGAAACGCCGCTGGATAGCAGAAAACATCGAAACAAAGCAGAAAACGACATTTTCAAAGGAGTATTCGCTTGTTGCAGAAGGCACCCGCATATCGAAGGATTTTGCGGCTTTTTTAAAAGGAACTCGTCGATAACAACCCGATTTCAGGAAGTTCATTGTCCTTATTTTACGGGATTGACGGCAATTTATTTGAACGCCAATATAAAACGCACCTGTCGGGTTTTGAAGATTGGAAGCTTAAAGACCATGCTGAAAATTACATGATTTTCCCCGAGAACATGGGCGAATACTTGTCAATAGACGAGACAAGCCTTTCAAACGGAGAAATATACACCATCGTAACAAACAAGGCTGCAAAGGGCAGAAAACATTGTCTTGTTGCAATGATAAAGGGTACGGTGTCCGATTTCGTCAGCGACCACATAAACAGAATTTCAATGTCCAAAAGGAAGTTGGTCAAGGAAATAACAGCCGACTTGTCAGAGTCCATGAAAAAGATTGTCCTAAAATCTTTTCCTTGCGCAATTCTCACCATAGACCGTTTCCATGTTCAAAAAATTGCGCTGGAATGTCTTCAACAAATGAGGGTTGATTACCGTTGGCAAGTAATTGAAAACGAGAACCAAACAATAAAAACACTCAAAGAAAAGGGTGAAACATACACCCCAACGATTTTAAACAACGGGGACAGCCTGAAACAACTTTTAGCACGGTCGAGATACTTGCTTTTCAAATCGCGTGACAAATGGACTCCAAGTCAACAACTTAGGGCAAGAACACTGTTCTTTTTGTACCCTGATTTGGAAAAAGCATACAACTTGGTTCATAAACTCAGAATGATTTATTCCCATGCAAAAGAGGAAAATGTGCTCAAATGCCTTTCTGATTGGTTCGACGATGTGGAAAAATCTGGTTTTAAATATTTTAGTGCTTTCCTACAGACACTAAAAAACAGATATCCCGACATTATCAATTATTTCAAATTTAAAAATACAAACGCTGGTGCTGAATCTTTCAATGCGAAAATCAAAAAGTTTAGGGCTAAACTTAACGGTGTTAATGACAGAACTTTTTTCTTATTTAGAATCGCTAAAATTTGGGCTTAATCCACAGGTATTTTACTATGCTCCGTCATCTATCGTTATCGCTTCGCCGCTGAGCAATTTTTGAGCCTCTTCCACAACACTCTGATTGTCTAATTGCGAAAACTTGTTCCAATCAATATAAATCGTCGGAAGGCGATGTTGCCCTTGTCGATGAATGTGCCCATAGTGCTTATATTTTTTTCTCGGCAACAAAGATAAAACTTTTTTTGTATAATGACAAGTTTTTTTCGTCAACGGTGTAACCTTTCAGCCATTTCCGACACTAAGGATAAAACGAACAAAACATTTGAGAAATGGAACTACACATTGAACACATTTTGCAACACAACTTTTTTCAAGACATTGCAAATCAGATGGATGAAAAATACTGTCTAAAATCATCAGACAATATGTCTGAAAACTTGTTGCAAAATGTAGAAAAACTCGATACAGAAAAAGTTGGAGGTAAGGAAGATAGTTAGTAAATTTGTAACGAAAAATAAATGTTGAACTAACAAATATAAGAACAATGAAAGTTTTATGCATACTTTGGGACCTTTGCGGCATTTACGCATTTATTAAAATGTTTGCCGACAGCAAAGGTGACGTTCCTACCATTTTGGGAGCGTTAATAGGTTTTATCCTTATATGCGGGTTGCCGACATATTTCTGTTTCAGAGAGAAAAAGGATTAATTTGTTGAAGCAATGAAAAAGACTATCATCTTTTGCATGCTCCTTGCTTTGTGCTCTTCTCTGTTTGCACAAAACAAGGAGTATCATTTTGCCAACGCTTTTACAATCAAAGTGTCGGACAAAATGGAACTGAAAAATCCTGACGACCTTTACTCTCATTATACTGGTTCGTCAAACAACGGAACAATCATTTTTCAACAAAAGGGGCTTTCTAAAATGTCGCAGAGTGCATTTCAAACATATTGTCGTATAATGATGAAGTGCTTTGACGACACAAATGGTGAACTGCCGTCAGTTGGTGACGATTGGACTGATTATTTTGACAGTTCCGATTTGTACGACTTTGAGCAAGCGGCATACGATGAACTTGCGCCACCTCAAAAGATGGTTTCAAAACCAGAAGCATCATTTGTGAAAACCCAAAATTTCCAGTGTATCAAAGTCCAATATGTGCGTACAGGCGACAAAGGAAATGTTACGGTAAGAATTTATTATTTTTTCAACCGATATAAGGCTGTCAAAATGATAACAAGTTACAGAAATTCAGACGGTTATATTTGGGCAGATGTCGTTGATGAAGCATTCAAATCGTTTAAGTGGGACAAAATTTATTGATTTTTTATTATCCCCTGTAACCTTTCCGCCATTTGCGACACTAATATCAAAAACCAATAAAACTTCATTGAAAATGAAAACTACAATCATTATCGCAGTGATGGCAATCCTCAGCGTTGCCACCTGCACAGCACAGACGCTCAACGACAAGGTATATTTCGACGAGGATTGGAATATCGTCGCTAAGGCATCCGACGCATCCTACTACCGCCTATACAACGCCAAGGACAAGTCCGCAGGGCTCAAACCCTACAAGGACTACTACATCGACGGACGGTTGCAGGGCGAAGGTTTCTATTCGCACATCAACAATGCCAACGGCAAAATCGAGTTCGTAGAAGAGGGCGAACAGAAAAACTACTACGACAGCGGCAAACTCCGTCAAACATGGACGATGAAAATGGGCAAAATAGATGGTGAAGATATCTCGTATTACGAGAGCGGCTCCGTCAAATGGCGCATGAACTACATCGACGGCTATCGCGAAGGCACATCAACCAAATACAACGACACAACAGGCACTATCGACATGGTGCTCAACTACAAGAACGGACACCTCGACGGCAAACAAATCCAGTACGACCCTCTCGACAAGGGAACAGTTTGGAAAGAGGAACATTTCAACAAAGGCCTCATGGAAAAAGAAATCACTTACGGCAGCGATGGAAATGTCCGAAAAATATTCACTCTCATCGAACGTTACAAAGATGGATTCACTGCCAACGAAACATGGTATTACAGAATGGACGAAGATTCCCTGGCCAGCAAGACATCAGTAGATTTCTATTACGATTTTGACCCCGACATTTGGCAATATGCATTCTCGCTCCATTATGTAGAATCGGCCAATTTCAACGGCGAAATTTGCGAACGTCATGGCAAATACCAAACCTACGACCGCAAAAACCGCGTCATTACAGACGGACACTACAACGCTGGCGAAAAAGATGGTATTTGGAAGCGTTACGACTACAAACAAAAAGTTTATTGTGTCAAGAATTATGACGAAAAAATGACTTGTGAACAATTCTACACATTCGACAACGAGCCGTACAGCGGGCAATACGACAGCCGCTATCACAATGGACAGGCAGGAAGAGTCGGACTCTGCAAAAACGGACTGCAAGAAGGCCTTTGGACAGCATATGACGACAAAGACCGCAAAGATTATGAACACTACTTTAAAAATGGCAAACCGCATGGCAAAGTGATCTCTTATTACTATGATGACAATGGCGAGCTATACTTTACTTGGACATCAAACTATGTGGACGGCAAGTTAGACGGCGTTAAAGAGGGCAGCATGTTAATAGATGGCAAATGGGAAGTGACGGTTTATACCAACTACAAAAATGGCGAAAAGCACGGTGAGTTTCTTGATTTACAGGATTCCATTTTTTACAAAGGAAATTATAAAGAAGGTTATCTCGACGGCGAATTTATAGCATATTACATTGACGGCGACAACAATGAAATAACGATAAGAAAAGGCAATTACCGTAATGGAAAACAAATAGGCGAATGGTACTATTATTACCACGAAAATCAAATGTATAGCATTGTCAATTACGATGACGACAACATTCCAAACCGTTACTATAACCTCAACCACACGCCTTACACCGGGACTTTGAACACGTCATATACTGACGATGACGGCGTATCAAAACCAATGATAATGTTCATCAAAAACTCGTTTATACAGCAAATCCAATATCCCGACCCAAAAACCGGCGAAATTCTCTCAACATGGAAATTCAAAAACGGCCTGCCGATAGAGGAATAATTTGTATTTTTTTGATTTGAAAATTGGCATCGGAAGTGTTTTTTCGATGCCAATTATTTCACCCCCGACCAAGGCAAAGACGGAAAGTATGTGGTGGACAATGGGATTGAGTGAAAAAAGATTTTGACAAATAAAATAATTGTTGTAAATTTGCAACATTATGGCTCAATGGCAAAAAATACAAATCCAACGCGAAAATGGCGAAACAGTTGATGCACAAGCCCCGATAATTATTTCGGCGAGCCGCAGCACCGACATTCCGGCGTTTTATGCCGATTGGTTTTTCCATCGACTTAAACAAGGTCAAGGTTATTCGGCGTGGACTAATCCTTTCAACGGCGTAAAAAGTTATGTCTCTTATCAAAACGCACGTTTCTTTGTGTTTTGGTCAAAAAAT
>CAJOGF010000028.1 GCA_905233995.1 uncultured Bacteroidales bacterium | reverse complement strand
ATCGTATCGGAATGGGCGGCGGTGCTGTAAGTTCGGTTGCAACGGGTCAATATAAAAACGATATAGAACTCAATGCTGTTCAGCGTTCTAACCCCGAAATGCAAAAACGTGTTTACAATGCAATTCGTGGTATTTCAGAAATGGATTTCAATCCTATTGTTTCGGTTCATGACCATGGCGCAGGTGGACATTTGAATTGTTTGTCAGAACTTGTGGAGGAAACGGGCGGCGTTATCGAAATCGACAAACTTCCTGTTGGCGACAAAACTCTTTCGTCAAAAGAGATAATCGGAAACGAATCTCAAGAAAGAATGGGTCTTGTTATTGACCCAAAATATGTTGATTTGCTGAAAAAAATTGCAGATAGAGAACGCGCTCCAATGTACGAAGTCGGCAAAACAAGCGGCGATATGGTCTTTAAGTTTGTTAATCCTGACAAGTCAACACCGATAAACCTTAAACTTGAAGACTTTTTCGGCAAACCGCCTAAGACCGTTATGAAAGATGTTACGGTTAAGAAAACATATAATGAAGTAAAATATTCTGACGATAAGTTTGCTGATTATTTATCGGAAGTTCTTCAAATAGAAGCGGTTGCTTGTAAAGATTGGTTAACTAACAAAGTTGACCGTTCGGTAACGGGAAAAGTTGCATGTCAGCAAACTACGGGACAAATTCAACTTCCTCTTTGCGATTTAGGAGCCGTAACGGTAGACTATACTGGTACACGAGGTATTGCAACAGCGTTAGGTCATGCACCTGTTGCGGCGTTGATAAATGCAGCAAGTGGTTCAAGACTTGCAATTGCCGAGGCGTTGACAAATATCGTTTTTGCACCGTTAGAAAAGGCTATTGACAGCATTTCGCTTAGTGCTAACTGGATGTGGCCATGTAGAAACGAAGGCGAAGATTCAAGACTTTATTCTGCTGTTGAAGCGGCAAGTAAGTTTGCTATCGAATTAGGAATAAATATTCCAACAGGAAAAGATTCGCTTTCGATGACTCAAAAATATCCCGACGGAAGTAAAGTTCTTTCGCCCGGAACGGTGATTATAACTTCAGCAGGAGAGGTTTCTGACGTTAAGAAAATTGTTACACCTAATGTAAAACCTGTTGAAAATTCGTCGATTTTGTATATTGATTTTTCAAGATGTGCGCTTTCGTTAGGAGGTTCAAGTTTGGCTCAAGTTGTAAATTCGCTTGGAGATAATTGTCCGGATGTTTGCGATACGAAATATTTCAGAGAGGCTTTCAACGCTGTACAAAAACTTGTTAACAACTCTTTGATTCTTGCCGGTCATGATATTTCGGCAGGTGGTCTTATTACGACACTTTTAGAAATGTGTTTCCCGACAGTATCGGGCGGTATGGAAATTGATTTGCACGACGGTTATGACCTTTGTACAACGCTCTTTAGTGAAAATCCCGGAATTGTTTTGCAAATTTCTAACGACAACCTTCAAGAAGTTACACAAAGTTTTGATAATAATAATATTAGATACGAAATTATCGGAAAAACAATTCCAAGTAGAAATCTTAAAATATCTCATCAAGGCAAAATCATTAATCTTGACATCGACTCGCTTAGATGTACTTGGTTTAAGACATCTTATCTTTTGGACAGCATTCAGACGCAAAAAACTTGTGCTGAAAGTCGTTTTAATAATTTTGACAAACAACCTTTGGAGTTCAAATTTCCAAAAAGTTTTTCAGGCAAATTTTCTGAGTTTGGTATTAATCCAAAACGTCGTAACAAAACTGGCATTAAAGCGGCAATTATCCGTGAAAAAGGTATCAATGGCGATCGTGAAATGGCATACACACTTTATACTGCTGGTTTTGACGTTAAGGACGTTCATGTTACTGATTTATCATCGGGCAGAGAAACTTTGGAAGATGTAAATTTTGTGGTTTATTGTGGCGGATTTTCTAATTCTGACGTTCTCGGCTCAGCAAAAGGTTGGGCAGGTGCGTTGAAATTCAACGACACGGCACGAAAAGCATTAGAAAAATTCTACAAAAGAGAAGACACTTTAAGCCTTGGAATTTGTAACGGTTGTCAATTGATGAACGAATTGGAATTGGTTTATCCCGAAAAAGAAAATCATCCGAAATTAAAACACAATTTGTCAGGAAAATTTGAATCGGCTTTTGTGTCGGTTGACGTTTTGGAAAACAATTCAGTTATGTTTAAAAATCTTGCGGGTTCAAAACTTGGCGTATGGGTGGCTCATGGTGAGGGTCGTTTTTCGCTTCCCGGCAAAGAGTCAGACTACATGATTCCTCTGAAGTATTCTTACAGCGAATATCCTGCTAATCCAAACGGTTCGGATTTCAATGCTGCTGGAATTGTATCGAAAGATGGTCGTCATTTGTCGATGATGCCGCATCCTGAAAGGGCAATTTTCCCTTGGCAATGGGCTTATTATCCTTTTGATAGAAAGTCTTCAGATGAGGTTTCTCCTTGGATTCAGGCTTTTGTTAATGCAAGACTTTGGATTGAAGATAAACTTAAAGCAAAATAAATGAGATATTTTTCCTTAGTGATTTTTATAGGGTTAGCGGTTTTGATTTCGAGTTGTCAAAACCAAAAAAACAAAACCGCTGACCTTAATAATAATGTTTTTGATACTATTGTTTATGGTTCGGTAAAATTCAGAGTTGAAACCTTTGAAGTTGCTCAAGGCTTTGGTTATTCGATTTTTATAAATCAGAAAAAAATGATTTATCAAGATAAAATACCAGCAGTTGAAGGTAACAAAGTTTTCAAAACTAAAGATGACGCAATGAAAACTGGAAAATTTGTGGCTCAAAAAATGATTCAATTTCCCGGCGAATTGCCGAGCCTTACTGTGGAAGAACTTCAACAACTAAATGTTATAAATTAATCTAATGAAGGAATTTTTTAAAACTATAAAAAAAGAACCCGGATTTATTATGACCGTCAATATGATTCTCATATTGACGGTTTATATGTTTTCAAGGTGGTTTTTCTATTTGGAAAATCTTTCGCATTTTCAGCAGACTGGCTTTTTTGATATGCTTGGAATATCTTTTGGCGGTTTGCGATTTGATTTTAGTGCAATTTGTTATTTGAATATTGCATTGGTTGTGGCGCAGTTTTTGCCGTTTAAATTTAGATATTCTGTTAACTATCAAAAAGTTATAAAAATAATTTTTCTTGTAATAAATTCCATTGGAATTTTTGTAAATGTTGCTGACACTGTTTATTACGAGTTTGGCGGCAGACGTACTACAGCCGTTTTTTTTTCGGAATTTGCCAATGAGGGCAATCTTCTAACGATTTTGGGTCATAGCGTTTTTGAATATCCATTGGTGTGGATTTTTGGAGTGGCTATGATTTTTCTTTCTGCAAAATTTTATTACAATCCTTTGAAAAAAAACAGTACTTCAGACTTGGATTATGTCCCTAAAAAAATGTATTATCCAGTTCATTCGCTAATTTTTTTGATTGCTGTTTTGATAACTTTTGCTGGTCTTCGTGGTGGTTTGGCTTACAAGATGCACCCATTAAGACAAGATTCTGCCGATCTTTATTGCAAACGTCCAAGCGAGACAGCAATCGTACTCAACACACCTTTTACCATACTTACCACTCTTCACAAAAAAGGTTACGAAGACCCGAAATTTTATCCAGAAGAAAAACTTGACAGTCTTTTTTATCCAATCAGAAACTTAAATCCTGATGGTAAAGAGATGAAAAAATATAATGTTGTAATGTTTTTGATGGAAGGATTTTCGAGAGAGTTTGTCGGTTTTTTCAATCCTGACAGCACGGGTTACACTCCATTTTTGGATTCGCTTTTAACACAGAGTTACTCTTTTGAATATAGTTTTGCAAATGGACTGCGCTCTGTTGACTGTATGCCTGCCTCTTTGGCGGGTATTCCGCGTTATATTGACCCGTATTGCTATTATGTATATTCTAATAATCAGTTGCAGGGTCTGCCGGAAATGCTTAAAAATGAAGGATATACAACAGCGTTTTTTCATGGCGCACCTAATACGACATTAGGTTTTAAGGCTTTTACAAATTCCATCGGTTTTGAAACCTATTACGGCATGGACGAATACGAACATAAAGAATTTTTTGACGGCACTTGGGCTATTTTTGACGAACCGTATTTACAATATTTCGCCGATATGACCAATGAAATTGCTCAAAAGAATAAGCCATTTTTTGTAACGGTTTTTACAGCCTCGTCACACGAGCCTTTTGCACTGCCTGAAGAATATAAAAATGTCTTCACCAAAGGAGAAATTCCAATGCACAAAACGGTTAGTTATGCTGACCATTCAATAAGAAAATTCTTTGAAAAAGTAAGGGATAAAGATTGGTTTAAAAATACTTTGTTTGTTTTTACGGCAGACCACACGGGACCTACATTCAGAGAAGACTACAACAACGAAATGGGACGATTGTTGATTCCCGTGTTTTTTTATACTCCGGGCGGACAATTACCAAGTAGGTGCGATTCAACGCGTTTGATGCAGCAGGTTGACATTACGCCGTCGGTGCTTTCGTTATTGAATTATCAAAAACCGTTCTTCTCGTTTGGAAAAAATATTTTTCAGGCAGATTCCTTGGGTTATGTAAATTATGTGTTCAACAATAAGAATGTCAGCACGATGTATTATCTTGATACTCTTATGATTGAATATCGTCAAAAGGCTCTTTACGGAATTTTTGATTACAAAAAAGATTTTTCTTTGGAACATAATCTTATTGACCAAAAAGAAAATTTTCCACAACTTCCTTTTATGGAGGAGCAGTTGAAGGCAATGTTGCAGCAATATATTTCAAGAATGAAATCTAATAATTTAACGGCAAAATAAAAAAGTTAAACATAGGAAATTTCTTTGAAATCATTTTTGCTGATTTTAATAGATTGTAAAATATAGTTTAATAAAATATATTGATAGATGATGAAAATTGTTTTTGGTGCATTTTTGCTTTTTTTTATGGTTTCATGTCATGAACCTAATTTAGTAATTTATGCACAAGAAGATACAACTGAAACAAATGATTCAGTATTAATAAATATAGATAGTGCAAAGGTTGATGGCGCAAATAGCGATAGTAAACAAAATGTAGACACAACAAAGGCAGATGTTGAAATAATAGATGATACGATAATTGTAATTCCCCCTGATGAGCAATTTAATATATTTCTTTGTATTGGACAATCCAATATGGATGGGGTTGTTCCCTATGAATTAGTTGATAAGACAAATGTACCTTATAATTTAGAATCAATGCTCATAGCCAAACATGATGCTGCATATTTTGGTGGTACACGGTTTTCTTGGAGAAATGAAGCATGTCCGTTGGCACGGGCACTAACAGGAATTTCCGTATCCGATTATTTTGGTAGAACAATGTTAGATTATTTACCAGAAGGTCATAAAATAGGAATTGTTATGGTTGCCGTAGCAGGTGCAGGGATAGAGGCTTTTGAAAAAGAAGGATTTTCAGAGTATTATGCAGATATAGTAAAACGAGAACGATGGATAAAAGATATATTTGAAGAATATGATTTTGCACCTTATCAAACGTTAATTAAAGCAGCAAAAATAGCACAAAAACAAGGTGTAATCAGAGGTATTTTATTGCATCAGGGGGAAAGTAATAGTGGTCAAGAAGATTGGATAGAGAAAGTTAAAACACTTTATGATAATATTTTGACGGATCTAAATCTTAATGCTCAAGAGTGTCCATTGCTTGTGGGTGAATTGTTGCGTAAAGAAAACGGAGGAGTATGTTATGCCCATAACGACATTATTGCAAAACTTCCTCAACTCGTCCCAACGGCGCATGTGATTTCTTCAGAAGGTTGTGCTGGTAAAAAAAGTGACGGTATGCATTTTTTAGCATCGGGGCTTAGAACAATGGGCACTCGTTATGCCACAACAATGTTAAATATAATGGGTATTGAAATTCCAGAAAAAACATATAACGGATTTGTTGTGCAGGATAGATTTTTGACCGATAATAGTGATAATATTGTAACACTATGCGGCTTGGATTCTGATGTCAGTCCCGAAATGATTGATAAGTTGCTGAACCAACAAACGGAGTATAATTGTATACGTTTCCAAATAAAATCATTAGAAGATGATGTTGATTATGCAGAATTTGATCAAGCGGCTTTTAAAAATTATTTACAAGATGAACTTGTTCCTATTTTAAAAGATTATATTGATAATTATCATTTGTCAGTCGTGTTATCGCCCTCTGATTATTGTTCAACCGATTTAAAAGTCGGAGATAGTTATCATATATACCTTCAAACGTTGTGGGGAATTATTTCGTCATGCAAATATATAAAAAATAATCCGAATATTATGTTTGATTTATGTCCTCCGCCAGAATTATTTTCTGGAACGGATAAGACCTATAATGCATATTTTCAGACAATAGTAGATATAATACGTGTTAATTGTCAGAATGTTATTTTTTCTCCCGGCTTGGCCGACGAGCGGTTGTGCAAGCCATATATTTCTTATCCATTACAATCAGAAAATATTGGATATTCAGTTTATTTCAGTTCTGATATGGAAACAAATTGGGAGGAAAATGTTGGGAAAATCTTAACCTTTGCTCCTATAATTGTTAATGGTATTGATTTTTCTTTTTATGACAAGACAGTGAAAAAATACGATAATGTAAGTAGTTGTTTTTCTACATTATCGGTTTTGAACAATTAAAAACGATACAACAAGCATCTTTTTAGTTTAGTAGACTTAGATTTCTTAAACTTTGAAAAAAAATTACAAAGTATTACCTCGTGAAATAAATTTATGATTATGAAAAAACTTTTTACACTTTTTTTTACGCTTTTTGCGGCAACGGTTTTCGCGCAAAAAATTGACGTAACACTTTATAATATTTTAAGTGGAAAATTTCGTCAAAAGAGCGTTTACGGAATACGGTCGATGAATGATGGTGAAAGTTATTCAACATTAAGTCGTGGTAGCGTGATTGTAAAATTTGCTTATAAAACTGGGCAAGTGATAGATACTATCGCAAATTTAGATCATTATGTTGAGGATTATGACTTTTCGTCCAACGAGAAAAAAATTCTTTATTATTATGGTTCTCAAGAAATTTATCGTCGCTCTTTTTTGGCAGATTTTAATGTTTATGACATTGATACAAAGAAAATTACAAAAATTGGTCAGCAGTTTGGCTCTGTTCAGTTAGCGACATTCTCTCCTGATGGAAAAAAAGTCGCATTTGTTTATCAAAACAATATTTATGTTCAGAGTCTTGAAACTGACGAAGTCTCGCAAATAACTTTTGATGGTAAAAAGAATTTTATTCTAAACGGTTTGCCAGATTGGGTTTACGAAGAAGAGTTTGAGTTTAACAAAGCATTTGAATTTTCGCCAGATAGTAAGTATTTGTCTTACATTAAGTTTGATGAAACTAATGTAAAAAGTTATGTACTTCAGTATTATGACGGCATAACCGATGAATATGACCCTCAAGCCAATTATCCGTTTAATTACGAATATAAATATCCGAAAGTAGGGGAGGAAAATTCAAAAGTGTCGGTTCATGTATATTCTTTTGAAACTAATGAAACTTCTTCTGTTGAACTTGGTGAAAATCAAGATATTTACATTCCAAGAATTTTGTGGTCGGCTGAGGCTTCAAAATTGGTGATTTGCCGAATGAATCGTCTTCAAAATCAATTGGATTTGCTTTCTTTTGATGTCAACACCAAAAAGACTACAAAGTTTTTTACTCTTTCTGATAAGCGTTACATCGAAGAGTCAGTTATGCCTTCTATAAAGTTTTTGTCAGACGGAAAATCTTTTTTAATTACTTCTGACAAAGATGGTTATAGACAAATTTATCACTATTCTTCTGACGGAAAACTGATTACCCAAGTAACCAAAGATAAGAAAGAAGTTTTGGAATTTTGCGGTGTTGACGAAAAAAACAAGAAAGTTTATTTTACTGCTGTCGGCGAAAATGCGGCTCAGGAAGCGGTTTATGTTACGGATTTGAATGGTAAAAATCGCAAAAAACTGTCAACACAAAATGGTGTTAATAGCCCCGAATTTTCAAAGAATTTTAAGTATTTTATCAATTTTTATTCGTCGGTTTCGACACCTTATTATATTACCGTTTGCGATAATAAGGGGGCGGAACTTCGTGTTATAGAACAAAATGTTAGATTGAAGGATATTCTTCAAAAGTCTCAATGTCCGAAGCGCGAGATTTTTTCTTGGAAAAATTCTTCGGGAGATTCTTTGATTTCTTTTATTATCAAGCCCGCTGACTTTGACGAAAACAAAAAATATCCCGTTTTGGTGGTTGGTTATAATGGACCAAATTACAATCTTGTTAGCGATTGTTTTGAATTTCAGTGGTATAACGCTTTGACCACTAAAGGTATTTTGGTGGCTTGTACTGACACTCGTGGAACGGGAAGAAAAGGTGCTGAATTTCGCAAATGCACATACGGTCAACTTGGAAAATTTGAAACCGAAGATTTGGTTGATTTTTCAAAATATCTATCGTCGTTGAAATTCGTTGACTCTGAGCGTCTTGGTATTTGGGGCTGGAGTTATGGCGGTTTTATGTCATCAAATGTTATGACTCGAGGTGCTGGCAGTTACAAACTTGGCGTTGCTGTGGCTCCTGTTACCGATTGGGAATATTACGATAATATCTACACCGAGCGTTATATGGGCTTGCCTCAAAACAATCATGAAGGTTATATCAACAATTCGCCTCTGAAATATGCCGACAAGTTGGAGGGTAAATTTTTGCTGATTTTTGGCAGTTGTGATGATAATGTTCACCCACAAAATTCAATGGTTTTTTGTGAAGCATTGGTTCAGGCGGACAAAGATTTTGAGTTTATGCAGTATACCAACAAAAATCACGGCATTTACGGTGGCAATACAACTTGGCATCTTTACAAAAAAATGATGAAGTTTATTGTAGATAATTTGTAAAAAAAATTCATTTTTCATTATTTTTTTCGACTATAGAAGTAACTTTAACCCACAAAAAAATATAGATATGGAAAAAATTGTTTTGATATTAGCCGTTTTGTTTTCATCGGTTAATTATTTATCGGCACAAAGTAGTTCATATTACGATTATGACGATTCGGAGGGTTATGATAATCCGGCAGTTTACAATGTTGAAAACGAAGTATATGATAGTTATGAGGTTAGAATCCAAAGATTTCATCGTCCGAGGGTAAAGACTACCGTTTATTTTGATGGTTTGTTCACTGTTGCGGCTGGGACGGCTATTGTTACGGTTGCTGCAACGCCGGAATTTTGGCATCCCTTGTACTATTCTTGGTACAGACCAGTTGTTTACGAGCGTTGGCATCATAACTGCGCAAGTCATCATTATTATGTGTATTCTTACAGCCCCGGATATTATGGTTGGAGAGAACATTATTATGTAGCAAGACCGCATTACAGAGATTATTACGTTGTACGTCCTACATATAGTGTTTATCGTCCTTACACGTATTATCATGCGCCAAGACCATATTATTATGCTGCTCGTCCGTATTATCATCATGTAAGTCATTATCCTTATCATCAGAATAACTATCATGCGCCGTATAATAATGGACATAGAAACGATGTTCATCATAATAACAATTATCACAACAACAACAACAATCGTGGTAATGTGAGTGATAATAGAGGGCATAGTAGTACGTATACATCTCATAGTCAGAGAAGTAGTCATTCTTCTTCGTCGGGAGTATCGAATAATTCTTCGGCACAAAAACGTAATGCTAATGGAGGTAATATGTCGTCTCAACAGGGTCAGCGTTCTTCTCATTCGAGTTCGTCAGGAGAGAATACAAGCAAAGGTAGCAACAGCGACAGCAGAACTTCAAGCGGTAGTGGCAGCAGAAGTTCAAGTTCAAGCGAAAACACGAGTAGAAGTTCAAGCAGCGGCTCTAATAGTAGCAGTTCAAGCAGGACATCAACTTCGGGTCATAGATAAAAAAATGGCTGCGTAAATCTCGCAGCCATTTTTTTTATTTCTTTTTCTTTTTGATTACTTCTGTTTCTATGAAGTAAGATAGATAACGAGCCATTTCTTTTGCCTTTTTTGCTGACGGATGCCAATCTGCACCGTAGTCCGTTGGGTCATCGGAAAGTTCTTGAAAATCAAAACGATAAATTTTGAAATCTTGAAGCACGCTCATTGCATTTTTAGAGTTTGAAATAACATTCATCAAATCTTGAGATTGCTGATAATGCAACATTGGCGAATTGAGAAGTATTATTTTTGCTGACGGATAATGTTTACGGATATTTTTCAAAAATGCAATATATGCTAATGCAAATTTTTCGTAATCGTAATTATTTTCGCTCAAATCGTTTGTTCCTAAACCAAGCACCACAATGTCAGGTTTCCATTTTGAAAAATCCCACCGTTCTAATGTATCGGTTATAAGAGTATTTTCATAAACTCTTGGCATCGGGTATTCAGAGCCGGATTTCTTATCGCCGAAATTTTTGTAAATACCAATGCCAGAACGTGCTACAACCATTGAAACCGCATTAAGGTTCTTGATTGTTTGTCCAGCAAAAGATTTAGCAAAATTGGAAGTAGAATCGCTGAATTTATCATCTCTTCCGGCTGCTTCATTGCCGTAACCGCATGTAATAGAATTGCCAATAAATTCTATTTTGACGCGTTTTTTTGTATTGTATTTGCCAATTTTAGCACCGTTATTCAATTCAAAACCGTAAAATTCAGGATTACATGAATGCCCTTCCGATACTAACATCACGCTTACGGTATGAAACCCTGACGAAAGATTGTTTGCAAGAGTAAGTTTGAAAATTTTGTCAGCCTCATTGCCAGTGTAGGTTGAAAACTTTTTAAATTCTCCTCCGTCAATGCTGAAAGCGTAATATCCAGCGTTTGCTTTTAGTTTTACGGCTATGGTTTCTGACGCAAAATTCAGTGAAAATTTTGTTCCCGGATAACAAAAAGAAATTGCGTTTTCTTTCTGTATTGTTCGTCCTTCGCAAAAAATTGCAGGATTTTGTGGTTTGATTTCAGTTTGGGCAAATAAACTACCCGCTGCTAAATTCAGCAGCATAACAAAAAATGATAACTTCTTCATTGATAGTTTTTTATGTTTTTATAATGCTTCTGCAATTTTTTTTCTAAGATTTTCTACTGCTTTGCAAATATTCAACATGTTTTCGTTTGATACATTAATTTCAGTTCGAGAACCTTGAGTAGTAACGCTTTGACCATCAATAACTTCTGTTTTATCTTCGCCATCAATAGTTTCTATTGCAACAGGTTCAAACGCTTTTGCCAAATCTTTGAAAGCAGCAACAAGTTTTACATAGTTCATATCGTTGCCCATAAAGTGAACCAAAATGGAAATCAAATCATCAAGAATGTATTTCTGACTTGCGATGTGTTCTTTCATACGTTTGTTTTCTTTCTCAACGTAAACTTTAGAGGCAAGATAAAGAGATTCTGTCCAAACGCCTGTAACCATAAGTGCGCTAACGTTAGCGCGGTTGTTATCTCTTAAATATTTATCCATTTGAAAATAGGACATTGTACTTAAAATCAACAAAGAATCAAGATTGCTGTTGTTGGTTGCTATACGTTTCAAGGCTGCAAAGTCGAAAAATTGTCCGAGTTTCAAATCGTCGGTAAGTTTCCTGATTGTAACAAGATACTCCAACACGTCGCCTGTTTGGTCATAAACGTTTAAGTATCCTAAGTCAGCACAATAAACTCCCAAGCCTAAAGATTTCTTGTAAGTGGTCTCGAAGTTTTGTGCTATCTGTGTGTCAAACAGATAGTTGTGATCGTATTTCACTTTAGAATCCTTTATAATTGCTGATACTTCAACAGGGGAAGGAAAACTTTGGATAAGTTCGCCAAAGTCGCCAATTTGCTGATTCTCGTATTTGGAGAGAAAATCTTTTGAAAGTCCGTATGCTTCCAAGTCTACATTTACTGTAATTTCTTGCTCTTGAAATTCGTTGCCTTGTGCTTGTCCTTGATTGGACGAGCCTTGACAACCCAATAAACTCAAGCCGATTAGTAAAATACTGATGGCTATATTATTAAAACAATTCCTAATCATAATTTTAGATAAAATAAAGTTTTTATAATGCGCAAAGTTATCATATAATTATGATTTACCAAGTTTTTTTAACTTTTTTTTTGTATAAATTTAGCAAAAAATTACACCTGAGCCTTCCAATTCATCACTATTGTACCAAGCGGCAAATTGACCGGGAGTAATACTTTTTTGTGGTCTGTCAAACAATATGTACAAGCCTTCTTCTTCCATAATCAATTCGGCATCTTCAAGAGGCTGACGATAGCGTATTCTTACTTCATAGCGTCTTCTTTGTCCTACTTGTAAAAGTCTGTCGGGACGGATTTGATGAATTTCGTCTTTTCTGATAAATAATGCTTTCCTAAAAAGTCCGGGGTGATTGTCGCCCATACCGATATAAATTGTGTTTGTGGAGGTATCGGTATGAAGCACGTAAACCGGCTCTTTGTGTCCGCCTACGTTAAGACCTTTCCTTTGTCCAACTGTATAGTATTGTGCGCCAATGTGTTTGCCAATTATAAAACCATCGTCTTCGGTGTAAATATATGGTTTTGACAAGGCGCGGTAATCGTCTTGGTTGTCATGACGATTTCTATAAACAAAAGCATCGTCGGTTACTTCTACGATGTTGCCTTCTTTCGATTTTAGTTTCTGCTGAAGAAAAATAGGAAGGTCAACTTTGCCAACAAAACAAATGCCTTGAGAATCTTTACGTTTGGCGCAGGCAAGATTTATTTCAGCGGCAATTTTTCTGACCTCTGGTTTTATGATGTCGCCTATTGGGAAAAGTACATTTTTGAGTTGCTCCTGACTCATTTGACAAAGAAAATAACTTTGGTCTTTGTTAGGGTCAACACCCGCCAAAAGTCTTGAATATTCTTTGCCATCTTCACCGATAACAGTATCGCGTCTGCAATAATGTCCCGTTGCAACAAAGTCTGCACCTAACTCGTTGGCGTATTGATTGAAAATTTCAAATTTTATTTCTCTGTTGCACAAAACATCGGGATTTGGAGTTCTACCTTTGGAATATTCTTCAAACATGTAGTCAACAACGTAAGTCATGTACCTTTTGCTGGAATCTACAACGTGCAAAGGTATGTCAAGTTGTTTGGCAACCATTTGAGCCACAAGTTGGTCTTCTTCCCAAGTGCAATCACCAGAAAGAGTTACAGAAGAATTTTTCCAATTTATCATAAAAAGGGCATGAACCTCATAACCTTGTTTTTTAAGTAAATATGCCGCAACGCCGCTGTCAACGCCGCCTGAAAGTCCTATGACTACTTTTTTCTTCATTTTCTTGCTTCAAATTTTAAAGCCGAGGTTTCCTCTGGCACAATATCAAACAAATCGGTCTGAAAAACAAATTCAAAATCTTCTGCATAACGAGGGTTGGATTCTATAATAATTTTTTTCCCCGGTGCTGACTTCAACACAAATTCCTTTGGATTGTTTTTGGCGAGATTATAGAGATTTAAGGCAATACTGACCGATTCTTCCATATAAGTAAAGCCTGAATTTTTTATTAGATAATCCGCCACTTGACCTGCAAAAATTATATCTTCGGTTGCCGGACGTCTTGCGCTACCGCTACAGACTATCGTTATCGACTGTCCGTCGTTTGACAAACGGTTGCAAAGTGCAGAAAAGTTTAGAAACGAACCCGCAAGTATTGTTCCGTAGTCGTAAATAACGCTTCGAGTATAAGTGCCGTTGGTGGTGCAGAAAGCGAGATTTCTGCCCGCAACGTTTTCTTTTGTCATCGAAACTGGTGAATTGTTGAAATCATATCCTTCGATGTCCATTCCTTTGTATTCGCCGCAGATGATGTAGTTTTTTTCGGCTTTGAGTTTCTTTGGTGTTTCTTCGTCGGCATACGTTTCTACCGACTTTGCTCCGTTTGCGAGTGCGGTTGTCATGGTTGAAGTAAAACGCAGAATGTCAACCAAAACCACATTCGTATGCTTGCTGTGAAACCTATACAAATCGGGTGCGATAACTATATCAATGCTTTTTGTCATAACGTTTGATTTCGCAAAGTTCTACTTCGTATATCAAATTTACGTATGAATCGTCTCCAATTTTGCTCGACCCATATGCGTAAGAGGAAGGTACATATAATTTTGAAACTCCACCTTCGTTCATTTCAAGAAGTCCGTATTGAAGACCGCTTGTGATGCCTTGTGTTGCATCTTCGTCAGAAACGTTTGGGACTGTACTCGGCATTATGTACGTGATTGCTTTTTGAGTGTAAGAGTATAATACAGAGTCTGTTTCTAAAGTTTTAACAGTATATTTTATTGCAATAGTATCGCTTTCGTTGCATTTCTCGCCTGTTCCTAAAGTGATTATTTGATGATAGATATTGTTTTTTTTCTCGGCGTTGATAGAATTTTTTTTCAGATATGATTTTATTGCGTCGAGGTCTTCTTCTAATTGCGTTTCTTTGTCGCAAGAGGAAAATGCAATTAAAGTTGACAACAAAAGCACTGATATTTTTTTCATGACTATTTTTTTTGACAAAAATTTTGTTGCAAAATTATAAAATAAATGCGATTTTTTATAATAATTTTTGTTAATTGTTATCAAGAAAAAAATTATATTTGCACTTTGAGAAAAAATCCTATTAATGCAAAGGATATTTTTGATATTATTATGTTTTGTGATGTCGAAAGTTAGTCTTTGTCAAGAAGTAAACTCTTTGATTGATAGTTTCAGATGATGTGAAAGAGACAACAAAAGATTCTTCATTGGTGGTTCGTATATACGATACTTTGTTTAGAGTATGTTCCGACCCTGAGGTTTCTATGACATATCAACGGGAAGGGTTTGACTATGCTACAAAATGTGGCAATGTGTATCTTGCCGCCCGTTGTGCCAATCGTATTTCTGCGATTTACAACAATGTTTTGCATGATTACAAAGAGTCGCTTTTTTGGGCGTATCAGTCTGAAAAATTGGCAGATAGCGTAAAATATTATAAGGCTTCTGTTATGACAAGAATGGTGATTATTGCAACGTTTATTTCTCAAAACGATTTAAGCAGTGCTTTTGACGAGGTTTATAATCTTGAAGATGTTCTTAAAGAATATCCAGATACGGTTGGAGTTTTGTTCAAAAATATGTTTATGGGTCAGATTCTCACCGAATTAAGACAATATGATAAGGCTGATAACTATTTGTTTCAGGCTTTAAGACTTGCGGAAGAAAAAAATGATATTTCAAATTATATTTGTATCAACAATAATTTGGTGTTAAATTTTTTGATTCAATACAAAAATACTTTCGACAATAAACTTTTGGAAATTGCTTTCAAATGTGGATACAACGCTTTGATGTCTAATCAAAAATTTTTTCCTCCGTATCCTATGACAGAAACTTTGCGCTGTATGGTTGAAATTTGTATTATTCAGAATAATAAGGAGTTAGCAGCGTATTATCTTGGACTTTTGGAAAAGGAAGTCGAAAAAGAAGAAGTTAAGTTTCAATACGGATATTATGAAGTTGCAAAAATAAAATACTTAATTTTTACCAATCAAATTTCAGAAGCAGGTCGGATTATTAGAAAAAAAACGTTATCGCTAAATTCTTTAGACGGTTTTACAAAAAGTATTGACAATTATGCTTTTTTGGAAACGTATTTGGAATATTTCAAAGTTGTTGGAGATTGGGAAAATTACATGAAATATTTTCAGATTCAAAGGTATGCGCAAAGCAGATTTTATTCTTCGCAATTTGTTGTCAACAACGAACTTAGGGAGTTTTATGTTGAAAATGAGAAACGTCTTAAAGTTGAAAAAAACTTGTTTGAGGCTCATCAAAGGGAATTTCTTGTAAGTCAGCAGAATCGACAAATTGCCATTATTCTTTATTGTGTTATTGGATTGTTTTTCTTAATTATTGTTGTTGTGTTGAGCCTTCAACTTTCCGAGGCTGACAGAGTAAATTCCGTTTTGAAACGTCAAAACAATGAAATTTATAATGCAACTATGGATTTGAAACAGACTTCGGTAGAATTTGCATCGTTGAATCAGAAAAATCGCAGTCAGGTGGCACTTTTGTCAAAACAGAAAGATACGTTGGAAAAATTTCACCGTTATAATATCTCGTCTTTGAAATATGGCAGTTTGATTCAGATAGCAGTTATTCCGTCGGTAGAGGCTGTAAAGGCTTGTTTTTCTGATGCTTTTATTTTTTGGAAACCGTTGCAGATTGTCTCTGGTGATTTTTATTGGACCAAAAATGTTGGTGGTTACAAACTTTTTGCCGTTGCTGATTGTACAGGACACGGTGTGCCAGGAGCGTTGTTGAGTATTCTTGGAATTTCGTGTCTTAACGAGGTGATTTCGAGAGTTGATCTTTCTAAGTCGTCGTCGGCGGCGGTTTTAACTACGCTGAAAAGAAAGTTTTGTAAAACTTTGGGTACTGGTACTGATATTTATGACGGAATGGAATTAGCCTTTATTATGGTTAAAGATAATAGTTTGCAGTTTTCGGGAGCGGGTCGACCTTTGCTTTTGGTTAGGAGTGGTAATTTAACTGAATTTTCGGGTAACAGACAGTCAATCGGGTATAATTTTGGTGTGGAAATACCTTTTAAAAATTATTCTGTTGAAGTAAAGAAAGGTGATATGTTGTATTTGTTTTCAGATGGTTATGCCGACCAAAGTGGTTTTAAAGGTAAATATAATAAAAGACGTTTTTATGGTTTCTTGAAACATCTTTCCAATCTTAATTGTGTGGCTCAAGAATACGAAATCGACAAAGAGATTTTGGAATATACCAATAACTATTCTATTTGTTTTCAAATGGACGATCAATTAATTGCGGGCTTGAGAATTTAATGTGTTGCTTAATTAGAGGCAACTATTACCACGTGCCATTTTTCTTCTTTGAAGTTTGATTGAACAATGTATCCCTTTTTTTTGAGTTGTTCCAATTGTTTTTGAATTGCTGAACGATTTATGCCTACTATTGAGCATAATTCCGAAATTGTGGTGTTAGGTTCGTTCATTAAAGTACGAAGAATTGTAATTGTGTTTGGACTTCTAAAACTAACTTTTTCTCCATCAAACCACCAAATGTTGTCGCCGCAATCGCGTAGAAATGCAATATTTTGAATTATTTCGTCGGCAACCAAACGTTCAAAGTATTTGAGAAAAGTGTCAATTTTGTTTAGTGGTGCGTTTGCACCGTCAGAGGGAGTGATTCCGACTTTTAAATCGCTTGTATGCAATGCTTCCAAATATTGATATTTTTTTCGACTTCGTACTACAATCATAGGGTAATTATGACGCGAGAGTATAAAATTAACCATTAATCTTGCTATACGTCCGTTTCCGTCTTCAAACGGGTGTATGCGTATGTAGCGGTAATGAAACAACGCCGCTAATTGTACGGGAGTGTATTCTCTGCTTTGTTCAGCATTGTTGTACCAAGTTACGAGGTCGTTCATAAGTGCTGGAGTTTCTTCGGGAGAAGCGTACTCAAAACGGTCGCCATATCGGGTTATAACGGAGTTTGGACGGGTTTTATAACATCCAGCGTGTATGGTGTAACTTGTTTGTACCCCACCCGGCAGAGTACGATAAATAGTATAATCTTCCCTAAGCAATACTTTATGTAATTGTCGAATGAAAGTTTCGGTGAGAGGGTTTTGTATCTCGTTTGCTTCTACTTGCATCATTTTGAGTCCAACATTATGGGCTTTCATTTCTTCCAAATCTTTCATTTCAGCCTCTGAAACAACTTTGCCAAAAAGTAGCAGTAATTCCGTTTGACCATAGGTTAATGTGTTGCCTTCGATATGATTGCTGTTATAATTGAAGTCAATTGTAAATTTGCGGCTTAACCTTGCGCGGTCGTTTTCGTTTAAAGGTTGTATTGCTTGCCAACGCTCGTATGCTTGAATAAGTATTTTTAAGTCTTTCATTTTTTTTCGATAATGATTGTTGAAAATTTGCTGCAATATTACAAAAAAACTTTAAAAAAAATACTCAAAAAGGTGGTACATTTACACCTTTTAGCGTGTTTTTTTTAAAGTAAAAGATTTTTAATCCTCTGTTTTTGCTTCCTCTTCTTGAAGTTTTTTCTTTTGTTTTCCTCTTGTGAATGCGTCTTTAAATTTTTCGGCAAGTTTTCTTTCGTCTTTTTGTTCTTTTGATTCAAATCCCATTGTGGCTTTTACGCCCGAAAGTATTGATTTTACCCAATACGAGGAAAAACTTTTTGTAAAATCTGGTTCTGCGTATATGTATCCGATTTTTTTTGTATTTTTCTTTTTGACAAACATGTTAGCCAAAAGAGTTAGAAGTTTGCGTTTTTTGTCTTGAACGCTGTCAGCTTTGTTGAGCGATACTTTTAGGTCTCTATATTCAAAAGAGGATATTCCTTTTGAGGCTATGTTGTCGGAACGGAAAATTATATTTGCTGAATATAGTGTCCCGTCGTTGATTTTTGCAAAAAGTGCGTTTTCAAGAAAGGGATTGAGTTGAGGCAAAAACAATGAATCGGCTTTTATTTTGCAATAAAACTCTTCGTTTTGACTACCCCTCGGATAGCGAAACGAGCCTGACACATTAGCACAATTCATTAGTTTGCCTTTTGCTGCAAAAATCATTGTGTCGGTATTTTTTATGTGGTTATCATCGTTTGAAAGATTATGTATATATCCGTTTATGTTGTTGATTGTCAGCACTCCCGGTACTGACGAGGCTGGGTGAAGTTGCTCTATTGAAAGATAAGAATTGGTTATCGAAGTATTTTTAATGTTAAGATAAAAAGGTATTCTTTTCAGCCATTCTAAAAGTGTAGGTTGAATTTGAGTGTCGTTTGGTTTTGCATTGTCGCCATACGACAGAAACGAAAGATGATTCAGATACAAAGAATCCATGTTGAGCGTTTTATGTTCGATTGCTGTTTTCCAATCGAAATTTTTAGCAACTGCGTTTTCGCAAGTTATAAATGTTGCTGACTTTGCTACATCGAAAGATTTGCAAAAGTCGTAACGGTTGGTATACGGTCGAAAGTCCATATTTTTAATCCAAACAGTGTGAGTGTTGGGATTTAATACGGCACGCGGAAAATTCAGTTTAAAAATACTGTCTTTCATATAAAAAGTGTGGTCGTCGATTCCGGCTAAAACGAGTTTGCCCGGAATGTCATAATCCTTGTATTTTATTGTGTTGAGTTCAGAAATGTTCAGATCCATGTTTTGAAGCGTAACAGTTGGTTTGTTGTCTCTTAAATGTATGTCCATTCTGATGTTTTGGGACGTAAGTGTATCAACTTCAAAGGCTATCGTGTTGAACATTTTATATAAAACATCGTTGAGAGTTGATTTCTTGTTGCCCGGATAGATTTCTATTCTTGGGGCTTTTATGTCCATAAATTTGCCTGAAATTTTCTTTTGAAAAATCAAATCCAAATAGTTGGAATTGGTAAGAAGAATATCTTTGCTGGTTACTCGCGTGTGATTTTGTTTGTCAGGTCTGCCCCAATAGAAACCTTTTACTTTAAGGCTGTCGTTTTGTTCAACGGCTGACGCGGTGGTTATTAGGCTCGAATCTTTCAGACGGAACATAAAACTATCCAATTTTACGTAAGGCTGAAGAAAATTCATTATGTAGCCGCTTTTTGAAATGTTTGCACTATCAAGACTAAAATCTTTAACAGAAACGTCAAAATCGGCTTTAAGAACTTTATTTTCAAATGCTTGTAATCTATCGCTACGGAAAAATCCAAATGTAGAATTATTGGAAGAAACTTCTTTTATGTTGACACCCTTTATTGGGAAATTTCCCGATTTCTTGGATTTAGTTCTTTGAGTTGTATCCAACTGAAAATCAGTATTTTTGTTTAAGGCTATTACCGAAGTGTCGCATTTTAGACTAATAGCGGGAAGTATGCCTGTCTCGGCAAATTGTTTGAAATCAACTTCCAAAATTTCAAGTTTCGGGATATAACAATTGAAATAACTTTTTGTTGGTCTTCTGCGGTTTCTTTCTGTCATCAATACTGATTTTAGTTTTATAAAATTATCTTTTGTAGATAATTGTATGTTTCCAGTTTTCACCAAGTGTACTCTATCTGGCAGTAAAAATTCAAAATTGTTGACATCAAGAATGTAATCTTTGGCAAGCATAAATTTTTTATCTTCAGAAATGCTGTCGCGCGAAAAAAAGAAACCTTGACTAAAAAATTTAAAATCAGAAGCAGTTGAAACATTTCTGTTGTTTAGCGTGTCAAGAATATTGAGCCTTAAAACACTTGAATCAGTGATTATTGTGTCCGCTTTTATTACTTTGATTTCTTTTGGCAAAATGTCTGCAAGTATTTTATCAAAGGGGGTGTAAAGATTATAAATTGAATCTTCAATCGAATCTCTTATTGATACTTTTGTGCTATCTAATTCTATGTTTTTATCATTTATGCGTTTTAGTTGAGGGTATTGATTTATAATGATTTGTGGTTTTAAAACGAGTATTTTTTCAAGACGTATTTCACCTTTGAAAAACATATCGAGAAGTTGAATTTTTGTAAATTCGGCTTGATTTACCGAAATGTTAATTATAGCAGACTTGCCTAATCTTTTCACCGATGAAACTATTAGGGAATCATTGTCGGAGGCGTATGAAAAATTTTTGATTAAAACCTTGTCTTGTTGAGTGTTAACCTTAAACTCCTCGCATCTTAAAGTATGAAAATCTTTTGGCAGTTTCATCACCAATTCTCTTAAATCTAAGTTGACATTTGTGGTCAAAAATGGTAACTTACTTGCTTGGAGAGTGTTTTTGTTGATTGTAAAATCTCTGATGTTGAGGGTCATTTTGCCCGAAAATGTGAGCGAATCTTCTATGATTGAGGCTTTTGATGTAATATTAACATCACCTTTTGTGATTGATACTGTTCTGATTTTCAGCGATTTGAAAAACTCTTCAGATAATGCTGACACCAAATTGTGTTTTGGTTGTGTAGATGTGGTTTTTGATGTGTCAATAAAACTGCATGTTTTGATATTTGGCATTACGATTTTTACTTGTTTTGCTTCGTATTGCCTTGAATTATAGGCTTTTATGATGTCAATATCAACAATATCAACTTTAGGAATTTGTATGTTGATTTGTTTTGCTGTTGAGTCTAAGGTTTTGTATGTGGGCTGAATAATAATTTTTTCGGCTCTAATATTTTTTTTATTGGTGCTGACAAGAATATTTTTTGCCGAGAATTTATGTCTATTGTCAGGTAAAAACATCTGATAATCAGAGAGTTCTACATTGATGTTATCAGCATACAATATTTTTTGTTTGTTTTGATAGGCAAGAGAGTCAAGAAGAAAATTTTCGAGCAAAATGTTGAAATTTTGTGCTGAATAAGTTGCTTTTTGCGCAGTGTTGGCTTTTGCAATTTTAAGGTCAGCATTGCGTATGCTAAAACTATCAATATTTATTGATTTTAATGTTCCTTGTATTAATGGGTAAAAATTACTTGAAAACTTTTCAAACTTTTTTGTCTTTTTGTTAACTCTTCCTGCTTGCAGAAACGAAATGCTCGGTTCGGTGATGATTACGTTTTTTAAGTTGACATTTTTCTTAAAATACGCTTCATTGATGTCTAACCCAGTTATTTTTATGTTTTTTAGTCCGACTTTAAATTTGTTGGAAGTAGAAGAAATTCCGGCTTTTTTGCCGTTTGGTGAAAGAATCACCCCTTCTGCATAAATTATTGAATCTGACGTGTTTATATAAAGTTTTCCGGCTTTTATTGTGTGTATGCTGTCCGATAAAATTATGTCGTAATTTTCGGAATTAAACTCCATTGACTCGGAGAAAAAAAGTTTATTTTTCAGTTCGTGTTGCGTTTTGTCAAGATTAAATTTTGACAATTTTATGTCTATTTTTGCAACTTCTATGTTACTTTTTTCGTTTCTGACCTTTGTATTAAAGTCGAAATAACCGTCAGTTATTTTTATAGAATTGATAATCAATGCGTTAAAAAATGGCTCAATTATGGGAAACAAGTCATTATGAACGGCATCGTATTTTTTGCCTTCGCTTTTTTTAGGTTTTGCAACCAAGCGGATTTGAGGATTTTCAAGTTCTATTTTATTGATTCTAATTTTTTTTTTCAAAAGAGCAAAAAAACTAATGTTTTTGATAGAAAGTTTTTTGACCGAAATTTTGTAAATTCCCTTGTTGTATTCTTCGTTTTCGATTCTTTTTATGTAAACTGACGTGTCTGCATCGAGTAAAAAATTTTCTAATTCTACGCTTTTTGTTAGAAAATTTATTTTAAAACTTTTGAAATCTATGGAATATAATCTTTGACTTTTGTGAGTTACAAGTTTACAAATTTCGTCTTTTAGAATTGGCAAAGCGTAATAATAACCAACGTACTGCAAAATTCCTGACAATACAACAATAATGGCAAGTGTTTTTATCAAACGCCTTACCCTTGAAGTTTTTTTAACAGTTTTTTTCTCCTGTTTTTTTGTTTCTTGTTGTATTTCAGTTTTTTTGTCAGTCATTTTTTTTAATATATAACGCTAAAATTGCTGACGGAATTGCACACAAAACTACATATACAAAAAATATTTTATATCCCAAAAGGCTCTGCATAAAACCGCTAAACATACCCGGAATCATCATTCCTGCCGCCATAAAAGCTGTACAGACAGCATAGTGTGAGGCAGAATTTTCTCCTGATGAAATTTGCATCATATAAATGGTGTAAGCCGTAAAGCCAAAACCGTAGCCAAATTGTTCAATAAACACCATTAACGAAATCAGATATATGTTTTGCGTTTGTGTTAATGCCAAAAAAAAGTAAAATAAATCTGGCAAATTAAGAGCCAAAATCATCAGCATTAACGATTTGTTAAGACCTTTTTTTGAGATAAAAATTCCACCGAGTACTCCGCCGAGGATTAATCCAATAAGTCCAATTGTGCCGTTTATGATTCCTAAATCGCTTTGAGATAGTCCTAAACCGCCATTTTCGAGATTATCAAGAAGAAATATAGGTGCAATTTTTGTAAGTTGTGCTTCACTTAGTCGGTAAATCAACAAAAATATAATCGAAAGTAAAATTCCTTTTTTCTGAAAAAAAGTTTTAAAAGGTGTGAAAAAATTTTTGTTAACTTTTTCGCTTTTTTCTTCTTGAATTTTAGGCAAAGAAAATCGGTGATAAATGCTTAACAGTGCCATTAATGCTGCAAAAATCAGAAAAATAATCTGCCATGCAAGTTTAGCGTCAGAATATTTTTCTGTTAAAAAACCGGCAAAAAATACTAATCCGCCTTGACAAAAAATCATCGAAATTCTGTAAAAAGTGTTTCTTATTCCCACCCAAAATGCTTGAGAGTCTTTGTCTAAGGCTTTAATGTAAAAACCGTCGGCGGCTATATCGTGTGTTGACGAGGCAAACGCTGCAAGCCACAAACAAATTAGAGTGTATCTAATCCAATTTTCTTGCGATATAAAATAAGCCGTTATTGCGAACAAAAATGCACAAATGCCTTGACAAATAGTTATCCAAAATTTTGAAGTTTTGAACATTTCCGTTATTGGTGACCAAAGCGGTTTTATCAGCCAAGGTAAATAAAAACTGCTTGTATAGAGTGCGATTTCGGAGTTGTTAAGCCCCATTACTTTATAGAAAATCACACTTAAAACACTTACTGCCATATACGGCAGACCTTCGGCAAAGTATAGCGAAGGTATCCAAACGTAGTTTTTTTGTTTAAAGTTCATTGTAATATTTTTTTATTATAGCACCTTTGTAATAGTGTGAGAGTATTTGTTTGTAGTCTTTGCCTTCTTCAGCCATAACAGCAGCACCTATTTGACAAAGTCCTACGCCATGCCCCCAACCTGCGCCAACGAAAACAAAATTATCAGAATTGTTTTCGATAGTAAATGCTGAACTATAAAGGTGATTTTTGGATAGTAACCTTCTTATTTCTAACTCTTTGCCTATGATTATTGTCTTTTTTGTGCCTATGATTTTTAGTTTTTTGATTCTACCAGAAACGCCTCTTTCAAGGGGTTGCAAATCAATTATTTCTCCAAAATTTTCGCCTGACTTTTCTTTTATAATTTCTGACAATTCTTGCTTTGTGTACGATAATTTCCAACGGAAAAAGTTTTGATATTCGTTGTCGTAACTATTCAGAATTTTTGACAAAACGTTTTTGTCGGTTGTGTTGCAATATGCTTGAGGTGAAGACTTTATAAAATTTTCAGCGTTTACTTCATTTGTTAAATCCAAAGATTTTTCTTCGGTTAGGTCTTCGTATTTTTCCAAATAACCATAATGAATGTCTTGCCAGCAAGTTTCAAATTCTTCGCCAACACCACCGCAACATTTCGAGAATCGTGCATCGCAAATTTTGTCGTCAAAAACCAAAAACTCGCCTATGGTTTCTTCAACGGCTTTTTTAACATTAGGATTGTATGCTCTTGTTATGCCTTGATACCTTTGACAATGGTCGTCAGCACAGACATCAAATAGTGTATGAGAATTACTATCTTGCCAAGTAATTGTTTTATCTTCTTCTATAATAGGCTTTTGCGTGTGTTTCGGGTAGAGTTTTCGGCACATAACCCAACTTCTTGAAATCACAGCGTGCGCTTTTAAAAGTTCAAGAGAGTTGTTTCCGTTCATTTCGGAAGAAATCACGCTTGTTATGTACTCTTCTAAGTTTACTAAATTAATTAACAAAATTTTATTGTCAATTTTTCTTAAAAGGAAATGCCCCGGAAACTCTTGTGTTTCTTTTCGTTGCCAATGAAACCCTATGCCGATTTCAACGTTTTCAATTTTTGTTGTGTAGTTGGAAATAATGCTTATTTTTTCGTTGCTACTTATAACTATTTCGTTGTTTGAAAGATTTTCAAGAACAATTTTGTTGTCTTTTACAAAAGCACAATATTTGCTATAATAAAAATATTTTGTGGAGTCTTCGTCCGTTAACTTGCCTTGTACGCCGTTTGGCAATTTGGTTTCAAAAATTATTTTCTCGAAGATTCCGATTCCAACTGTTATAATTGGGTTTTTGTCCATATTATTGTACATTTTGAAAAGTTTGATTGTTTAAGGAAGGTTCAAGAGTTATGATAGTGCCGTCCTGCATAACGATATTTCTGCCTTTGTCAAGAGTGTTTATAGACCCGATTATGGAAAACATATCGTTGTTTTTGATTTTTTCGTAGTCACTAAGTGGAATTGTGAACAAAAGTTCGTAATCTTCACCGCCGTTCAAGGCTGCGATTACGGGGTCAATGTTAAACTCTTTTGCAAGTTTTTCTGCTTCAGAAGAGATTGGAATCCTCTCTTGAAAAATTTCGCAACCTACATTAGATGAATTACATAGATTAATTATTTCGCTTGCAAGTCCATTAGAAAGACTTATCATTGAGGTGGGCTTTACCGCTTTTTTCTTGAAATAATCTGTCAAGTCTTTTGGACTTTCGGGTTTCAGTTGACGTCTTAAAACGTATTCGTAACCTTTTAGTTCAGGCTGAACGTTTGGATTAGAATTAAAAATCGTTTTTTCTCTTTCAAGAAGTTGCAATCCCAAATAAGAGGCTCCTAAATCGCCTGTAACGCATAGTAAATCAGTTGGTAACGCTCCACTTCTAAAAACAATTTCGTCTTTTTGTGCAATTCCGGTTACAAATGCGGCTATCGTAATGCCTTTTTTTGACGTTGTAATATCGCCACCTATCAAATCTATTACGTAGTTTTTGCAGGCAGCGTGTACGCCGTCATAAAATTCCAAAATGTGCTTTTGCATTATAGAATTGCTAACACTAAGCGCAATTGAAATTTGAATCGGTTTTGCGTTCATAGCGTAAATGCTTGTAACTGCGGCTGTTACTACTTTGTAGCCAAGATGTTTCAAAGGCGTATACGTAAGGTCGAAGTGTATGCCTTCGGCAAAAATCAAACTCTTGGAAAGTACCATTTCGGTGTCTTTAAAGTTTGATACCGAGGCGTCATCACCTATCGAAAAAACGGTTTGAGAATTGTATTTAGATGTTTTCTCCTTTATTTTTTGTATCAATCCGCTTTTTCCGAAAGGGATTGAAGTGTTTTCGTTGTATAATTCTTCTGACATATTTTTCTTTTTTTTCACAAAAAATATTTACTTTTGCCTTGCAAATTTAATAATTATTTTTGAAAAAATGAAAACTGCGGTTCTGTCAATAATTTTGAGCCTGATTTGTTTTTCCAACTCTTTGAAAGCGCAACAGGCAATTTATGATTTGTCGGATTTAGAGATTTTTCCCGATGATGAGTCGTCGGCTACGGTGAGAGTTCATTGTAATTCCGACTTAAAAACAATTGAAAAAAATATTATTGCTGGCAATAAAAAACGTCAAGCCATGGGTTATAGCGTTCAGATTTATTTTGGTTCGGGCTCTCAGGCGCAAGCAACGGCTGAAAAAATGGTTAAGAATTTTAAGTCGGATTACGAGGGTCAAGATGCTAATATCATCTTTGAAGCACCTTATTTTAAGGTGTATGCCGGAAATTGCCGCTCAAGACTTGAGGCTATGAAACTAAAAAAACAAATCGAAGATAAATATCCGGGGTGTTTTATTGTAGAGTGTAAAATTAGTTATCCGAAAATATAGTATTAATTCAAAAAACGTGCCAAGTATTTTTCTAAAATATTTACTTTTTTTTATTTAATTAATAAAAAAATATTACCTTAGCACCGTAAATCTTAAGCATTAATATTTTATTTTTTTTTGAAAAATCTCTTTATTTTTATATCCCTCTATTTTGGAAGGGAAATTGCCGAGGTCTTTGGCAGTTTCCCTTTTTGATTTTCTTAATCGGCTGTTATTCTGAACTCAACGCGTCTGTTTTGCGCTTTGCCTTTTTCGGTTGAATTATCAGAGACGGGCTTTTGCGAGCCGTAACCTTTTGAATAGATAAAATCGGGATTGCAGCCCAAACTTTCGAGATATTTTTTCACCGATTCTGCTCTTTTTTCCGACAATGTTTGGTTGTGAGCCTCAGAGCCAGAATTATCAGTATGTCCTGAAATTTCAAGTTTTATGCCCTCGTTTTGTTTTATAAATTCACAGAGGCGTTTTAGTTCTGGAAAGGATTCGCTTTTGAGGTCGTATTTGTCGGTCTCGAAAAAGATGTTGGATAATCTTATTGATATTTTTCCTGACAAAATATCCTCGATAGAATACATTATTATATTGTGTTCTATGTTTTTGCCTTCTTTTAGTTTTTCGGTGTTGAGATTTCCTGAAACTGGATAATATCCTTGATATTCAACGTAATAGCCGTAATTTTTCCCAGAAGGTAGGGTTATAAAATATTTTCCTGTTGATGGG
>CAJOGF010000027.1 GCA_905233995.1 uncultured Bacteroidales bacterium | reverse complement strand
AGCATTGAAGAGCGCAAAGCATATTTCAGATATTTGGAGAGCCTTAGTTTGAGTAAGAGTGTGTTATGGTCGAGCCGAGTTTTGGGGTTCGACGAAGGCGAAAAAATTGGCATTGAAAAGGGTCGCGCGGAAGGTATTGTGCAAGGTCGCGCCGAAGGTATTGAGCAAGGTCGCGCCAATGCAATGCGAGAAATGGCTCGTACTCTCAAAGCCATGGGCAAAATGACCATTGACGAAATCGCCTCCGCCACCGGTCTAACCCCTGACGAAATCTCAAAAATTTAACATAAATAATTTGGTTCAATCAAAAATTATTTCTAATTTTGAAGCGTAATTAATTGAAAATTAACATAAAAACTCTTTAAAATGGCACGATTCTTGCACATCGCATCGCATCGCATAAAAAAATATTCTTTTAAACACCCTGAAAATTCGGCGGCGTTTAAGTCGCCACACCATATTTTTATCCCTTGCGGGACGGAGTTTAATAAACTTCGCCCCACAAGGGATTTTTGTGTATGTAGGTATCAGTTTTAGAAAATAATATTTAATTTAAATCATAAACAAAATGGTAGAAAAACAAAACACTGTTTTTGGCTCAGTTAAAAAGCCTTACGTTAAGCCAGAGTTTGAAGTAATCGAACTCGACAATCAAGCACCGCTCTTGGCGGGTAGTCCAAGTGGTAAAGCGTCATTTGGTAACGGAATTTCAAATGAAGAAGAAGATTGGAGTGATGAATAAAAAAGCGTAAAATTCTGCCTATTGCAGTGGCAGTATTGTTTGCAACATCATGCAGCAAGGACGATGTTGATAACACAGTAAAGACACCACAAGAGATTGTTCAAGAGAACGTTGACAACACAATAAACGACAATGTTGAGACCCCACAAGAGATTGTTCAAGAGAATGTTGACAACACAATAAACGACAATGTTGAGACCCCACAAGAGATTGTTCAAGAAAACGTTGACAACACAATAAACGACATTGGTGAGTCTCCTCAAGAGATTGCTCAAGAGAATGATGACAACACTGTCAAGACTATAACAATCACTGGTAAGGTAAGTCAAGAATCGCTCTCTAAAGTTTCGCTTGCTAATAACAATAAAACTTTGCAGTTTGATGGTGGTGAAATATTCGAATTTGGAATTAAGGATAGTTATACTGCGGGAGATGTATGGGGAGAAATTACTATCAAAGACGAAGAAGGCAAATACGAAGCGAAATTATACTTTAAAGGAGAAGGGGATAACCTCGTTGGTGAAGAAGCTGTGTTCACCGCAGAATTAAACAGTGATCCAGATGTAATGAGTGATGGATTTGAAGATGATGAAGGAGGTGAAAGCGGTTTGATCAAAGCGGTACGTGCTGCCTACTACACAATTGATTTCAAGGTAAAGAGAGTTCCTAATGATCCTCCTTCAACAGGTTATACATATAAGTTGCGTAAAAACGATGACGAAAATAGCGACATCGTTGTAAATCTCAAATCGGCTTTTATTCATGCGACAACATCGAGGGATATTAAAGTGAATAATGACACACAGCAGGTCGAAGAAGGTAAATACTACGTGTTGTCATCGACTGCGAAGATGGGATCAGGTACTCAAGTAGTGGCTGGCAAAATATACAAGGTAACAACAACACCGTAACCATATTTTCGTGAATCAAAATAAAATGCCCATTGAGAAATAAAAAAAATCTCAATGGGATTTTTTTTATGTTTTTTTGTTTGTTGACATAATAAAATTGTCATATATTTACACAAAAATTTTTTTTTAATCATCAAACAATCAATTTAATTATGAAATCATTAAAAGGTTCTCCTAAAAATAATCGGACAACCTTGTTTTTGTCATTTTATATAAAAAATATGGAAAATTCAGACGACGAAAAATATATGAAAATGGCTTTGGACGAAGCATTAAAGGCTTTTGACGAAGATGAAATTCCTGTCGGTGCGGTTGTTGTTGTCGGGGGAAGGGTTGTTGCTCGTGCTCATAATATGACAGAACGCTTAAATGATGTTACTTCGCATGCAGAAATGCAGGCTTTGACCATTGCAAGTTCTCAAGGCGGAAAATATTTGCCTCAAGCCACTTTGTATGTAACTCTTGAACCTTGCGTTATGTGCGCTGGCGCACTCAATTGGGCGCAAATAGGCAGAATCGTTTATGGAGCAAAAGACCCGAAACGTGGTTTCAAACTTGTTGAAAACTACATTTCGGGTCAAAATCTTTCTCTTCTTCATCCTAAAACCAAAGTAGTTTCAGGTGTTTTGGAAAACGAATGTGCTGACTTGTTGAAGTCTTTTTTTGCAAAAAAACGTTAATTATTTTTTCTCTAACGCTTCAATTCTCTTTATAAGGTCTTGAATTGTGCTTTTTAGTTCATCGTTTTCTTGTTTTAGTTCTTTTACGGCTTCGGTAAGCACGGGAATTACTCCAATGTAATTTAGTGTTTTAAAGCCTTTTGAATCTGTTGTAACAAGTTCTGGAAAAACTTTTTCTACTTCTTGGGCTATAAATCCGTACTGAAGTTTTTTGTCTGCTGACGGTTGTTTGGTTAAATCCCAATTAAAGGTTACACCTCTAAGTTTTACAATGTTTTCTAATGCTGAGCCGATGTTTGTAACATTGTTTTTCAAGCGAGAATCTGAGGTTAACTCAAATGAGTTTGCATATGCTTTACCTTCGGTAGTTACATAAAACGCATTACTACGATTAGTAGTGTTAGTTCCGTTGCCGACGATAAATATTGGGTAAGTATCTCCATTTTTTGTTGGATCTATGTTGTATTTGCCACACGCAAATTGACCATGCTGACCGTTTTCTGTTATTGTTCCTCTTCCAAATGCTGCGGAACACAATGCACCTGCCTCGCATCCTTCTCCAACCGCTATTGTCCCATAGTTAGTTGTTTTTGACCGACCATTTGGCTATTTTGATGAGCGTCTCCATAACTTGCAATTGAATATGCTCCGTACGAATCCATTTTAGGACTATTTTCTTTACTTCCAAGATAAAGACTCCCATCTTTGATTCTAATGTATCCCCCTTCTATAATTGTTTTTGTGGTGGTTGTTGTTCCTATTTCCAAAATTCCTTCGCCGTAGTTTTCTAAACCTATTCCCACGTTTTGTTTAGTGAAAATACCTTGTGTACTGTCTTTTGTGGCTTTTTTCCACATATCGCCCTCTGTGGCATTTACCCATTTCTTACTTGTGGCATCGTATTTGAGAATTTGACCGTCAGCAATATTTGTTATTTTTACATTTTGGAGGTCTTCTAAATTGTATTTAGCGGCAGCAACAGATTTATTAACCCATTTACCGTTGTCCAAAGTCAAAACTTGTCCATCAGTTGCAGAAGCAGAAATCGAAACATCAGACATTTCTGATAATTTTTCTATTGACACTCCTCCTGAGGTAACTGTTTTGGCAATCCAATTGCTGCCGTCAAATGTCAAAACTTGACCTTCTGCGGCATTAGAAACATTTATATCGGTTAAATCCGAAAGTGTCATATTTGTTACTTTGCCTGCTGTTTTGGCGGTTTCGGCGGTTTCTGCATTTTTAGCGTTTTGAGCCGCAAGAGCGTAAGGTACGGTTGAAAATTTAGTTTTTCCGAGGTCGTTCATACCGTTTAGAAATTCTGACCTTCCGAAGTCAACTCTTACTTGAAGATAATAATATCCATCGCTAACTTCCAACCAATTGATGTCGGAAAAAACTCCATTTATTGGTGTGCCAGAGCCAATTTCAACGCTGAAAAGTCCTAAATCCGACGTTGTAACGTTGTGGAGTTCTTTGTATTTTTCTACGGTTTCTTGAAATATTGTAACCTCTACCGTAATTTCTTTACCCGAAACGGGTTTGCCTTCGTCATCGTTGATAACGGCCTGATAATTAAAATATTCAGGCAATTTGTCCTGTCCTTTTGAAATAAATGGCATTAAAAGGAACAGACTTAAAAATATAATATTGATTATTTTCATGACAGTAGATTTTTTTAGATTTTGACAACTTTCAAAGTATATTTTGCATTTTGGGAGTTTATTATAATAATATATTGTCCCGGTTTTATATTTATGTTCTTGATTTCAATTTCTTCGTTTTGTTCGGTATTGAAAGTTTTTGTCAAGACTGTTTTTCCTGACATATCCACAAAACGTATTGTGTTAACACCGTCTTTAAAAAATGGCGTTGAAATTTTGATTTCAGAACAAAAAGGATTTGGATACGCTTTTATTTTATAAGGTCGTAACTCTTGATTGTTTTGAAAATTGTTTTCTTGCTCTGAAATTTTTTTTACAACAAAACAGTCTTTATTATAAATACCGAAAACGATTTTTTTTGCTGACGTATTTACGCAACCTGCCGCTGGCGATAATCCTAACGGCGTGATTTGTTGCGCGTTAAGATTCAAAACCGTAAAAATAAGAAAGGTTGCTGTTATAAAAAGCGTTTTCATGGTTTTTATGGATTTTTTTGTTAAAAGATTCTATTTTTTGCTGCGACAGATTTTTACGCAGTTGTTTTCAAATCGTTCTTCAGCGTTTTTGGAATCGTCGCTTTTCCCCATTGCTCTTGTTGAAATTCTATCTTCTGAAACGCCTTTTGAAATCATATAAGCCTTGATTGCCTCGGCTCTTTCGTTAGCGAGTTTTTTGTTGAAACTTTTAGACCCGCCTTGATCGGTGAAGACCATAATCAACACCCTTCTACCAACGTAATTTTGAGAAATAGGTTGGTCTCCATTGGCGTTAAGTAGATGAATGTATGCGTCAATTCCAGGATATGACGATTTGTTGAGTTTTGCTGTCCCAAATGCAAAAGTAACATTGTGCATATCAATGGGCATTTCCCATTCTTTGCTATTATCATGAGTTTCTGTCTTGGAAGGTTGTGATTCGTTTTCGTTAACAACTTCTTGAGGTTCAGGATTTGTTGACGAATTATCATCATCTTTTAGAACTCCATTTTTCTTTGCTGCTTGGATTTCTTCTTCAAGTTCTTTTATTTGTTTTTTGAGGTTTTGAATCTCTGGGTCTGAAGATTGTTTTGCTTTTTCTTGTTCTTCAAAGAAGATTGTTGGTTTTTTGAAATTCTTTGCTTTCTGAATCAAAAATCCTACACTTATTTCGTGTGTTCCGTTGCAGTTTTTTGCAATTTCAGACGTTCCACAAACGTATTGATATGCAACGGCAATTCTGTTTGTGGCAGAAAATCCCATTCCAATATTAACCCATTTTTCAGAATTATAACCAACCGAAAGCCATGCTCTTTGATTATATTTTGCAGTTATTCCGCCTTTCCATTCCATTTCGCCTGCGCCCAAATTGTATAAAATTTCTGCTGAAGGTTCCAATTCCCATTTATCGGCTTCGATAGCGTAGGAAAGATTTGCAAAAATTTGACGGTCGGTGTTTAAAATTCCGTTTTGAAATTTCAAATCCTGACAAATCAATCTTGGTACGTATGCGCTGAAATACAATCCTTTAAGATTCAACATGAACGAAAAACCTGCGTCAAAACCCGTTCCCGAAAGTCCTGCTTCACTTGCAAAAACGGGGTCGGTGTTTTGTGTTGAAGTTTTTGCGCCCAAAAAGTTGTAAGATGAGCGTATAACGGCTGGTGTTACGGCAAAACTAAGTCCTGATTCGTCAGAAAATCTGATATGATATGCGTATGTTACTCCAGCGTACAAATTGCTGAAATTACCTGATTTTTCGTTTATTATGCCTACTCCATAACCCATCGAAGAGCCTAAATCGCCGTTGACATCTACTGTTAGCAATTTTGTTGCGCCCTCGATGCCCGACATATTGGTTCTGTATCCTAAAAACGCTTCATCGTTGCCGTTATAGCCGGCAAAAGCGGGTGCTAAAGAAAATTTATTCATATATTCTTGACCTTCTGCCTTGAGGTATTGTGCTTTCAAGTTAGAATTTGAAAACAAGGCAAGAGTCAGAGCCGTAAAAAATATTTTTTTCATAGTTTTTTCGTTTTTTCTTATCTGATAATATCAACAAAGCCCGTAACACCTTTGCGACCTATGCTTTTGATTACGTAGTAGTATGTTCCGGCATAGAGGTCGTTGCCGTCTTTGTCTTTGCCCTGAAAACCATCGGTGTTGGTGTAATTATTGTTTTCGTAGACAAGTTTGCCGGTTTTGCTGAATACTTTTATAATACAAGGCTCGTCGTATTCGCCAAGGTCTTCAATTTCAAGTACATCGTTGATTCCATCGTTGTTAGGCGTTAATACGTTGTTGACAACAATGATTTGAGAGAAGTCAGCCAACATATTTTTCTGATAAGTAACGACCTTGGTTTGTGAGATTTCGCAACCGTTTTTTGAGGCAGTTACCATATATTCTCCCGATTCCATATAGTTGAGGGTTGACGAAGTGTTTTGAAGTTGAGTCGTATTGCCCTTTCTATCAATTGAATACCAAGAAAACGCATCGGCATTGCTACTTTCTGCAATTAGTTTACTGGCTTTTTGGTCGTCCGAAAGTGTTAAATCTGGCATTTCTTTTATTGTGATTTTTGCAGCCTCGGTTGTGCTTTCGTCAGAAGTGCCGTCTTTGTACCAACTTTGAAACGTTACTGTATATTCTCCTGCTTGTAGATAAATATGTTCTAATGGGGTACTCGAAGTATTTTCTGTTATGTAACTGAAAATTTCGTTACCGTTTTTATCTTTGTCGCCAAAAAAAACTTTTACGTACAAAATCGGATGATGTTCAATCAAAGTAAAAGATACTGTTTCTGACGAACACATAACAGTTTTGTCAACGGTTAATTCAGGCTTGTTTGTCTGTGCTATTGTTTGTTGACCCAAAAATGTGGTGAGTGCAATAGCCGTTATAAAAGGTTTTAATATTTTCATTTTTCAAAAATGGTTTTATTGGTTTGAGTAATATAAAACAATAAAAATGCCAAAAATTCTTTGCTTTGTTTTATTAAGGATTTTTACGGTAATACACAGAATCTTGTTTGTTGAAATTAGAGGCTATCGAGCCTATAATACCTTCATGTCTGCCAACAATTAGGCAACCGTTTTTAGCAAGGTTTTCATAAAAAAAGTTGATTACCTTGTTTTGAAGGTCATGATTGAAATATATTAATACATTTCTACAAAAAATCATGTCGAAATCTTTGTCGAAAATATTTCTACAAGTTGTTAAATCGTGTTTGATAAAAAGTGGTTTTTCAACCAAAAAATCTTTCATCGTAACATAGTCCTTAAATTTGTTCACCTCAATATAATCCGACATATTAACGCTTTTATATTTTCCTCTCATATTTTCTGACAAATTAAGGGCTTTATCAAAATTATCTATGTAGTTTTGAAATTCATGATATTTGTATTTTCCGCACATAGCGGTATTTAGGACTTCTACATTGATGTCAGAGGCGTAGATTGAGGCTTTTTCCAAAAGATTCATCTCGCTAAGTATTATCATAAGAGAGTATACCTCCAAACCTGTGCTACAGCCTGCGTGCCAAATATTTATGTTTTGCTGTTTGGAATATTTTTTTTCTATGGCTTGACGGATAAAAAACCATGTATCAGGGTCGCGGAATATTTCAGTTGTGTTGACGGTAATATCCATGACCACTCTTTCAAGAAAATTATAGTCTTTGTTTATTTTTTCTATTAGAGTCTCGATGTCAATAGGGTAGTCGTGTAGGATTTTTTCCACTCTTCTGTAAAAACTATTGTACGAATAATTGGAAAAATCGTATGAGGATACCTTTTGTATGGCCTCCTGAACTCTAAATATATCTTCTTGAGAAATCTCTCCCATATAAACCAATGTACACATCTAAGCAAAATCTTAGGTTGCAAAGTTAACTATTTTTATCAAAAGAAAAGTAAAAAAAAGTCTTTTTTATAAAAAAAAACTTCCGTTTTAGTTCGGCATATTTTTTGATTTTAACTAAGTGAAAACTTAAAATAAATGGGTTGAATAATAATAAAATAAAATTTGACTTGTAAAAGTTTGATTTTCAATTTGATTGTTTTTTTTTTGAATTTTGTTTCAAAAAAATACAGTAAATTTTACTGAAAATCAAAAAAATATTCCTAAATTTGACCTTTAGGATTTTATTTATTAATACTAATCAAAATAAGCATAAATACTAAAAAACGGTAGGATGGAATTTATTCGTCAAATATTTGATAGATTGAATTTTAGGAGCAGAATTGCTCTGATGTTCACTTTTTTGTCGGTATATATCGTCTTCTTCGGTATTTATGTATTTTTCTTGGTCGGCAGCCTCAAAAATAATATTGATGACTTTACGGCTTATCAAGTTGACGGAATTTATCCTCTTTATGCAGTAAGTGCCGAAATTAATTCTCTTGTAGTTCAAAATCATGCAATAGTTGAAAACGAAACTGACGTTGTTGCCGTTCAAAGGCATCACAACAAGTTTAATCAGTTTTATGAGGTACGTCTTAAAGAATACGAAAATACTTTGAAAACTACCGAAGAATTAAGGATGTTGGATAAGTTTAAAAGCGAGTTTATGATTTATCAGAATATCAACAAAGATATTATAAGACTGATGATTAACGGTGATATTGAAACTGCTCGTCAATTGCTTTCGGTAAAAGAGATTAGTGCTTTTAATCAAATGCGTAAAACTCTCGATCAGATGTATATGATGCACAAAAAGAATCTGATTGTTTCAGAGCAGAGTTTGAGGGATGAGATTTCAAAAGTGCTTGTTATTTTGTGTTTGCTTTTCTTACCGCTTTTTATCTGTGAAATTCTTTTTGCAACATATATTATAAAGGTGTTGAAAAAATCTTTTGTAGATTTTGATGATTTTACCCAAAAACTAAGTATGGGAATTATTCCAGAAAATAAACTTGCGGAAGATTCTTCTGATTTTGGTAAAATCAACAAGCATATAAACGACACCGCAGAATTGTTTAAGAAACTAACCTTGTTTTCCAACGAGATTGCAAAAGGTGTTTATGATGCGAAAGCCGGAGTTGAGACTCCTGAAGGTTCAATGGCAAAAAGTCTTATTGACCTTAGAGACCGTCTTACTGAAACCGAAAAGGAGCAGAAGCAACGTCGTTTGGAAGATGAACAGCGAAATTGGACAACGCAAGGTCTTGCAAAGTTTGGTGATATTATGCGACATTCAAACGATAATATCACAAGTCTTTCTGATGATGTTATAAAAAATCTTGTGCATTATATTAATGCGAGTCAGGGTGGATTGTTTGTTCTTGACGATAGCGATCCACAACATGTTTTCTTGGATATGGCATCTGCTTTTGCATACGATAGAAAAAAATTCTTAACAAGAAGGGTTCCTTTAGGAGATGGTCTTATCGGTGTTTGTGCATTAGAAAAAAACACTATATATATTACAGATGTTCCTGAAGATTATATGGAAATTGAATCGGGTTTAGGCGATTCAAAACCGAAATCTTTGTTGATTGTGCCTTTGAAATCCGAGTCCAAAATAATGGGTGTTATCGAATTGGCATCTTTTAATCTTCTAAAACCGTATGAAATTCAGTTTGTTGAGCAATTAGGAGATTCAATAGCCTCAACACTTGCATCTCAGAGGATTAATATTAGGACGGCGGAACTTCTTTCTGAATCTCAGAAGAAAACCGATGAATTGGCTGTTCGTGAGGTTGAACTCAAGAAAACAATGGACGAAATGACGGTTGCAAGAGACGAGGCTCAAAGGCGTGAGGCTGAAATGGCGGGTATTCTTTCCGCTGTTGACGAAACCCTTCTTAAAGCCGAACTTGACAATCAAGGAATGTTTGAGTCTGCAAATCAGAAATTCCTTTCTGCTTTGGGATACCGTAAAGACGAACTTATTGGTCGAAATGTTAAAACAATTCTTGATGATAAGTATCTTGAAAATTTTGACATCGTATGGCAGAATATTTGTGCTGGACAATCTTATCAAAGTACTTTCAACCAAAAGAATAAATATGGTGAGGTTATTTGGCTTTTGGCGCAGTTTACTCCGATTTTTGACCAAAATGGTGTGGTTGTAAAGGTACTTTATATTGCTAACGATATTACAGAACAGCAAGTTACGGAAGAAAAGAATAAGAGACTTTTGGCAGAAAGTACCGAAAGAGCCGAAATGCTTATGGCGACACAAGAAAGTATGGCTAAAAACCGTGTTGAAATGGTTTCGGTGATGACAGCAATCGACGAAACGCTTATGAAAGCGGAATATTCTGTTGAAGGTAACTTGTTGTCTGCCAATCAGAAACACATCAAGACGATGGGTTATGATTTTGAAACCACAAAGGGTAAAAACATTTTGACATTTATTCCAGATGAAGAAATTGTAGAATTTAAAGCATTATGGCAAAATGTTTGTGAAGGAAATTTACACCAAATGACTGTTAAACGTAAGAGCAAACTTACGGGAAATGACATTTGGTTGATAAACCAATATACGCCTGTTAGGGATACTCAAGGGAAGGTGTTCAAGGTTTTGTATACTGCATTTGATATAACCTCTCATAAGGAAATCGAAGAGCAGGCAATGAAACAAGTTGAAACTTTGAGAAAACAAAATGAAGACCTTTCGTCGCAACTTTCTTTGACAAAAGCAAACGAAAGTTCTCTGAAAACAAAACTTGGTGAGATTGAGAAAGTAAACAGTCTTGCAGACAATTATCAGCAAACCTCAGTTGAGGTTAAGTATCACAAATGGTTGGATAGTTTTGAGAGTTAGAAAAAACAGACGAAAAAAATTTTTTTATTGGTAAAAAAATCTGTACTTTAGCAACCGTATTTAAACAATAAAATGGTAAAGCAGGAGACTGACATAACAACTGAAGTTAATAATAGGAACAGCAGCCGTAGTTTGGTGCTAAAATACACCGTTATAGGCTTTTGTATAGGTATGTTGTTTCCTGTGGCTTCTATTTTGGCAGAGTTTCAAATCAAGCATATTCAGTTTGATTATTCCAAGATATTGTACCTTCATGACCGTACGCCGGTGCTTTTTGTTATTGATTTAGCACCGATTGTCATAGCGTTGATTTTTAATTATTTTGCAGTACGAAACCGTCGTCAAAACGAGGAATTGGAAACAATGCTTAGAGATAAAAACGAGATTTTCCGTAAAAACTCTCTTATAGCACAGCGTATTGGTGAAGGTGATCTTTATTTTGACACTTCGGAAATAGATGAAGACGATGTTCTTGGTCGTTCACTCCTTATAATGAAAAACAACCTTGTTGCAACCTCTCAACGTGAAAACGAGCAAAACTGGATTGCAAAAGGTAAGGAAATCATTGGTGATATTCTTCGTCAGCGAAATAATATAAGCGAACTTGCATACGAGACTATTATCAATCTTATAGAATATATAGGTGCGGTTCAGGGTGCTTTTTATCTTTATGACGATGATAATAAGGTGCTTACGAATATTGCAACTTATGCTTATAATAGAAAAAAATATATCACACAAGAGTTTAAAATTGGTATTGGGCTTGTTGGTCAAGCGGCTTTTGAAAGGGATATTATTTATAGAAAAGAAATTCCTGATGATTATGTTACCATTTCGTCTGGTATTTTGGGCGACAAAAAGCCTAAAACACTTTTGTTGTCCCCACTTATTAATGATGAAAAACTTCAAGGTGTGATAGAATTTGCGTCTTTAGAAGATGATATGCCAGATAAGACATTGCGTCTTGTAAAGGAGGTTAGCGAAATTATTGCGCAAACAATATTCAACTTGCGTGTCAACGCCACAACAGAAAAACTCTTGCGTGAGGCGCAAACAATGACCAAGCAACTTCAGAAAAATGAAGATGAACTTCGTAAGAATGCTGAAGATATGAAAAAAGCGCAGTTGGAACTTCAAGAGGTCAATAAAAACCTTCAAGCGCAGATTCGTGAGGTTGAGCGTGGTCAGAAGCGTCAATATGCACTTTTGGAAAATGCCTCTGAGGTCATCTCAATTTATGATGAAAATGCTATTGTAACTTACGAAAGTCCGTCTTCAAAAAGCATTTTGGGTTATGACCCAGATTATATCATTGGCAAAACAGCATACGAAAAGTTTGACGATAACTCAAGAAATAAATTTCAAGAGGTTTTCAAAAGGCTTTTGTCGGAAGCGGATATGCCTGTTACGTTTGAGTATCAATTCAAAAAGTCTAATGATGATGTTTTGTGGCTTGAGGCAACGGGTAGAAATCTTTTGAGTAACGCAGCAATTCAGGGTATTATTTTCAATACGCGAGATATTACAGTAAGAAAGATTGCAGAAAAGGCTCAGCGTATGAGCGGTGAAATGCAGGCTTTGAGTGAGAACTCCTTAGATGCTATTTTGCGACTTTCTCCTGAAGGTAGATTTTTCTATGTTAACCCTGTTGCTGAGCAGTTTACGGGAGTTAAGAAAGTTGATTTGTTGCAGCGTCAACTTGACGAGGTAGAACTTAATGAGAAAATTTCTACATTTTTCAAAGATGCCTTGTCTCAGGTGATTCAAAATCAAAGAATGTTTGATACAGAAGCAACTTTCCCGACAGAGGGCGGTGAGGATATTATCATTCAATTCAATGCCATTCCAGAGTACAACAAAGAGAAAGAATTGGAAACTATTCTTTTTGTGGCTCACGACATTACAGAGCGTAAGCGTATTGAAATGGAAATTGAAGAAAAGAATAAGAGTATTACCGAGTCAATCAACTATGCTCAGAGAATACAGTCTGCAATTATTCCGAGTCTTGATGCGATAGGAGCGAGGTTGCCAAAATTCTTTATGTTTTATCGGCCAAGAGATGTTGTTAGCGGTGATTTTCCGTGGTTTTTCGATAAGGACGAAAACATTTATATTGCGGCTGTCGATTGTACAGGACATGGTGTGCCGGGTGCGTTGCTTTCTTTTATTGGATATTTTAATTTGAATATGATAGCCGACCATGCCGACAAACTCAATGCAGGTCAGGTACTTGACTTATTGCACAAAGGTGTAAAGAAAACTTTAAAGCAAGATAGCGACGAGGCAGAGGCAAGAGATGGCATGGATATTGCTTTATGTAAAATTAACTTTGAGACCAAAACTTTACACTACGCAGGAGCGCATCGTCCGCTTTATTATCTCAACTCCAATAAAGAGTTGGTTAAATACAAGGGAACGCCTCAGGCAATAGGTGGAAAGCCAACTCGTAAAGGAAAAGAAAAAGATTTTGAGGACTTTGAAATACATTTTAATTCGGGAGAAAAGGTATTCTTCTTTTCAGACGGATTGCCAGACCAAGTAGGTGGTGATGCAGGAAGAAAGTATCGTCCCGGACGTATTGAAGAACTTATTGTTGGAAATCCAGATTTCACGATGCCTCAATATAAGGAATTGTTTGAAAATGATTTCTTGAATTGGAAAGGCTCATATAAGCAGGTTGATGATATTCTGCTGATTGGTATTGAATTTTAAAAAAAACGTTTCATCATAATGTAAATGAACATATATGGCAAGTATGAAAGAACATAAAGAATCGCTTGATTTTGTTTATGACTTCTACGTTAAGATGAAGAGGAACAAAATAAATTTGGCATACGAGGGTGAAATAACGCATCAAATTACCAAAGCGTTTACTTCGCTTACCGAGACCAATATGGTTAGGGAAGAGGATGCAAGTTCCGTTCAAAAAAAGGTATTTCATGTCATGGTGGAATGCCTTCAGAACATTAGCAAGCACTCGGAAAGTACGCCAAACACCTCTGCAAAAGACGGACGAGGCATATTTATGGTCTCAAAAGGCGATACGGAGTATAATGTTACTACAGGAAACATTATCAAAAACGAAAACGTTGACAAGTTGCGTGGCATACTCGAGAATATTAACAAACTCGACAAGGACGGACTTAACAAACTCTACAAACAGCAGATGCGCGAAGGTCATATTTCAGACCGAGGTGGCGCGGGGCTTGGATTTATTGACATTGCTCGCAAAACCGGAGAAAAACTTCTGTTTAGTTTTTTGAAAATCGATAGTGTAAACTCGTTTTTCGTATTAACATCAACTATTTCACGAATTAAAGAATAAAAATTTATTATTATGCAAGTTATAAAAATACAGGGTTCAGACGATACACCTACAGTTACTCTTGATAAAGAAAACAATATATTTGAAATTTCAGGAAGGTCGCTTCCAGAGGATGTGGTTGCATTTTATCAGCCTATTTTGGATTGGTTGACAGAATATGCTTCTGACCCGTTGGACAAAACCGTTTTTAATTTTAAATTGGAGTATTTCAACACTGCATCTTCAAAACTTCTTCTTGATGTGCTTTTGAAACTTGAAGACCTTAAAAATGATGGTCATGATGTTTTGGTAAAATGGTATTATCCTGATGATGATGAAGATATGTTAGACGCTGGTACTGAATATGCTGACATTGTAGATGTTGATTTTGAACATGTTCCGTATACTGTTGACTAATAGAGAATTATTATAGTTTTTTTTAGATAGTATTGTCTGAAAAAAGAAATCAAGTTGTTCAATTTTTTTTTAGAACTCTGGTGTTATGAGTGAGGAGATTTTAAAGGCGCTTATTCAGATGTTTGCCCTTATAGCCAAGCAAGATGGTGGTATTGAGGACAAGGAATTGCAGTATGTGGAAAGTTTTCTTGTATCGCAGTTAGGTGCAGAAGCCTCACAACCGGTAATGCTTGATTTCAAAAAGCAGGTTGGTCTTATTGAGGACGAAAAAACACGCCGTAAACGCGAAAGAGAACGTCTTAAAGCGTTGGAAGCAGGCGTTGATCCTGAAAAGAAAGCAAAAGAAGAAAAGGATGCTCAACTTACCTCTGTAAGGGAGTCTGTGAAAATTCTTGGTCTTTGCAAAAAAATCAATAAGACCATTAATAACAAACAAAAAGTTGTCGTTTTTGTTCGTCTGTACGAGTTGGTAAACACAAGTAAAAAGTTTACTGACCAGCGTATGGCGATTATCAATACAGCGGGAGAGGTCTTCAACTTCAAGAGCGATGTTATTAGCGAAATAAAAAATTTCGTTATCAATAGTGATGTTAAGACTTTGGACTATCCTGCTATTCTTGCAATTAGCGACAACAAATACGAGTTCCAACAAGCAAAAACTATTCATTGCGAGGGTCTTGATTCGGATATTTATATCCTTCGTCAAGAGATGGAAAACGAGGGAGGTGAACTCTACTTTATGCGCTATACAGGTAGTCATGACGTTTATCTTAACGGTACACCTATCTTTAGCGACAGAATTTATGCGTTTGCGCCCGGTGCAACTCTCAAAATGACAAAAGGTCGTCCTATATATTATAGTGACGTTGTGGCGACCTTTCAGGCTGACAAAACTTTTGCCAACTTGTCTTTCAACGTTACTGACTTGGAGTTTAGGTTTCCTAACAATGCCATTGGTCTTAGAAATATCAACTTTTCGGAATGTCAGGGTAGATTGGTCGGAATTATGGGTGCTTCTGGTGCCGGTAAAACTACACTACTCAACGTTCTTTCGGGTATAACCTCACCTTCAAAGGGTTCGGTTAAGATTAATGGCATCGACCTTCATAGAGAAAAAGACAAACTTGAAGGTGTTATCGGTCTTATTCCACAGGACGATTTGTTGATTGAGGAATTAACCGTTTTTGAAAACCTTTATTTCAGTGCGAAGTTTTGTTTTAAGGATTTGCCTGAAGACGAGATTCGTGCGAAAGTGGATTCTGTCTTGAAATCTTTGGGTCTGTACGACAGAAAAGATTTAAAAGTTGGTAATTCGCTCAACAAACTTATTTCTGGTGGTCAACGCAAACGTCTTAATATTGCCCTCGAACTTATTAGAGAGCCATCTGTTTTGTTTGTTGACGAGCCTACCTCAGGTCTTTCGTCAAGAGATTCAGAAAATGTTATGGACCTCTTGAGCGAGTTGACGTTAAAAGGAAAACTTATTTTTGTGGTTATTCACCAGCCGTCTTCTCAAATATACAAAATGTTTGACAAGATGATTATTCTTGACACTGGCGGTTATATGGTTTATTACGGACATCCAACGGATGCTATTTCGTATTTTAAAACTATTGATGGTCAAGTAAAAAGTGAGGAGGGTGAATGTCCGCATTGTGGTAATGCTACGCCAGAGGTTATTTTTGATATTATTGAGGCAAGGAAGGTAAACGAGTTCGGTTCTTGGTCGAATGAAAGAAAAATTGAACCTCCAAAGTGGGAGGAATTTTTCCATAAAAAGATTACACCGGAGGTTATTCCCGATGTTACTACCGAACCGCCTAAGAATCTGAAAGTTCCGAATTGGTTCAATCAGTTTTTGACGTATTTGAGAAGGGATTTCAAATCTAAAATCTCGAATCTTCAATACATATTCTTGAACCTTGTGGAAGCACCTTTGCTTGGTTTTATTTTGGCGTTTTTGATTCGTTATACAGCCGCAAATAGAAGTACGTATATTTTTTACGAAAACGAAAACATCGTTCCATATATCTTTATGAGTATTATTGTGGCGTTGTTTTTGGGACTCACTGTATCGGCTGAAGAAATTTTTAGGGACAGAAAAATCCTTAAGCGAGAGGAGTTTCTAAATCTTTCGCGTTCAAGTTATCTTGTTGCGAAAGTTGTGATTTTGGTGATGATTTCGGCTATTCAGTCATCGCTGTATATTTTGGTAGGAAATTCGATATTAAGTTTTAGTGAGCCGTCAATGTACTTCTCTTTTTGGCTTGTCTTGTTCCCGATGTGGGTATTGGCGAATATGATGGGCTTGAATATTTCATCGGCGTTCAATTCTGCGGTAACAATTTATATTTTGATTCCGCTTTTGATGATTCCGCAGATGGCTTTGGGAGGTTCGATGTTTGCTTTCGACAAACTTAATCAAATAATAGGAAGTGTTGGCAAAGTGCCGATTATTGCTGAATGTATGGCTTCGAGATGGGCTTATGAGGCTCTTATGGTTAAGCAGTTCAAGGACAATAAGTTTGAAAGAAACTTTTATGATTTTGAACGTCAGAAAAACTATTCGTCTTTCAAGCAGATTTATTACGTTCAGGAACTTAAAAAGGCAAATGCAAATGCTTTGGAATGTGTTGAAGCCTTAGAGGACGAAGATTATGAATTTTCCGACGAGTTGGAGCAACAGAAAATTATTGATAGTATCAAAAATGTTATGGAATTTAATCTTGCTCTTTTAAGGGAAGAAACCGTAGCAGAGTGTGCTCGTTTGGAAAAAGATGCGCCCGATATAACTCCTGATTTTAAGATAGAAGATTTGTATGTGGATAAATTTACGGAGGATGTTTCCGATGATGTGGAAGATTATCTTGACAAACTTGATTCTTATTACGGCAAACAGTTTAATATTGCGGATTCAAAAATTGAAGCAAGAAAAGAAGCGTTTGACAAAAAGTCTCGCGGATTGTACATTAGATATAGGGAACGTTATCATAACGAAAAATTACAAGATATTGTAACAAATGTTTACGAAAAAACTAAAATAATTCGTTATAAAAATCGTTTAATACAACAAGCAGATCCCGTATTTTTGAATGCTGATAATTCGGGTTTCTTTGGATTTAGAGCGCATTTTTATGCTCCGCAAAAATGGTTTTGTGGTAGATATTACGATACATTTAGTTTTAACATCGTAATTTTGTGGTTGTTCAGTCTTATTTTCTATATAACGCTGTACTTCGATTTGTTGAAAAAACTTGTAGATTGGGGTGGTAATTTTTCATTAAAAAGTTATAAAGAAAAAGTATTAAAGTTTCTCCCTAAGAAAAAAGAACCGGCTCTTCCGGAAGTAAAATCAGAGGATGCGGCTCAGAAAAAAATTGTGGCTGAAACAAAAACAGAATAAAAATATTTGGAAATAAAAACATTTTTTATAGTTTTGCACTTTTGAAAATGTTTTTTTTTGACTTGAAAAAATTAAGGGATTATTATGCATAGGACATGGTTATATTTAGCATTGTTTTGCCTATCGTTTATGCAGTTTAGTTGCGGAGGTTGCGACTCAAGTCCTGAGGATGTTAATTTTGCATCAGTGGAGGAAGAAGAAGTTGTAACAACTGATGTTAACTACAATTCGGAGGCAATGAACGAGGTTATTGCAAGTTTTTCTTCGCCGGTGGAGATGGCTATCTGATAGACCCCGATAAAGTTAACGGTTATACCTCAAGTTTTAAAAGGGCGTTAGGGCTTGGAGTTTTGAGTGCGGATTTGGGTTATTTGAATGTTTATTCAAAAACTTCGCTAATTTTAGACTATTTAGTAGCAATCCGAAAACTTACTGAAACTTTAACTCTCGGACAGTTCTTTGATTTTCAGGCACTCAAGAGGCTTGCTACCTCAGACGACAACATTGACTCTCTTCTTATTATGTCAGTCCAAAGTTATCAGAATATGGACGAACATTTAAGAAACAATCAACGTAGTAATCTAAGTGCGTTGATGGTAACTGGTGTATGGGTTGAGTCTATGTATCTTGTAACGCAAGTTGCAAAAGAGCAATCAAATGAAGATTTCAAAAATACCATTGGAGAACAAAAAGGTATTTTAAATAATCTTTTGCCTATTTTGCGTCTGTTCAAGGAGAATGATAAGAATTTTGCTGATTTGATTTCAAACCTTGAAGAACTTAAAGATGTACTTGACGTTGTGAAAATTACCGTTCAAGTAAAAGACAATGTTCCTTCCCGTGAAGACGGTGTGATAGAACAAAATGAAGAAAGTATCGTAACGGTTTCCACAGAGGAACTTTCGGAAATTATTACTGTAACAGAAAAGATTCGTAACAAAATTATAAATTAATTGCTTTATAATATGAAGAGACTGTTTATTATATTAGTTTTTGCAATTGTGGCTCTCGCAATGACAACCTCAAAGGCAGATGCGCAATGTAAACAACAAGTTGTATATCAGTGTGCGACTCAAACAGAAAAAGCCATATATCTTCGTGATTTTAATACGAAGTTGAAACGTGATGCTGCCGACGAAGAAACGGGTATGAAATGGACAGTCGTTCTTAACAAGGGAACGCAGTACAGATTTTCACTTTGCGCCCCCGACGGTTTTCAGGATCAAGTGGTTTTGACGTTGTACGACGGTGAACATCCTGAAAATTCTAAACCGTGGGGTAGCACTTACGACAAAACAACCAAGTCAGACAGAAAATCTTTTGATTTTATCTGCAATAAAACGGCAATGTACTACATTTCAATTCGTTTTAAGGCTGGTGAAGGAAACAAAAAGGCTTGCGCAGTTGGAATTCTTTCTTTTGTTGGAAAGAGTAAGTAGTAAAAGTTTTTTGTTAAAATTATAAAAAATTAAGACTGTTGTGTTTTTTGATAACAATATGTGTCAGAAAACGCAATGGTCTTGTTTTATATTGTTGTTTATTAATTTTTTACTAATAATTTTATAAGATATGAAAAGAATTTATACATTAAGTTTAGTTTGCATTGTTTCTTTGCTTGCTTTTTTTTCGTGTAGCAAAGACGAGAAAAGTAAATCAGAAACACCTGACAATCCTACTTCTGATTCTTCTACGGTTGACCCCGTAACGCCACAAAACGAGATTACTTTTGCCTATGGTTGCGACCCTTCTTGGGTAACGCCTATGGAAGCCGAAAACATCAAATTCAGAAGTGTTGACGGCAAAGAAACCGAATGTTTTGCTTTATTAAAAAGTGTTGGTTTTAATGCAGCGCGTTTTCGTGTTTGGGTTAATCCTGAAACTTCTGGTTCTAACGGAATGTGTGATATAGATGATGTTTTATCTAAATGCCTAAGAGCCAAAGCGCAAGGAATGTCGATAATGATAGATTTTCATTATTCAGACACTTGGGCTGACCCTTCAAAACAGTATAAACCAAAAGCGTGGGATAATATCGAAACGGTTGAATCGCTTGCAAGTCAAGTTTATAACTATACAAAAGAGGCTTTAACAAAATTAAAGGACGGCTGTATTGATGTAGTTTGGGTTCAAATCGGCAACGAAACACAAACTGGTATGATGAAAACTCAATCTGACGGCACAGAAACTTCAATAAACGGTGCAATGAGCAAGGATAACAATAATTTTGCTAAAATGGTTACTTCTGGAACCAAAGCCGTTAAAGAAGTTTTCCCGAATGCAAAAACAATTGTTCATTTGGCTAATGGGCAGAGTTGGGACAAACTTTCTTGGGCTTTGAATATTATGAAAGCCGGAAATGCTGATTATGATATTCTCGGCGTTTCTTTATATCCTTATTACAATTCCTCGAATTGGTACGAGAGTTATATTGATGCTTGTATAAACAATTTAAATCGAGTTGTCAGCGAATATAACAAAGATGTTATGATTTGCGAACTTGGAACTTCTGCAATTGCATCTTGGAATGGAAAACGCGCTATTGTAAATACTGTTATACGAGCAAAAGAAGAGGTCAGCCGTTGTAAAGGTGTTTTTTATTGGGAACCAGAATGTTATGCTGCCTATAACGGTTATACTATGGGTGGTTTTTTGTCGGACGGTTCGCCTGCTGAGGCCTTGAATGTTTTTGCAGGTAAAATGACTATTAACGATTTGCTTCCAAAAGATAATCCAGAGGCTACTTCAGGAGAAGATGTTTTGACTATTAGTCTTACTTCTGGAGAAGCACTTGGTGTGTTGTCAAAACAAGATGATGGTACATATAAAGGTTCAATTACTTTTACTACTGATTATGCTAATTTTAATGTTAGCGATAAAGACAATAAAACTTACGGACCAAAATCGTCATGGGACAACCAATATTCAATCGCAATTGCATTGACGGTAAGTCTGGTATATGGACTTTGGTTTTTGACTTAAATGCAATGAAGTGGTCGGCTGAGAAAACTTCAAAATAGATTTTTTGTTTTTTTAGTTCTATTATATATAATAAGGCGTGTTGAAAATGTTCGACACGCCTTATTTGCTATCGTTTGCGCAATCGTTTGCGAGGTTTTTTATTGAAAATTAGTGTTAAAAATTCATTGTTTTTTTTTCAATAATTTAAATTTGCAACATAAAAATTAAGTAAAAAGTATGCGAAAAAAAGTTTAAAAAAAAATTAATTAATTGTTGCAAATAATAATTTTCTTTTGTACCTTTATTTCGCGTTAAAATCAAAATCGTGCGTTTTTGTATTTAGTGTAAAATACTAATTTTTAATCAGTTAAATTAATATTACTTAAAACAATTAAAATTAAAAAAATGGACTGTAAGACATTAAATTTGCGTTATATTATAGCGAGATTGCTGCTATGTATAACATTTATTGGTCTCTCTGTCTCGGCTTTTTCGCAAAAGACTTTGTCGGGAAAAGTTACAGATGAGAGTGCCCAGCCTTTGATAGGCGTTACTGTTGCAGTGCAGGGGACTACGGTTGGAACGATTACCGATATTGACGGTAAGTCTGGTATATGGACTTTGGTTTTTGACTTAAATGCAATGAAGTGGTCGGCTGAGAAAACTTCAAAATAGATTTTTTGTTTTTTTAGT
>CAJOGF010000026.1:29084-35823 GCA_905233995.1 uncultured Bacteroidales bacterium | reverse complement strand
GCCTTGCGATAGCAAATATCATTAAGCCAATAATCAAAAAATTAAGCACAAAAGGTACATACGCCAAAATTTTTCTAAAAGTCATCTTTTCGGCACCAAAGCCTTCAAGAGACGAAAATTTGAGTGTAGGGCTGAAATTCTTGACTTTAAAAAAATACCAAACCCCAAGCGGCAACAATACCAAAAGAAACCACAAACGGTTTGGAAAAGCAAATTGTGTAAATTCAAACATTTTTTTCCTCTTCTTTATTTTCGCTTTCTACAACCACTTTTTTAGTTTTTTCAACAAAATCAAAAGCATTGGTTAGAGCCTTTTCGTTTTCATTTAGCAAAGGCTGCATTTTAGCAAACTTTACAAAATCTGCAATCGAAAACACAAACCTTAAACCTTGATAACAATCATCTTTTGGGTCAACAAAATCTGCAAGTTTTTCAAGAGTTTCCATTGAGGTTAATTCCATAACAGATGTTGAATATCTATCCGAAATATAACGTTTTAAGATTTCTGTCAAACGCGAATAATATTCTTTTGTACGCTCTTGTTGTTGCCAAAGTTTTTCTTCTTTTAGTTTTTCGAGTTCTCTTAATGCCGTTTTGTCGGCAGGCTCTTTTGGCTTTATAACCGGCAAAATCGGTTTGTTGTTTTTCCAACGGATATACATATAAGTTAAAACCGAAGCCAAAACAGCAACTATCAACAAAATCAAAATCAACTTAGAAAATCTCGCCCAAAACTCCTGAAAAGTCCATGGCGCATTCTTGACATCTTTAATGTCAAAAACTTTCATAATCTTAGTTGTGTCGATTTCTGATAAAAAAGTAGAATCGATATTTTGCAAAAGAGTAAAGGCTATTGACAACGAATCGGTGTAAAGAGTATCTTTTCCAATTCTTATCGGAAGCCTCGGCACATAAAGCAAAGTATCTTTAAACGAAGTAATTACGTATGTATGAGTAAACGTTACCATTTTGCGGTCTTGAGAAACCGAAGTATCAGGTTTTAATTCGCTCAACAATTCCAACGGACTGTTTTTAAACAATTCTTTAAGATTAGGAAAATACGTTTTGTTTCCTGAGGTTACAGTAGCAGAAACTTTAAGCCTAACAGGATTTGCAAACTCCACAACCGAAGAATCCAAAACCGCATTTACTGTCTGCGCCTTTACGCAATAAGAAGAAAGAATAATTAAAACAAATATTTTAAACTCCAAATATTTCATTACCTTGACTTAAAAAGTTTAATCAGCGGCTTAACATAATCTTCGCCGTCAGAAATTTCTGCACAATCAACACCAAGGTGTTTAAAAATCTCGGCAGTTTTTTCCATACGTTTTTTGGCATTTTTTTCAAAAGCCTCTCGCACTTTGCTACTTGAGGTATCCACCATGATAAGTTTGCCAGTTTCAGAGTCTTGCAAATTAATAAGACCTACATTTGGCAATGTCATATCACCGGGGTCATAAACGTTAAGAGCCATTAAATCATGTTTATGACAAGCAACTCTTAAAGCCGACGAAAAATCACCGCAAATAAAATCAGAAATCAAAAAAGCAGTACTTCTTTTCTTTATCACACGAGTAAGATATTCAAGCGCAAGAGCAGGGTTTGTACCTTTGCCCTTTGGTTTAAAAGTCAACAACTCTCTGATAATACGCAAAATATGCGACCTTCCTTTTTTGGGCGGAATAAATTTTTCAATTATATCCGAAAAGAAAATCACACCTATTTTATCGTTGTTGGAAATTGCCGAAAACGACAAACAAGCCGCTATTTCCGTAATAAAATCCCTTTTGGAATTTTCTATTGTCCCAAAGTCGGTAGAGCCGCTGACATCAACCAAAATGATTACAGTCAACTCCCTTTCCTCTTCAAACACCTTAATATAAGGACGGTTGTAGCGAGCGGTAACATTCCAATCAATATTTCTAACATCATCACCATATTGATACTCTCTGACCTCAGAAAACGACATACCACGCCCCTTAAACGCACTATGATATTCTCCCGCAAAAAGATGATTACTTAGTCCGCGCGTCTTGATTTCTATTTTCCTTACTTTTTTTAAAATTTCGGAAGTTTCCATAATTATGAATTACGAATTATGAATTACGAATTACGAAAATTAAGGCACTTGAACTGCGTTAAGAATTTCGCTAACGATTTCTTCCGTTGTAATATTCTGAGCCTCTGCCTCATAACTAAGTCCAATACGATGTCTTAACACCGGATGACAAACCGCTCTTACATCTTCAGGAATTACATACCCACCCCTTTTAATAAAGGCGTATGCTTTAGAAGCCTTTGCAAGCGAAATTCCTGCTCTCGGAGAGGCTTCATAACTGATAAGTTCTTTAAATTTATCCAACTGATAATCACCCGGAGTCCTTGTTGCCGATACAATATCAACAATATATTGCTCAATTTTTTCGTCAATATAAACCTCCTTTACAATCTCTCTTGCACGAATAATGTCAGAGGCGGTAAGGATTTTGTTAGCCTTAGGAAATTCTCCCGTAATATTCTGACGTATAATAAGTTTCTCTTCGTCTTTTTTGGGATATGAAACAATTATTTTCAACATAAAACGGTCTACTTGCGCCTCAGGCAAAGGATAAGTACCCTCCTGCTCTATCGGGTTTTGAGTTGCCAAAACCAAAAACGGGTCGTCAAGTTTAAAAGTTTCTTCACCAATTGTAACCTGATGCTCTTGCATAGCCTCCAAAAGCGCACTTTGAACCTTTGCAGGGCTACGGTTGATTTCGTCTGCCAAAATAAAATTGGCAAATACAGGACCTTTCTTAACAACAAACTCTTCGTTCTTCTGAGAATATATCATCGTACCAAGCAAATCGGCAGGAAGAAGGTCTGGTGTAAACTGAATTCTGTTGAATTTGGACTCCACTATTTGAGACAATGTTTTAATTGCTAAAGTTTTAGCCAAACCCGGAACACCTTCCAAAAGTATGTGTCCGTTGCTTAAAAGCCCAATTAAAAGTCCTTCGGTGAGTTGTTTTTGTCCGACAATGACCTTTGACATTTCCATAGTTACAAGGTCAATAAACGAACTTTCTTTACTTATTTTCTCGTTTAATTCTTTAATATCAACAATTTGTGTCATATCTTTAAAAAGATTTTTTTTGTAACGCAAAATTACAAAATAAGGTTTTCAATTACAATTGTTTTTATAAAATTTGGCTTTAAATTAACGTTTTTTAAAAGTGTCAAAATTATTTTCAAATCCTATATTTTCTTTATAAATTTGCAGAGTTTTTTCAGAAACAAAAATTATAAAAAAATGAAAACAATAAAATATTTAACTCTTTCTGCACTTTCTTGTGCTTGTATACTTTCGTGTCAACCGTCGCAGCAACAAATAAAAGCCTCGGCTGACCAACAAATGCTTGTCAATAAGGCTCTTGACAGCGCATTTAGAGTTCTTGACGATTCTTATCAAACTTATCACGCCTCCACTATGGATGCCGCTCTTGAGGGACTAAACTCTTACGTTGAAAAAGCAGAAACTCAAATGCAACAAATGGAATCACTTAGTCAAAACGCTGATTTAACAAAAGCCATTTGCGAAAAAATCGCTATTATAAAAGCAATCGCGAAAACTCAAGCAATAGAGCAAGTTAGAATTTACAAACTACCTGATACAGCCTTCAGCGATGCTTTAAGACAAAGATGGGACGATTTGGATTCTCAAGTAAAAAAACAACTAAACGAAGCAAATTCAAAAATCGAAAGTGCATATCAAAACATTCAAACTAACACAAAAAACAAATAGAATGAAACGATTAGTTGTTATAATTTCTGCTATTGGTGCGATGTATTTGTCTTCGTGCAAGCCGTCACCAAAACAAGCCGCCTTATATAATGATATGATTATGGCGGAACAAAAAAAGGTTGTAATCGCTTATGACGGTCTTCTTTCAACTTTTGACACCTACGTTGCAAGAAAAATGGATTCGGCTTTAATAGAGTTTCAAAGCCAAACTTTGGAGGCGATAGACAATATTAAAAACATAACTCCAATACCAGAAGGCGAAACGCTCAAGATGGCAGTTTTGGATTATCTATCAACATACAAAGATGTTGCTGAAAACCAAGCGGACGAACTTGTAAGAATATACAAAATTCCTGAAAACGAATTTACTCCCGAAGTTAGAGTCCGTTGGGATAGCAAATACAAGGAGTTGGACGCAACAATAAAAAATGCCGACAAAAAACTAAAAGAAGTTCAAAAGGATTTTGCCGACAATTTTCATTTAACTCTTTCAAATTAATTGGCGTTGATAAACTCTTGATACCAACTCTCGTATTTGTTGGAAAGTCCTGTTAAAAAAGCAGTTAGAGGGTCTATTTCAAGATTATCGAAATTAGACCCTATTCTGTGCATAATAGAATTTGGAAAATATTTCTCGCATTTTGCACTCAATTGCGAATCAGAATATACCGAATACAAGTCAGCGGCTCCAAACAAATGAAGAATTTCGTGCGCTATAGTGGAAGCATACAACGGCTGACCATCGGTATAATACTGAAAAAGCATACAACCTTCCAACAGAATAGGATTATAACCGTATTTTACATTATATTGGTACGTTTCAAGATTTTCAGGAAGAGCATAACCTCTGCCCGAAGAATTGCTACAAACCAAAACAAGACAATTATTATAATCTCCTTGCTGTTTTACGTAGTCAAAAAAGTTGAAATTTTTGGAATATCCCGCAGCATACATTGCATTGTTGAGTATCTGATTGGAATAATCCCCTTGAAACGGTCCTTTAACCATATAATCCATTTTGATACTTTCTTTTTCTCCCAACACAAAAAGCGAAAAATCATTGTTAACACCGTACCCTTTGGACTGAAGTTTTATCCAATTGAAGGCTTGATAAATTTGATTGTAAACAATTTTTGTTTCTTCAGGTTTCCAATTAGGATAAGTTTTGTAACTGACAAAAAGCAAAAGCACGTAAGTTTTTCCGTTTAAATTTTTTGCAGTACCCAAATTTCTGCAATCTTTGTTTGGTTTTATGTCAAAAACCATATTTTGAAAACTACACAAAACCAAAACAATCAAAAGCAGCAACACTTTTTTTTTCATAACAGAACAATGTTTTTAAAATTAGTTTCAATAGTTGTCTTAACAACTTGGAAATCAAATTGTTTTATTTCAGCAATTTTTTTTATAAGACCATAAAAATCTGTATTTTGGTCGGTATCGCTTTCCACTAAAATCTTTTCTAACGGAATCAAAGATAAAGACTTAAAGATATTGTTTTTTTCTTGAAGCATTTTTTCTGATAACGAAAAATAAAAGTTAGGCGACTTCAACAAATGCTTTACAACAACTTGGTTAGCATTAAAACCATGAAAAACAACAGGCAAAGAAAATTTCTGCTGTTTTAAAATTCTTTCAACCTCGTTGAAAAGTCTAACACAATGAATTATAAGCGGTTTTGAATATTGTTTTGCGATTTCAACTTGACTTAAAAATACTTTTTCTTGTTGAACCAAATCCAATTGAGCAAACTTATCAAGACCACATTCGCCTATTGCGGCACATTTTTTATCGTTAACCAAAAGTTTAATATTTTCTAAGTAATCCTCTAAGTTAGAAATAGTTTTTAGTTTGTTTGGGTGAATACCAACCGAAAACACCACTGATTTTTCAACCAAAGAAAAATCTTCGGAAACATCAATCAATCCTTGAAAATTAAAATGTGTATGAATATCAAGCATTTTTGTTAATTTTCCACAAATGTAAATGTTTTTTTTTAAATAAACGATTTTGTTTTATATATTTGCACGTTTTTTATTTCAATCAATTACACAATATAAATTATGCTAAAAAGAACATTTACAATCCTTTCGCTTGCCTCAATATTGTTAATAGGTTGCGGCAACACACAATCAAAACAAGAAAGAGAGTCAACTTCTGACCAAATGATTAAAGTTGACCAAATAGGCTACAAAACACATTCAGTTAAAATAGCCGTAGTTCCTGAAAATCAAAGCGATGACTTTGAAATCATAGATGTAAAAAGTCAAAAAACTGTTTACAAAGGCAAACTTTCTCAAGCCAAAGAATGGGAATATTCCAAAACGAAAGTAAAACTTGCTGACTTTTCGGATTTCAGCACCGAAGGCATTTTTGTTTTGAAATCTTCGGGCGTACAAAATTCTTTTCCCTTTGCAATTGGTAATGAAATTTATGACAATCTTGCTTTCGATGCAATGAAATCGTATTATTTTGCCCGTTGTAGCGAAGAAATTTTGCCCGAATTTGGCGGAAAATACGCTCGTCCGAAGGCTCATCCTGACGATAAAATAAAAATCCACGCCTCGGCTAAAGGTCCTAAAAAGAAAGAAGGAGACATTGTAAGTTCGCCCGGAGGCTGGTATGATGCAGGCGATTACAACAAATACGTTGTTAATTCGTCAATAACGATGTGGGAAATTCTCAACACAATAGAACTTTTTCCTGATTTCTGCAAAAAATTATCGCTGAATATTCCTGAAAGCAAAAATAATTTGCCCGATATTTTGGACGAATTGTTAGTAAATTTGCGTTGGTATCTTACAATGCAGGATAAGGACGATGGCGGTGTGTATCATAAACTTACGGCTTTGGGTTTCAACGGAATGATTATGCCTGAAGACGATAAAGACGAGCGTTATATGATAAAAAAATCAACAACAGCCGCATTGGATTTTGCTGCTGTCTGCGCCA
>CAJOGF010000026.1:0-29073 GCA_905233995.1 uncultured Bacteroidales bacterium | reverse complement strand
AACAGAACTTCCGGGGCTTCAAGACAGTTTGAAACAAGCCGCATTAAGTGCTTGGCAATGGGCAGAAAAAAATCCTCAAGTTCTTTATGACAAAAATCCTGAAGGCGTTTTTACTGGCATGTACAACGACACCGAAATTCGCGACGAGTTTACTTGGGCGGCTCTTGAAATGGTGCTGTTGACAAAAGACAAAACGTACTTGAAAAATATTAAAAAAGAAGATTTTGCGTTTAAAGTACCTGCTTGGGATTCAACAAGTTGCTTAGGTATTGCATCGGTTTTGAACCATAAACAAAACAAGGAACTTTTCGACGAAGATTTTTATACTTTTTTCAAAGACGGCTTTATGAAACTTTCGGAAAAACTTCTCAAAGATTACGAAAATTCGGCATACGCTACGCCTCTAACCGTTTTTCCTTGGGGGTCTAATTCTGTTGCTGCAAACGACGGTTTAATACTTTTGACCGCTTACAAAGAAACTGGAATTATTAAATATATTGAAGCAGCAGAGGCATGTTTGCATTATATTTTAGGACGTAATCCATTGGATTATTGTTATGTAACGGGTCATGGTTCTAATCCTGTAAAATATGTTCATGACCGAAGAACCGTTGCTGACGGCATCGATGACCCAGTACCGGGTTATCTCTGCGGTGGACCTTACGAAAAAGCAGGCGGCGACGTGCCAGATTCGCTTTATAAATTCAATACGCCCGCAATGCGTTATGTTGACAGTCATAGCAGTTACACAACAAACGAAATTGCTATCAATTGGAACTCAGCATTAGTGTTCTTGGTTTATGCTTTAAGATAACAACAAAAAATGACTTCAGACAACATTAAAATCCCAAAACGTATCGCACAAACCGTCTTAAACTCACTAAAAGGTGGTGTTGTGCCAAGAATAGGACTTCCTTACATTGCCGTTGGAAGAAAAAATGAAATCAAAGCCCTTTTGCACGATGTGGAAATCATCATGGAAGGTGGAGCCGCATGTCGTTTCATAGTAGGGCGTTATGGTTCGGGCAAAAGTTTTTTGATTCAGATGATAAGAAACTACGTTATGGACAAAGGTTTTGTTGTTGCCGATGCAGACCTTTCACCCGAAAGACGATTGCAAGGAACTCACGGTCAAGGGCTTGCAACTTATAGAGAACTAATCAAAAACTTATCTGTCAAAACCAAACCCGAAGGCGGTGCGCTGACACTTATTTTGGACAAGTGGATTAGCGGTGTTCAAAGTCAGACGGCAATAAAAACGGGTTTGGATTTTGAAAACCCAAACTTCAAAAATAGTGTTGATAGACAAATTCAAGAAGTGATTTCTTCGATTAGCGAACTTGTGCACGGTTTTGAATTTGCAAAACTTTTAACAACGTATTATCACGCTTATTTGGAAGGCGATGATATGCTAAAAGCAAAGGTATTGCGTTGGTTTAGAGGCGAATACAACACCAAAAAAGAAGTAAAAGAAGAACTTGGAATCAATATTCTAATCACCGATGATGATTGGTACGAATATTTGAAAATTTTTGCAATGTTTTTTTCGCAAGCAGGTTATACAGGAATGATTATTTTTATTGACGAACTTGTCAACATTTATAAAATTCCAAATGCGATTACACGTCAATACAACTACGAAAAAATGTTGACGATGTACAACGACACGCTTCAAGGCAAAGCAAAATATCTTGGAATCATCATGGGCGCAACACCGCAAACAGTTGAAGACAAAAGACGAGGCATTTTTAGTTATGAGGCTCTGCGTTCAAGACTTTCTGAAGGTAAGTTTTCAAGACCCGGAGCAAGGGATTTGTTAGCACCGATAATTAGACTTGAGGCTCTTTCGGCTGAAGAAATGTTGGTTTTGTGCGAAAAACTTTCAACCATGCACTCTGGGCTTTACGGTTACGATAATAAACTATCTGACAGCGATTTAGAAGTTTTTATCAAAACCGAATTTTCACGTATCGGTGCCGATACAAATATAACTCCAAGAGAAGTTATACGCGATTTTATTGAATTATCGGATTTGATGTATCAAAACCCTTCGTTAACGCTTCAAAATCTTCTTTTATCAGATAATTTTAGTTTTGCAAAGTCAGAGGCTGTTTCCGACAATATTGAAACCGCAGATTTTTCAGAATTTGAAGTCTAACAAAAAAAAATATAAAAAAAATTATAAACCGTGCCATAGTTTTTTTAAGACTTATGGCACGGTTTATGATATAATATTCAGTGTGATTAAAAACTAAAAGTAAATAAATATTTTTCATTTTCATTTTTCATTTTTTTTGGACGGAATGTGATGTGATATCATATTCCGTTTTTTTTATGTAAAAAAATTTTCAGCACAAAAATCACTGCGATTTCTTTTTAAACACATTCGTTTTATTCGTTTAATTCGGTGTTAAAAAGTTTAAATGAAATTGCCATGCACAAAAATAGATAAAAAAAATTAATACATAAAACATGAAACTCTCAAAAAAACACTTGCAAATATAAAAAATATTATTGCATACTAAGAAAATAAATTTTTTATTAATTAAAATATTTTTATTATTAAGCGATATATCAACATATTACAAATTAAAATAATAAAAAAAGTGATAAAAAGAAAGAAATTTCTAAGTATCAAATTTTTTTGCATTTTTTTTAACGTTTTTTTAGAACCCAAAGTTTTAAACGTTTTTTCTTTTTTTCTGTCAAAATGGCAAACGTTTAATTAAGAAAAAAAAGTATCACAAATTAAAATCACAAATTCTATGAAAAAGCAAATTTTATTTTTGACACTCGCCGCTATGTTTAGTTTTTCATCATCGGCGGTTTTTGCACAAAAAGCAAATCAAAACAATGCTAACGATTCAAAACAAAAAGAGTGTCCAGTAAGTCAATGCTGCAAAGATTTCGGCTTTACCGATGACCAAAAAAAACAAATGAAAGACTTAAAGTTTAAACAAGACAAACAACTGTTGCCTATTGAAAATCAGATTAAAGAAAAGAAAGCACATCTTCAGACTTTGCGCACCGCCGATAAAGCCGACATGAACGAAATCAACAAAACAGTTGAAGAAATCGGCAAACTCAAAATCGAAAAAATGAAAATCCGTGAAGCCGGTATTCAAGATTTCAGAAAAATCTTAACGGACGAACAACGTTTAAGATTTGATACTCAAAGAAAAAATTTCAAAGGCAAACATCACGGCGGACAGCATCATGGAAATCCGCACCACGGACAATATGGTCAGCAAAACCAGCACAATCACAATGGTCAGCAACACCATCAAAACGGACAAAACGATGGACAAAATAATCAAAACGGAAAAAAATAATTTGTTGTTTAATTTGCTGTAATATAAAAAAGCCGCACAGAAAATTTAAGTTGCGGCTTTTTTTATTTCATTTTTTCAAAAAAAAAATTTACCTTTGCTTTTAAATAAAAAAAATTTTTTAAAAACATCATAAAATGAATAATTCTTTATTAGAACAAATTGAAAAAAAGTATAAAGAACTTTACAGCGGAAAACCTCTTTTAATCCGCGCTCCGGGTAGAATAAACCTTATCGGCGAACATACCGACTACAACGAAGGATACGTTTTGCCATGTGCAGTAAGTCCAGCAATTTATTTTGCAGCAGGTTTAAGAAATGATAACAAAGTGTGTCTCAACTCGTTTGACTACGGCTCTTTTTGCGAATTTGAAATTTCACAGAAAGAAACCCCAAAAGAACAATGGGCATCATACTTATATGGAATCACAAGAATTATACAAGAAAAAGGTTACAAAATAGGTGGTTTCAATTGCGTTTTTGGCGGCGATGTACCAGTTGGAGCAGGAATGTCAAGTTCGGCGGCTCTCGAAAGCGGACTTTGCCTTGCAATTTCAACACTTTTCAACCTCAATCTCGACAAAATGGAAATGGCAAAAATTGGTCAAAAATCCGAACACGAATACGTTGGCGTTAAATGCGGAATTATGGATCAATTTGCAAGCATTTTCGGCAAAAAAGACCACTGCGTAAGACTCGATTGCAGAAACCTTGAATACGAATACTCTAAACTGGAACTCAAAGATTATATTTTTGTGCTGACAGATAGCAAAGTAAAACATTCGTTAGCCTCAAGCGAGTATAACACAAGACGCGAAGAATGTGCTATGGGTGTAAAAGCACTTCAAAAAAAATACCCTCAAATAAAAAACCTACGCGATGCAAATATTGAGCAACTTCAAAGCGTAATCGGTGAAATAACCGATACAGTCTACAACCGTTGCAAATATGTAATAGAAGAAGATAATAGAGTTATTGAAGCGTGCAATACTCTTAACAACAATAATTTAACTCGTTTTGGAGAACTTCTTTATTTATCTCACAACGGACTTTCAAAACTCTACGAAGTATCTTGCAAAGAACTTGACTTTTTGGTTGATAAAACCAAACAAATGGATTATATTTTAGGTTCAAGAATGATGGGCGGCGGTTTTGGCGGCTGCACATTAAGCCTTATAAAAGCAGACAAATTGGAAGAATACAAAAACACAATTCTGCCGCTTTATACCAAAGAATTTGGTCATGAATGTAAATTCTATGCGGCTACTGCTGAAGACGGAACTAAAGTTGTAGGATAACAAAAAATATTTTTTTTAGAATATGAAAAACGCATTTCACGCTTACGATATACGAGGAATTTACAACAAAGATTTCAACAAAGAAGATGTTTATAAAATTGGTTTTTTCTTGCCGCAACTTCTTAAAACACAAGAAATTATTGTCGGCAGAGATTTTAGATTATCTTCCGACGAAATCTTCGAGGCTCTAACAAAAGGAATTACCGAGGCAGGTGCAAATGTTTTTGACATCGGCAATTCAACAACACCGATGGTATATTTTGCAACAGCAAACTATGGGTTTAAGGCAAGTGTCCAAATCACAGCCTCACACAATCCTAAAGAGTACAACGGGCTTAAAATTTCAAGAGAAAATGCTCTTCCTGTCGGTTTTGATACTGGCTTGGAAGAACTTTTGAAACTTGCTTCAACACAAAAAATTGAACCGAAAACAACTTTAGGTAAAGTTATCAAAAAAGATATAAAAGAGGATTATATAAAATTTCAACAAAAATTTTTAGCAGATTTCTCCAACATTAAAGTTGGTGTTGATGTTTCAAATGGAGCCGCTGCCGTTATCATAAAAGATATTTGGAAAGATGATTTCTTCTATATCAACGATAAGGCTGACGGTAGTTTTCCTAATCACTCCCCTAACCCACTTTTGGAAGAAAACACACTTCAAATAAGAGAGTTAGTAAAAGAAAAAGGCTTGGATATTGGTTTGGTTTTTGACGGCGATGCCGACCGCGTTGTTTTTTCGGACGATTTGGGACGACACGTTAAACCCGACTTAATAATTGCTGTAATGGCAAATTATTTCTTAAAAAATGCACCAAAAAACACAATCGTTTTGCAAGACATTAGAACTTCAAAATCGGTTAGCGAATATTTGGAAAAATTTTCCGCAAAAGTAGAAACTTGGAAAGTAGGACGCGCTAACGCCGCTCCAAAACTTAGAGAGTTGGACGGTCTTTACGGCGGTGAATTTGCGGGTCATTACTATTTCAAAGATTTTTTCTATTCTGACTCTGGAATTTTAGCCGCTTCGATTATACTTTCAATTGTCAGTGACCTAAAAAAACAAGGCAAAAAATTCTCTGAACTAATCGACGAAATAACGCACTATTACAATTCGGGCGAAATTAATTTCAAGATTAAAGACAAAGATTCTGCAATGGAAAGAGTGAAAAACTTTTTTGTTGAAAAAGAAAAACCTTTGGCTTTTTACGATTTTGACGGTTACAGAATTGAATATCAAAATTGGTGGTTCAATATTAGAAAATCCAACACTGAACCATATTTAAGACTTTTGTGCGAGGCAGAAAACAAAGAAGACCTTAAAGCAAAAGTTGAAATAATTTCAAAATTAATTTGTCAATAAAAATGAATCAAAACTACACCCTAATAGCACAAAAACACATAAAAGACTACAATTGCGAGGCTTATTACCTTATTCATAATCTTTCGGGCGCAAGAATTGTAAAGTTTAAAGGAGATTATCCAAACAAAACTTTCTGCATTGCTTTCAAAACTATGCCTTACGACGATTCGGGCGTTGCGCATATTTTGGAACATTCTGTCCTTAACGGCTCCAAAAAATATCCCGTCAAAAGTCCGTTTGACGAACTTTTGAAAGGTTCGCTATTCACTTTTTTGAACGCTATGACGGCTGATTATTTCACGATGTATCCTTGCGCTTCAACAAACCTCAAGGATTACTTCAACCTTATGGACGTATATCTTGATGCCGTTTTTAATCCAAGAATTTATACTGACAATAGAATTTTAAAACAAGAAGGCTGGAGAATTGTAATGGACGATGAAAATTCTATGCCTCACTACACGGGTGTTGTCTACAACGAGATGAAAGGTGTTTTTTCTGACCCACAAAACTTGATGTACAACTTTATGATGAAAGAACTTTTTCCTGACAATTGTTTCAGTAATTGTTCTGGCGGCGACCCCGAAAAAATTCCGACTCTCACTCAAGAGGCTTTTGTGGAGTTTCATAAGAAATATTATCACCCCGAAAACTCTTTCGTATACTTTTTTGGCGATGCTGACATGGAACAAGAACTCGATTTCCTTGACAAAAACTACTTGTCAAAATACACAAAACGAGGTCTTAACTATGAAATTGAAAATCAAAAACCGTTTAGTTTGCCAAAGACAATCGAAAAGTTTTATCCAAGCCTTTATGATGATTCTACATACTTATCCTACAATTTTGTAACTTGCAACAACAATCAAACAGAAGACGTTTTTGGTCTTTTTGTATTAAGCGAAATACTTGTTGGTCAAGAATCAGGAATCATAAGACAAAGTTTTGTAAAAGAAGGTTTTGGCGATGAAATTTCTTTCAACATCGAACCATTGCAACAAACAATTTTGTCTTTTACAGCCTACGGTTGCAAAGGTAATGTGTCGGAAAAATTCAAAAAACTTATTATTGATTCGCTTAACAAAACAATTGAAACCGGCATCGCTAATCACCTGATAGAGGCAGTAATGAATAGGTTTGAATTTTCTCAAAAGGAATTTGCTGACTCTCAACTCGGAATAAAAATAATAAGTGGCGCACTTTACACTTGGTTTACCGGCGGAGACCCTCTTAAAGTTATTGAATTTGACGAATTAAGAAAAGTCATAACTTCAGACTTTTTGATTGGTTTAATCAAAAAATATCTGCTTGAAAACAATCATAATCTTCTTTTAACTCTTTCGCCAAAGCAACAGTCAAAAGACGAAATTCAAGGCAAAGAACAAGAAGAATTAATGAAACAGTTTTCTTCTTGGGACAAAAACAAGATTAAAGAGTTAGTTGAAGAAAACATTCAATTGGAGAGTTTTATGAACACTCCTAACTCACCCGAAGCCCTAAAATGTATTCCTCACCTGAAAAAAGAAGACTTGAAAAAAGAGGCTAAAGATTATCAAGTAAAAATCAAAGACAATATACTTAGATACGAGGCTTTTACAAACTCAATCGTTTATGCCTTTTTTGAATTTAATCTTCAGGCTTTGCCTTTTGACATGCTTTGCTACGCTGGACTTTTGGCTGAGGTTTTGGACAATATGTCAACAGAAAAATATAATTATGCCGAATTTGACAACAATCAAGACTTGTATACAGGAAGTTTCAGCAGTTCAACTTCAGTAATTCATAAGGTTAACAAACAGTCACAAAGAGAAATTATGGCATCGTTTAATATCAAAACCAAATTTTTGGCAAAAAATATTGACAAAGTTTTTCTTCTTGTAGACCAAATGGTTAATCATCATGTTTTGAACGACAAAACTCGCTTAAAGGAACTCGTTACAAGATGTAACCGTCAGAATAAAAACGCTTTGGATTCTGACCCATTTTCGGCAGTAAAAAGCAGAGTTGACTCCTATTTTATGGAGGACGATTATGTTAACGAATTTCTTGATGGTTTTGATTTCTACTTCTTTATCAAGGATTTAGACGAGAATTTCGACAAAAAAATAGATTCAGTAATCCAAAAACTAAATCTTACGGCTAATCTTCTTTTCAACAAAGACAATGTTAAAATTATGACAACAATTCAAAAGGAAGATTATCCAATATTTGAAACTAAATGCAAAGAGTTTGTTGAAAAATTAAATTCCCAAAAAACAACTCTTCACAATTGGGAAATTAAACTAAAGGTTAAAAACGAGGCTTTTGTTTCTGACACCAAAGTTCAGTACGTTTTGCTTGCCTCTGATGCACTTAAAAAAGGTTTTAAATATAACGGTTACGTAAACGTTTTGAAAAAAATACTCTCAAACGATTATCTTCAAAACAATGTCCGCGTAAAAGGTGGAGCATACGGCAGTTGGTTTTCGTTTACTGACGGTGGACTTCTATGCTTTTCGTCTTACAGGGACCCAAACTTGAAAGAGACTCTCGAAATTTACAAAAAATCAGTTGATTACTTGGAAAATTTCAACGCAGACGACGAACAAATGCTAAAATACATTATCGGTGCAATAGCCTCCGAAGATTATCCTCTTACCGCAAGACAAGAGGGAAATGAAGCATTCACAAGGTATTTTAGAGAAGAAGTATTCTCTGAAATACAACAACAAAGAAACGAAATATTATCTTGCAAAGTTCAAGATATAAGGAATTTTGCAACTATTATTAAGGATGTAATTTCAAGTGGTGGACTTTGCGTTTTTGGTAACAAAGAAAAGATTCTTTCAAACAAAGATTTGTTTAAGTCAATCATCACTTTGTAAAATGCTTTTTTTTAAGATTTTGATTAACACAAAATGATAATTTCTATGAAAAAACTGCTAATAATTTTGTCTGTGCTTTTGCTTTCAAACATTTTTGTAAGTTGCGAAGGCGAGCGCGGTCCAATGGGTCCGGCGGGAAAGGACGGAGAAGACGGAGTTGTATATTACGAAAAAGGAGAATTTACCGTTAAAAGCGAAGATTGGTAACTCTGTACACCAAACGATAGTCCAAACGAAAAATATTTTCGCTACGAATTTGATTACAACGAACTTACTGATTTAATGTGCGATATAGGTATTGTAAACGCATACGTAGTTTATGACGATGGTTTTCAAAATCAACTGCCGTATACAAGACATCATTCGTATTCTGAAAACAATGAAAACCACTTTTACGATACAACAATAGAATATGAATACGCACCCGGAAAAATTATCTTTCTTGTAACAAATTCAGATTTCTATGTTGGAGATAGACCTCAAACAATGACATTTAGGGTTATAACTCATTATTAAAAAAAACGAATAAGGCGTTTTAATACGCATTGTGCCGGGGGTTCACACCCCCGTCTATTATGTGTCGCCCCGTTGGGGCTCTAATTTCGAAACCCAAACGCACCGCGTAAGCCCCAACGGGGCGACACATTATAGCCGGGGGTGTTAACCCCCGGTCAAATAAGTTGACAAACGCCTAATTCATTAAAAAAAAAGAGGGTTTCTTTTTGAAAACCCTCTTTTTTTTATACCTCTTTTAAAAGTCTACCACTTAAATCGTACAATTGAACTTTGAAATTATCGTAAATCGCAAAACCAAGCGGCGAATTTTCCTTTGAAAAAGTTGTAGACCCCGGATTACAAATAATTTGTCCGTTAACCGTTTTTTCAAGTTTTTGGACATGAGTATGACCGTAAAAGAAAACGTCAAAATTATCTGGCATTTTAATCTCAGGAGCGTAAATATGACCATGTGTCATAAAAATAGTTTTGTTTTCATCTACCACAACGCTAAAATCTTGCATTGTTGGAAATTGTAAAACCATTTGACAAACTTCAGCCTCGCAATTGCCTCTGCAACTGATAATTATATCTTTCAAAGGATTTAGGATTTCGCAGACTTTTTTATTGTCATAACCCTCTGGAATAGGATTTCTTGGTCCGTGATAAAGAATATCGCCCAAAAGCAAAATCTTGTCGCAACCAAAACTATAAAAAAAACTTAAAGCCTTTTCTAACGCCGTAGCACTACCGTGAATATCCGAAATTACAAAATATTTCATAGTTTTATTCGCCTCGTTTGACTTCGGCAGCCGTAGCGTTGAGACTTCCGTCTACCATAATCATTAACATTCTAACGCCCGCTTTTTTGCCTTTTTTTCTGTGCTGAGCATAGTCGAAAGTAACAAGCGTAGTACCTTGTTTTTGAGCCTGAAAAACAAACGTATGTTTGCCTCCAACGCCAACCATCATACGATTTTTATCGTTTTGATTGGTCTCGTATTTATCGCTGACATACTTTACAATACTGTTGTCTTTGATTTTATAACCCCAAGTATAACCTGTTGTAGCATTACCTTCAAGGACGGCAGTTACAGTAGAGCCGTTAGAAGAAAACGACAAAGGATTACCACCAGAAGGCGTTACAGCAGCCTCTTGCGACTTACACGACGAAAAGAATGTCAAAAGCAATAAAACCGCCAAAAGCGGAACAAAAAAATTTTTCATATTGTGATATTATTTTAAGATTTCAGCAATTTTTTTCTCCAAATCTGCGCCACGAAGATTTTTTGCAATTATTTTTCCCGTTGAATCTATTAGTAATGTTGACGGAATACTTTGAATACTATAATCTTGAGCAGCCTTTGATTGCCAACCTTTAAGGTCAGAAACATGAATCCAATTGATTCCAAGTCGCTGAATTGCAGAAAGCCAATTAATTTGATTTTCGTCCAACGAAATACCGTAAATTTCCAAACCTTTGGCATGATAAGCAGCATAAATTTTTCTAACATTGGGCATTTCAGCAATACATGGAGCGCACCAAGAAGCCCAAAAGTCTATCAAAACCAATTTATTAGCCTTCACAACGGTTGACAAACGAGTCATATTTCCGTTAATGTCCACCATAGCAACCTCTTTGAAAGGTTGTCCAACTGAGGTTTGAGCCTCAATTTCCATTCTTTTTGTAAGTGCTTGATAATATGGGTCTTTTGGTGATTTTTTCTTCATGGCTTCAAGTATTTTGGTTAAATCACTTTCCGACAAATTGGAGTGATATTGTCCAAGCAACATTCCGCTAATATTAGAAGGAATATTGTCGTAAATCACTTGAGCATATTTTGAATAAGTAGCGTTTGTAATAGAATCTATTGCAAATTTGGCTTTGAGTTTTTCTTCAATAGTTTTTGTACTATCGCCCATAACGGTCCAATAACTTTCGATTTTCTTGGTTTGATTTTCTTCAAAATTAGTCAATTCCCTCCAAACCGCATTAGACTTTGAATTAGGGATTTCGATAGTATTGTCCTTGAAATTAATTGTTAAGTCAACACCTTTTTCTACAACAACTTCCGTTCCCGCAACGGGCATTTTGTTTTCGATAATCAAAACTGCCCTTATGACAGTTGCTTCAACTTGGTCTTTTAAAGAAAATTTTCCGTTTTTTACCAAACACGAATCAATCGGCACAAGTCCGCCCCGACTTATGGAGGCCAAATAAACAGAATCTCCGTCTTTGAACTTACAAGTTCCAAAAATATTTTGAGAAAAACTTTCTGTAACCAAAATTAAAAGACTGATAACAAGTAGAATATGTTTCATAATTTTTATGATTTGTTTTGCAAATAAAATGTTTCGTACCAAAGTTTAAATAAATCAACAGTATGAGTAAAATAACCGTTACTCAACAAAAATCGATTCAACAGAAGGGCTTTCAAGGTTTCAGGCACACCGTCCTCGGTGCTGAAACTTTCAAGTCCACATTCATAATACTCATTTAAAGGATATTTGCCGTCAAGTAGCAGCCATTGCTTTTCATAAAAATAAGCGACAGCATTCCTCTCAAAATCGAAAGGATAATATCGGCAATATTTTTCCAAATCGTTGTCAGACATTATCTTAAAAAAATTTTGTTAACAAAAAAGCCGCACATAAACCAAAGCATTTGGCGATTTTCCATATTTTTGGTCTAATGGAAAAAATTTCAATTCTCCACTTTCGGGATAAAAAAGTTTTACTCCAAATAAATTGTTGTCAAAAAGCAGATTTGTTGAAAAAACAAAAATTTTATCATCGGGCGTTTTTTCAAAACTATCGCCAATAAAAAAACTCTGAAGTTCTTTCCATTTTAAACTATTTTCATCAAGTACAAAAAACCTGCCACCTATACTTGCATATAGTTTTTCACCTTTATAATCACACAATTGAGGCTTTTCGTAACTATAATAATCAAGCATTGACAAAGCAAAACCTTCATCTGGACTTTCATTACCAGAAACAACATTTGAAACCCTTAAAACTGCTCTTTGATAAACAATATAAAGGTCTGATTTGTATAATTTTAACCCACAGACATAATCCTTTGGAAGTCCTTTTAATGGTTTTGAGTCAATACAAACAACAGAATTTCTATCGTTTTTTGTTTCAAAACCAGCCTCTAAAAGATGTCCGTTACAATTTTCTTCTAAATATTTTATCACTTAAAAAAAAACAAATATATATGTGTTTATTTTTTCTCAACCGGTGAAATATCTTCGTTGTTTTCCATCAACTGATAAATAGCCGGAGGGAGAATGTCAATTTTTACAGGACGACCATTCATTGTAACGGCGCATGTTATAAGACCATTTAAAATCAACTTGCCTGAATTTTTCAGATAAATATTTTCAATAAACTGAAATTTCACATAATTGATACGTCTTAAAGCAAGTTTTACAGTAAACTCGTTTCCGCTTGTAAGTGGTGCTTTATATTCGAGTTCGGACTTAATAACCACAGGGTTAACACCTTGTTGATGCATCTGCGCAAAATCGTTGCCAGAGGTCCTTAAAAATTCATGTCTTGTATGTTCAAGATAGTTTTGATAAACTGCATTGTTTACTATGCCCTGTAAATCACACTCATAGTCTCTTACTTTGAAATCAAGTTCAAAAATATAGTTATAAAGTTCTTGCTTCATTTTTTTTACTTTAAATTTTAAGCAAAAATAACAATTATTTTGTTGTTGATATGCTAATTTTTATTAATTTTGCATTTACAAATAAAATTAAATGACTGTTAAAAAAAAATTGACTGAGACAATATCTGAAGAACAACTTTCTACTTGGTATTCAAAAATAAATATCAACAAAGATAATTTTACAAATTTTTATGTTGACCTACTTACCAAAGATTTTGAGATGCCAATGTTAGAAATAAATTGTGGAGCAGGCAATATATTAAACAAACTATCAGAAAAGGGAATCATTTGCGAAGGAATAAACGAGGATATATGTAATTACGTGTTTGAAAAAAAATACCGTACAATCTTTGTCCCGTATGCTTCGTTTTGTGCCTTAGAAGATTTCAGCGACGCTATCAAGGCATTGAAAAACATTTTTTCGGCTTTGGATAGCGGAGGAAGGCTTGCCATAGACATTTATATTCCTTGGGACGACCTACTCTCAAAAAACGACAAAACTTGGAAAATTGGTGGTGAATGTTTTGACAATACAACCAATCAAGAGTTTGTATTTTCGTATTATGACGATTTCAACTTGTCAGACCAAGTAAGGACTATGCACACAAAATACGAGATTTTTTCTTTAGGAGAAATTTTGTCTTCAAGATACGAAGTTGTGAAAACTCGTTGGTATTCTGATACAGAATTTATGCTTATGCTCGACAAAATTGGTTTTAAAAATATAGTTATACAAAAGATTTTTGAAAAATCTCTAAGCAATTATTCAACACTTTTTTTAGCAGAAAAACCTTAGAAAAATATTTTTTTTTATCACCGTAACTCTTTAGTTACAACAACATAAAAAATATTTCGCTTGGAAACGAAATCGCTCTTAGTATAGGGTTGCATTATAGAATAATACAACTGACCTTTGCTATGCGAGGGAACACTATAAACATAGTTTAACTTAGAACTATCAGCACTTTCGAGAGTGCCTATCGACGAAAGCAAATCAAAATATGTCTGTAAAGTTTCATAATCTTTGCTGACCGTACAAAACGAAACACATTCGTTGTCATTGACATCAATTTCGTAGATATAATAAGGATACGGAGAGGAAGTTTTGCAAGTTAAAACTATTGTATTGCCGTTATTTACAGTATCGGTTTTGACATAAAATTCCGGTGCCTCGTTAAAAAATTCCCAAATATGACTGAAACCATTTCCAATCATATTAAACTGAGCGTAAACGCCTGAGTATGAAATAATAAAAACAAATAGAACTAAAATTCTTTTCATAAAAAGTACACTTGTGTTTTACGCTGCAAAATTACCACTTTTTCGTAAATTTCAATACCTGACGATATAATTTTTTTGCGTTAAATTATTGTCAAAAAAAACTATCCCCATTCTAAAAGTCTCTATTGAAACAATACACTCTTTTGTTTTTTTTATCTCAGACCATGCTTTTGACATTTCCCTCGACCAATTTATATCGTCAAAAATGACAACTGAAGTTTTCAAAGCGTATTTACAAATTAAATTATAATACCTTATTGTTGCCTCAAAAGTATGATTTCCGTCAACATAAAAGAGTTCAATATCAGGATTTTGCTGTAAAATAGTCTCAAAAACGCTGTCAAACGCCTTATTGATACATTCGATATTGTTTTCTAAATTCAAACTCTTGAAATTATTTTTTGCAAATTCGGCTGTTTCCGTTGAAGCCTCCAAAGTTATAACTTTAGCATTTTTTTCTCCTGCATACAAATATAACGTTCCGATTCCGAGCGAAGTGCCGAGTTCAAGAATTTTTTGGGGCTTTAAATACGAACTAATACGTTGCAAAAGTCGCCCATATTTTCCATACGACGAACTTTTTTTTGCAATATCAGAAATCCGTTTTTTCTCTGTTGACTTTCCATCGCCTTTTGCTCCTATTGAAAGAACATTAATTGAAGAATTGTTGTTCAAGAATTTTTTTCGACAATCCTCTGCCAAAGAATAGTCAAAACTTTCTTTTGAAAACAATGTACCTAAAAAAAAATTAAAAATATTGGGAGAATGAACTCTGTGTCCGTTGTAATGACCAGAAAGAAAAAAATGTTTTAACGCAAAAACAATATCCATTTTATTTAATTACCAACAAAACGTAGAGACACAAAAATTTGTGTCTCTACTTATTAATACAAATAATGCAAATAAATTATTATCCACGGCATTTTCATTTAAATTTTTTAACACCGAATTAAACAAATAAAACGAAATTGTCTTACAGAAATTTCTATTAAACAAATGCCGCAAGCGGCAGCGAATGAAACAAATCTTAGATTGAAGATGTTTATTCGTTGGAATTCGTAAAATTAAAGTTCAACTTGTTGAATTTTAATTTATTTGTCATACTTTTCTGTTTGTTTTATTTGTTTAATTCGGTGTTAAATAAAATCGCCGTGATTATTATCTACAAATTGTAGCATCCCTATCAGGACTTACAGAAATCATCTTGATTGGAACTTTCACAAAATCTGAAATAAAATTCAAATACTCAAGCAATTCTTTAGGCAAATCGTTTTCGGTTTTTGCATTTGAAATATCAGTTTTCCAACCTTTGAACTCTTTGTAAATCGGTTTTACCTCCTCTGAAGAATCAAAAGGCATACTCATAGTACGTTTACCATTAATTTCGTATTCAACGCAAGCCTTTATTGTATCAAAACCGTTCATAACATCACTTTTTGTAACAATAAGTTGTGTTACGCCGTTTATCATACACGAATATTTTAATTCAACAAGGTCGAGCCAACCCGTTCTTCTTGGTCTACCGGTTGTTGCACCAAACTCGCCACCTTTTTCTCTTAACTCTTCACCAGTTTTGTCAAAAAGTTCGGTCGGGAAAGGTCCTGCACCTACACGAGTACAATATGCTTTGAAAATACCAAACACTTCACCAATTTTTTGAGGAGCAACACCCATACCCGTACATGCACCAGCACAAATAGTATTAGAACTTGTTACAAAAGGATAAGTACCAAAATCAATATCCAACATTGTACCTTGCGCACCTTCAGCCAAAATGCTCTTGCCTTCTTGAAGTTTTTCGTTGATAAACATTTCTGAATCAACAAACTCGAATTGTTTAAGACATTCAATACCTTCAAACCAGCCTTTTGTAAATTCTTCCAACGAAAAATCCTTAAAACCAAGATTTTCAATCTCTTTGAGATGTCTTAAAGTTAATTTATCGAATTTTTCTCTGAAATCTTTAGAAAGAATATCCCCTACTCTTAAACCATTTCTTGAAATCTTGTCGGTATATGTAGGACCGATACCTTTGAGGGTGCTACCGATTTTTGCCTTACCTTTTGCATTCTCGTTAGCGGCATCCAAAATCCTATGAGTAGGAAGTATAAGGTTTGCCCTTTTTGCAATTTTAAGGCATTTTGTAATTTCAGGATTTTCTTTTGCGATAACAGAAATTTCGCTTGCAAAAATACCCGGATCAAGCACAACACCACTACCAATTACATTGATTGCTCCATTTGTAAAGATACCCGAAGGAACGGTGTGCAATACAAATTTTTTTCCGGAAAATTTCAACGTATGACCCGCATTAGGGCCGCCTTGAAACCTTGTTACGATATTGTATTTCGGGGCAAGGACGTCGACAATTTTGCCTTTGCCTTCATCGCCCCATTGAAGGCCTAACAATACGTCTAATTTCATTTTAATTTTTATAAAGTTTTGTTTAATTATTTTTCTAAACTATAAATTTGTTTTTTTTTGACACTCAGGACAAAGTCCGTATAAATAAATTCTATGGGAAAAAATTTTATATCCTGAACTCTGTTGGGCTATACTATCCAATTCTTTTAGGTCAGAACTCTTAAACTCCACAACTTTTCCACATCCTAAACATACAGTATGATTATGGTCTTCCACTGAATTTTTTTCGTACGTTGCTCTTGCCGTATCAAAATCATGACGAATAACAAGACGACAAGCCGTCAAGACCTCCATTGTATTATAAATAGTGGCCTTGCTGACATTACATTTCATACTTTTAAGATGTCTAAACAGCCATTCTATATCAAAATGACCGTCTATTTTATAAATCTCGCTCAGAATCATAAATCTCTCTGGCGTTTTCCTTAACTTATGTCGTAAAAGATAATCAGTAAGAATATCCTCTGGCGAACATTTTTGAGAATCCTTTTCCATAAAATATATTTACGCCGTAAATTTAGAGATAATAATCAACAAAAAGAAATTTTTCTTTAAGTTTTTTCTTTAAAGTTTTTATTTTACCAACGTTTTGGTTTTCCAACGTTTTGACAACCAACGACGACGCAAAATTATCGCCCTCAAATTTTCGTCCAACGTAAAACCAATCCACATACCAATTAAACCAAGAGAGAAAGTAATTCCTAACAAATAACTGACTCCTACGGCTATAGACCACTGAAAAATAATACCAATAATCACAGGATAAACAGCATCGCCAGTACTTCTTAGAGTTCCCGTCGCAAAAATATTTCCAACCCTGCCTATATCCAAAATAATGTCAATAAAAAAGATAATTGTTCCAAGACGGATAATTTCTTGATTATCAGTTAAGAAACTCAAAATAGGATGACCCAAAAATGCTAACAATGTTCCAATTACCAAAGTAATTATCAAAGCATAACGGTAGACAAAATTTCCCATTTTGAAAGCGGCTTCGGCTTTTTTCATTCCAATCAGATGACCCACCACAATACCTCCACCTTGAACAACACTCACACAAAAAAGATTGACAAACATAATACAATTAGCGCAATAAGTTCTTGTTGCAAGTGCTGTATTGCCCAGATAATTAATAAAATACGTAATCACAACCTGCGACAGACAATAACTAAGTTCTTCTCCGGCAGCAGGGACACCAATTTTCAAAACGTTTTTCAACTCCTGCCAAGGGAAAGGTCTGAACCATTCCAACGGAAATTTGTCAATATGTTTTTTTGTATGAATAATTGCTAATGCCGTCATTGAAACACCTCTACAAACAACAGTAGAAATTGCTGCTCCTTCCACTCCCAAAGCCGGCAGACCAAAATGTCCGAAAATCAAAGAATAATTGCCTATAATATTGATTATGTTGACAATAAACGTAACCCGCATAGGATATTTTACTAATCCAGCACTTCTCAACGAGGCAGAAAAAGCCAATCCAATAGCCTGAAAAAACACAAAACTCCCCGTAATTCTTAAATACGAGGCTCCATCTTTCATTAATTCAGGTCTTAAATTCATAAACTCCAAAACCGTTTCCGCCTTGAAATACAAGAAAATGCTCATAGACAATCCAACCAACAAATTCATCATCAAGGCAATGCCGACAACCTGAACAAGTTTCTTTCTGAAACCCGCTCCGATATACTGCGCACAAACTATCCCCGTACCCGTTGAAACAAACTGAAAAATCAAAATAACAAGATTAATCAATTGATTATCAAGACCTACTGCTGCAACAGCATTGTCGCTACCACCCTCAACGCCCGTATCAAGATGACTTAACATAACGGTATCCACCGCACCAAGAAGCATCACAAGGGCAATTTCAACAAAAATAGGCTTAACAAGCGACTTTAATTCGGCTTTTAGTCCTAAGGAATTATTTTCCATAAATATAAAATGTTCTATACAATCTTGTCTTCTTGAACCGCTTGCAAAACGTTGTTGATAAACGTTAATGCTTTTTTGGTATTGTCAACAGCATTTACAACAATACAAGCCTTGCCAGCAACTTGTTTGAACTGTGTATTTTTGGGATGATGTTGCAAAAATGTAAGAATTTGACCAAAAAGTCGCGACTGAAAATACGGCGAAGAATTTTCAGAAATAAAATAACAAAGCATTTTACCTCCTTTGAGCGAAATACGTTCAATACCAAGTTTTATTGCTGACCAACGCATTCTTACGATATTGAAAAGTTCCAAAGTCTGCTCAGGAATACGACCGAATCTATCCTTTAGATTTTCTGATACTCTGACAAGTTCTTCCTCGTCCTTCACATTATCCAATTGACGATAAATTTTAACTCTTTCGGCAATATTTTCAACATAATCCTCTGGCAAAAGAACTTCCAAATCGGTGTCAATATTACAATCACTGACATATTTAACATTAAGATTTTGAAGTCTTTCGTTTTCCATTTCAAGATTATCAAATTCCTCTTGCTTAATCTCTTCCAAAGCCTCGTCAAGAATTTTCTGATAAGTTTCAATACCAATTTCGGTAATAAAACCACTCTGTTCACCACCAAGAAGATTGCCAGCCCCCCTAATATCAAGGTCTTGCATTGCGATATTAAAACCGCTTCCAAGTTCCGAAAAGTTTTCGATTGCTTTCAATCTTTGTCTTGCTTGAGGAGTCAATCTTTCTTCAGGTGGGGCAAAAAGATAACAAAACGCTTTTTTGTTGCTTCTGCCCACTCGTCCGCGAAGTTGATGAAGTTCGCTCAAACCGAAATTCTGAGCGTCCATAACGATAATTGTATTAGCATTTGGAATATCAAGACCGTTTTCTATAATTGTGGTGCTGATAAGAACATCAGCCTCGTTGTTGATAAACGAAAGCATAATATCTTCCAAAATATTTCCGTCCATCTGACCATGCCCGGTAAGACAAACGGCATTCGGACAAAGTTTTTTTATCAAAGCCTCAGTTTTGTAAATTTCCTTAATCTTGTTTTGAATCACAAACACTTGCCCACGACGACTTATCTCGTAGTCCAAAGCCTCTTTTATAATTCCTTCGTTGAACGTATGAACCTCTGTTACAACAGGATAACGGTTTTGAGGAGGAGTATTGATAATAGACAAATCTCTTGCACCCAAAAGCGAAAACTGCAACGTTCTTGGAATCGGTGTTGCAGAAAGGGTCAAAGTGTCAACATTATGCTTTAATTGTTTTAGTTTTTCCTTTACAGAAACGCCAAACTTTTGTTCCTCGTCAATAATCAGAAGACCTAAATCCTTGAATTTCACATCTTTGCCAACAAGTTTATGGGTTCCGATTATAATATCGATTTTGCCATCTTCAAGTCGTTTTAGAATATCTTTTATCTCCTTGTTTGACCTTAATCTCGAAATATATTCAACCGTACAAGGTAAATCTTTTAATCTGTCAGAAAAAGTTTTGAAATGCTGAAGCGCAAGAATTGTGGTCGGCACCAAAACAGCAACTTGCTTGGAATCAGTAGCCGCTTTGAAAGCCGCTCTTACAGCAATTTCAGTTTTTCCAAAACCAACATCACCACAAATTAAACGGTCCATTGGCTCTGGTTTTTCCATATCGGCTTTTACGGCTAACGTTGCTTTTTCCTGATCAGGAGTGTCCTCGTAAATAAACGAAGCCTCCAAAGCCTGCTGAAGATAAGAGTCTGCGGAAAAAGCAAAACCTTTTTCATGCTTTCGTTGAGCGTAAAGTTTTATAAGTTTTGCGGCAATATCCTTAACTTTGGACTTTGTTTTTTGTTTCAGACGGTTCCAAGTATTAGAGCCGAGTTTGTAGATTTTAGGAGGTTCGCCGTCTCCGGCTTTATATTATGAAATCTTGTGCAAAGCATGTATGCTGACATAGAGAATGTCATTGTCCTTATAAACAAGACGAACAACCTCGTGACTTTTGCCACCGATTTCTTGCGTTTCAAGACCGCCAAAAGTACCGATTCCGTGGTCTTGATGAACAACATAATCACCCGGTTTCAAAGTGTTCATATCGCTGATTGTAAGTGCATCACGATTCTTCTTTATACGTGTTTCTTTAAGACGATATTTCAAATATCTTTCAAAAATTTGATGATCGGTATAACAGCAAAGTTTTATGTCGCTATCAATAAAACCCAAATTAATATTGACCAAAACAGGCAAAAACTGAACATGGTCTTTTACCGCTTCTGAATGGAAAATATCGTTAAGACGAATATTCTGTCTATCATTCATAACAGCGATACAAACTTTAAAACCAAGGTTTTGATACTGCTGAATGTTTTGGGCAAGCATAGAAAAATTTTTCTTGAAAATAGGCTGAGGAAGTATATTAAACTTCAAAACCGCTGAATTTGTAGAAATACCTAATCCTGAATTAATTATTTTGGAATTTTTCAAACTTTCCTCAAAAGCCTTTTTAGTTACAAAAAGCGGTTTATCAGGATCTTCCTCATCTTGATTTGAAGCGTCAATAGAATTTCTTGCTTCAAAATTAGCGATTTGCTCCTTACAATAGTCTAAATCGCTGAACCACAATATACAATCTTTTCCTATAAAGTCCAAAAAAGGAATTTTTTCAAATTCTGACGCTTTTCGGCAAATGTCAGGGATAATAGTTATTTTTTTTATTTCTTTTAACGACAATTGATTTACAACATCAAAAGTTCTAATGGACTCGATTTCATCACCAAAAAAATCAACCCTAAAAGGTTCATCGTTAGAATACGAATAAATATCAATAATACTTCCCCTTAAAGAATATTGTCCGGGTTCTGCCACAAAATCAACAAGTTGAAAACCATATTCGTCCAAAACCTCAACAATAAAATCGGTGCTGACTTTTTCGCCGATAGAAAGAGATAACGTATTTTTTTCGAGTTCTTTACCCGAAATCACCATTTCGGCAAGTGCCTCAGGATATGTTATAAGTACGTAATTGTTGAGTTTTGAAATTTTGTCCAAAACCTCGGTTTTTGAAAGAAGCGATTCGGGACTCAACTCATTGGAAACTTCCGTTTTCAAAACCGAATGTTTGTGCGAAAACGGATAATAAAAAACATCTCTTTGTTTTTCCGCCTCTTGAAAATCATTATAAGTGTAAGCCGCTTTTTCATTATCGTCCATCACAATAATCAAAGCACGAGACGACAAAACTTTGTCAGAAGAGGCAAAAAACGCAAATGCAGAGGTTTCCAACAAACCTTTTACTGAAATAATTTTGTTTTTCTCTAATAATTTCCCTAATTCTTCATGACCGGGGTGTCTCGAATATAATGCGGTGATATTGGTTTCCATTGCTTAAAAAAAAATTTTTTCTTGGACAAAGAAAATATAAAAAACGGCTACCGGTAAAAAAAACCAGCAACCGCTCTTTAATATAAAATAAAATAACTAATGAATAAAAAATCTTATTCTGCAACAACTTCAAATTCGATGTTTGCTTTAATATCTTTGTAAAGTTTGATTGTGGCTTTGTATTTACCAACTTCCTTGATATTAGCCTCATCTTGAATTGAAATTTGTTTTCTATCAACTTCGATACCTTTTTTAGCCAAAGCCTCAGCAATCTGAATTGTGTTGACAGAACCAAAAATCTTACCTGTTGTGCTTGTCTTGGCACCGATTTTTATTTCTTTATTTTCAATAAGTGCCGCCTTTTCTGTGGCATCATTACGGAGTTTTTCCTCTTTATGAGCCTGTTGCTTTTTTGTCTCTGCGAGAACCTTTTTTGCCGACTCGGTGGCAACGGTTGCAAATCCCTGCGGTATAAGATAGTTATTTGCGTAACCTTTTTTAACAGTTACAATATCGTCTTTTGAACCGAGTTTTGCAATATCTTGTTTTAATATTACTTCCATTGTCTTTAAAAATTGTTTTATTATTTCAACAAATCGGTTACGTATGGCAACAACGCCAAATGACGCGCGCGTTTAATAGCAACTGAGAGTTTTCTTTGGAATTTCAAAGAAGTACCAGTGATACGACGGGGAAGAATTTTACCCTGCTCGTTTAAGAATTTTTTCAAAAATTCAGGATCTTTGTAATCAATATATTTGATACCGTTTTTCTTGAAACGACAATATTTTTTCTTTTTAATCTCCACCGTCGGGGGGGTCAAATATCTGATTTCGCTTTGTTCAGCCATTTTTTATTCCTCCTTGTTATTTTCTGATTCTACTGTAACTTGTTCTTTATTAGCCTCTTGTGCTACATTTTCGGTAGCCTCAGCCTCTTTTTGAGCCTTCTGACCACTTAATCTTTGGATACGTTTTTGCGCATATTCCAACGCATGTTTGTCCAAAGAAACGGTAAGCCAACGGATGATTCTTTCATCACGTTTGAGTTCTGTCTCAAACTTTTTAATCAACTCAGGGGCAGATTTAAACTGAAGTAACTGATAAAAACCCGTAGATTTGTGATTAACGGGATATGCAAGTTTCTTCAAACCCCAGTTTTCTTCGTGGACAATCTCTGCTCCGCCGCTTGAAAGAACAGTTTTAAATTTATCCACCGCTTCCTTCATCTGTTGATCAGACAAAACGGGAGTCATAATGAAAACGGCTTCGTAATTGTTTTGCATAAAAATTATTATATAAAATTTTGTTATTAAAAATTTCGGGTGCAAAATTACAAACTTTTTTTTATATCACAAATTTTTTTTGAAACTTTTTTCAGAAAAAAAAATGAATAAAATGAACAGAATACAAATTCAGCAAAAAACATTTACTTTGCGCTACAATCAGAAAGGAAGAAAAATGCAAACATTCCCTTTACAAAAAAATACGACTTAAAAAACACTATTTACTTATATACTCAGTTTAAATTTTCCTTTTAATTTTTTTATTTGTAAATACCTTGAGCAGTGATGTTTGAGGTATTTTTTTTCTAAAATAATAATTTATTAACAATAAAACTTTGCGTTTTATTTTAGGAAAAAGTAATTTTGCACTTAAAAAAAGATAAGGACTTTAAGACAAGAAAATGGCATCTATTTTATATAAAAACGATTTGCTTGCCAAGATGATTTCAAAATTTGTGGAGGCAGCAAAAAGCATTAGCAATCATTCTTTTGCTATTGGACGTTGCGGCACTATGATTTTGGACGTTACTTCGTGTATGCCGGAAGACGCGCCAAATAAAGCAGCAATTAGTCCTGAATATTCGCTTGAAAAAGAAATGCCGGGTCTTAAAGATAGATTTTTTTATTTAACAGCACACCGTTGCTCCATAGACCAATTTTGTAGGACTCCTATGGACTACGGTACAATCATCAGAATAACACCTGATTGCAAAGGCTTTGAAGCAATTGCTGACAACCTTGTAAAATTTCCGAAAGAACTTCCAATGCTACTTTCGGCATATAGTTATGTTACTGACACAAGAATAAATTCGCTTTGTTTTATTCACTCCTACCCTATGGAAGTGGAAATTGCAATGAGAAAATTAGGTTACGATACCGACAAATTTTTAAAACTTGCAGAAAGCATTTGTCCTGACCAAATTTGGACTTTCAAAGATAGATTGTCGGTTATTGAAAATACTCAAGAGGGATTTCATGAGAAACTTCCACAAGCGTTGTGCGGAAAAACTAACGTTTTTGTCCCTTCACACGGACTTTATACTTTCGGCATCGATCCTCTTGCTGCATTCGACAAAGTTGCAGCAATTAATTTTTCAGCAACTTTCATCAACAGAATACTCTAAAAACAAAACATTGATTTCTTTAAAAAAGATGTACGGCAAATTGATTTATTCGTTTTATTCGTTCAATTCGTTGTAAAAAAAAGTCGCCGTGAAAAAGATGTAAGAAATTTTACATTAAATAAACCATTGGTTTAGAAAAAAAATGTAATTTTGCGCTAAATTTTTTTTAAAGAATTATGTGGTTACAAGATTTGTTTTTTGGTCAAGGTATCGGACATTCGATACTACTTATAAGCGTTATTATTTCGCTTGGTCTGCTTTTGGGCAAAATAAAAATTGCCGGAATATCATTGGGTTCGACATTTATACTTTTTGTCGGCATTCTCATGGGTCATTTCCACTTGACAATGAACTCCCAATTAATTGATTTCTTAAGAGATTTCGGACTCATACTTTTTGTGTACGCAATCGGTATGAGAGTAGGACCGGGTTTTTTCTCGTCTTTCAAGGAAGGCGGTATTACTCTTAACGCCTTAGCCGTAGGAACCGTTCATCACCGGTCTTGACACTCCTACAATGGTAGGTATCATGTCAGGTGCTGTTACTAATACACCGGGTCTTGGTGCTGCACAACAAGCCGTTAACGATATGGGTCAAGGCGATAACGTAAGAGTAATGGCAATGGGTTACGCAGTTGCTTATCCGCTTGGTGTAATCGGCATTATTTTGTCGATGATTTTGGTGAAAAAGATTTTTAAAATTGATTTCACAAAAGAAAACAACGACATTGAGGCTTTGGCTTCTGACGATTCTAACTCTGCAACCGCGATTTCGCTTCAAGTGGAAAACCCCGCTATTTGCGGCAAAAACATCAGAGACATAAAAAAATTATTTCCAGATAGAGATTTTATCATTTCGCGTTATTGGTCAAACCAAACAAACGAAATTTCGCTTGCAACTCCTGACACTGTATTACAAAAAGATGACAAAATTTTCGTAATCTTAACTAATTCTGACGTTGAAACAGTGTCCGCTCAAATAGGAAAAGAAATTCCTATGGAACGTCGTCAATGGGTAAGACAATCAAGTCAATTTATCAACAGACGAATCATTGTTTCAAAACCAGAAATCAACGGCAAACATTTGGGAAGTCTTTCTCTTAGAAAAATTTACGGTTGCAACATTACCCGTGTTAACCGTTCGGGTGTTGACCTTGTGGCCTCAAAAGAACTTATACTTCAAATTGGCGATACATTGTCGGTTGTAGGTACTGAAGCCTCTATTGCAGGCGTTGAAAAAGTAATCGGTAACTCTATGGGACGTCTCAACCATCCGAACCTTATCGCATGGTTTATCGGTATTGCCCTCGGCGGCCAGGTTGTAAGACTTCTGGTAGCAGGCATCCTTTACGGCCTGACGCAGATCCTCGTCGTTGACCTCGTGGCAGTACTCGCGCTTTACGGTCTTGCCAACCTCCTCAGTCAGCTCCATCTGGATCTTGCAGTGTTTCTTGATTTCATCGTGAGCGGCCTTCATGGCACCAAGCAGGTCAGCCTCGCTAACCTCCTTCATCTCACCCTCAACCATCATGATGTTGTCATATGTGGCGGCAACCATCACGTCCATATCGGCCTCTTCAAGTTGCTTGAAGGTGGGGTCTATTACGTACTCTCCGTTTATGCGGGCTACACGGACCTCAGAAATGGGTCCTTGGAAAGGTATATCCGATACAGCCAGAGCTGCTGATGCGGCCAGACCGGCAAGAGCATCGGGCATGTCCTCACCGTCGGCGGAGAACAATATAATGTTTACATAAACTTCAGCATGGTAGTTGTCCGGAAACAAAGGACGCAGAGCGCGGTCAACCAGACGGCATGTCAGAATCTCATAATCAGAGGGACGGCCCTCACGCTTGGTAATTGACGCATACTTTTCTCTGTACTCTACCTGCAGCGGCATGAAATCAGTTCCGGGAACTGCATCTTTGGCGGCACATACAGTGGCCAGGAGCATTGTTTTGCCACATGTCAGCATCACGGCTCCATCGGCTTGCTTTGCCAGTTTCCCGGTCTCCAGTTTGATGGTTCTTCCATCAGGAAGCTGGAACTCTTTTGTTACAATTTTCATCTTTCAAATATTAAAAACATCTAATAAAAATAATCCTCTTTAAGAGTAAATTGCGGCAAATGTACAAAAAACTCTTGCAGAAACCACAGAATTCTTAGAAATAATATGATAAACACGAATTACTCCATCGCTTTCAGTGATTTCTGCGAGACCATATTCCGTTTCTGTGACAGATATAAACAGCGGAGATAGTTTTTTATATTTCTGGAATAATATGTATATTTGCAGATTAAAATGAATCTTCATTGAACAAAAGCAATGATTGAATCTATTAAAGACATCGTGTCAAGGGAGGCCCAGGCTATACTGAATATTCCCATAGGCGATGAATATGAAAAGGCTGTGAATCTGATAGTTCATCAAGTTCACGAACTGAAAGGAAAGTTGATTACAAGCGGCATGGGTAAAGCTGGTCAGATAGCTATGAATATGGCTACAACCTTCAGCTCTACCGGTACCCCTTCTATTTTTTTACATCCCAGTGAGGCACAGCACGGAGACTTGGGCATTTTACAGAAAAATGACCTGTTTCTGTTGGTGTCAAACTCAGGCAAGACTCGTGAGGTTCTGGAACTGATGGAATTGAGTCTTAAACTTGATCCAAACCTCAAATTCATAGTCCTTACCGGCAATACAGACAGTCCGCTTGCACGACAGGCCGACATTGTTATTGGAACAGGAAAACCTAATGAGGTTTGTGCTTTAGGTCTTGCACCCACAACCAGCACCACTGTTATGAACGTGATTGGTGATGCTCTGGTGGTTGAAACGATGAAGAAAATAGGTTTTACAGTTGAAGATTACAATAAACGGCATCACGGAGGGTACCTTGGAATGCGTTCCAAAAAACTGTTATGAGAAAGATTTTCGGTATAGGCGAGACCGTTTATGACATATTGTTCCGTAAGGGCAAACCCATTGCAGCAGTTCCGGGAGGTTCAGTCTTCAATGGGCTGATTTCTTTAGGCCGGGTTGGATTGGATTGCACATTCATTACTGAGATAGGTGATGATCTGGTAGGGCAGACTATATTGGATTTCATGCATGAGAATGGGATAAACTCCCGTTACATATCTTGCTATCTGGGTAAAAAAACTGCCATTTCATTGGCATATCTGGATGATAATAATGACGCTCATTACAGTTTCTACAAGGATTACCCCAACAACCGCCTTGATTTTGAGTTACCAGAGATCGCTCCTAATGACATTGTGGCTTTCGGAGCTTATTTTGCACTGAATCCTGTACTCAAACCTAAGGTGCGTCCTTTCCTGGAATATGCCAAATCAAGAGGTGCAATACTCTATTATGACCTTAATTTTAGGAGTAACCACGTGCATGAGGTGGACCAACTGAGAGATACCTTTAAGGAGAACTTTGAGCTGGCAGATATAGTACGTGGCAGTCATGAGGATTTCATAAATGTGTTCGGTCACGATGATATCCGACAGATATATGAACGCTACACATCGGCCGGATGCTCAATACTTATCTGTACCCGCGGAGACAACGGAGTTGAGGTGATTGACCGGGGACAGGATTTTAGTTTCAGTTCACGTCCTATAGTTCCTGTAAGTACTATCGGGGCCGGTGATAATTTTAATGCAGGAATGATTTATGGACTTGTAAAAGAGAATATCGGCCGTGAGAATCTTGAAAAACTTACTCTTAAAGAGTGGAGTGAACTGATAGGATATGGAATAGAATTCGGTACAGAGGCTTGTATGAGTATACTGAAAATTATGTAAGCAAGGATTTTGCTGAAAGATACAAATTAATCCATTGAAATGGCAGAAAGCAACTCCAATCCGGTATTAAGGACTCCATTTTTGGTAATGGTCCGGAACCTGGTTGTTGTTTATGTCTTTTTTCTTATTTGCCATCCGGTTTTCATATTATACAATTGGAGTTCTCTTGAAGGCAGCATGAGCGGAATGCTGTGGCTCATGCTTAAAGGCGCTTTGGTATTTGATACAGCCGGAATCTTCTATGTATGTGCTTTTTATGTGGTGCTGGTGCTGTTTCCCCTGCATTTTAAAGAGAGGTTATGGTATTACAGGATGTGCAAGGTTATCTTGGTTATTCTGGTTTCAGTTGCCTTGATGGCAAATCTCATAGATACTGCATACTTTCCTTACACCGGCTGCCGCAGTACACTTAAAGTACTGAGTGAGTTCAGTAATGAGAATGGCGGTCAGATTGCACATATCATTCTTTCATCACTTGTTGCAAACTGGTATCTTGTTTTGTTCTTTATTCTCATTGTGGTATTGCTATGTCTGTTTATAAAGACACCAATTGTTTTGCAGTACCGCAAGCTGGCTGTTTACTATATAGTCAAAACCTGTTGCCTTCTATTGAGTGCTGTGTTGATGGTAGGAGGTATAAGAGGAGGTTTTGCTCACAACATAAGACCTATCACCATGAGTAACGCTTATCAGTATGTGAATACACCTGCCCAGGCTGCCGCAATACTCAACACCCCGTTTTGTGTGATACGTACGCTTGGAAATGAGGACATGAAAGTTCTTCATTATTTTGAT
>CAJOGF010000025.1:6250-24696 GCA_905233995.1 uncultured Bacteroidales bacterium | reverse complement strand
AATTTATTGTGAAGTAGGTGGCGGCGGTGCTTCGGCTGATGCTCATCACATTACTGCTCCTCATCCGGAGGGAAGAGGCGCAATTCAAGTTATGAGAGAGGCTATCAAAGATGCTGGTTTGAAACCTTCGGATATTGATTATATCAACGTTCATGGTACTTCTACTGGCTTAGGCGATAAAGCCGAATCTTTAGCAATAAAAGAAGTTTTCAAGGAGCATGCTTATTCGCTTAGTATTTCAAGTACTAAGAGTATGACAGGTCATTTGTTAGGAGGTGCTGGTGCTGTGGAGTCAATAGTTTGTGTATTGGCTATGATTAACAATACTGTACCGCCAACAATTAATTTTCAAACTCCCGATCCGGATATTGACCCAAAACTTGACATCACACCAAATACGGCAAAGCAAAGACCAATCAATGCCGCATTAAATAATACTTTCGGTTTCGGAGGTCATAACGCTTCGGTTGTCTTCAAAAAAATTGCAGACGCTTAAAAAAAACTTTGTTTAGCAGTGTTTACCGACTTATTGTCGTTTTTTAAATTTATTTTTAGGCCCGATAAAAAATTCGTCTTACATATAAGACGAATTACGGGCTTTTTCCCTAATCATTTGGAGTATTATAAAACCGCTCTGATACACCGTTCAAGGTCTATTAGAAAAACGGGAGGGTTTTATGTCAACAACGAAAGACTTGAATTTTTAGGGGATTCCGTTTTGGATTTGCTTATCGGCGAATATCTTTACAACAAATTTCCGCACGAACAAGAGGGATTCTTAACTCAATGTCGTGCAAGGATTGTCAATGGAGAAAATCTAACTGAACTTACAAAACATATCGGGCTTGACAAACTTGTTAAAACAAGTGTAAAAACAAATATTCAAGGTATACATCTCTATGGCGATGCTTTTGAAGCATTTTTAGGTGCAGTGTACTTGGATAGAGGCTTCAAAAGAGCGGGTAAATTTATAATCGGGCGGATTATGCCCAAATACTTAAATATTGTTGAATTGGAGCATCACGATGTCAACTATAAGTCTCGACTTATAGAATGGGGTCAGAAGAATAAAAAAGCAGTTGTTTTTGATACCGAACTTGATGCTCCGGGCAGCAAATATTTTGTTTCTATTCTAAAAATTGGAGATACGGAGATGTCGTCGGGCATCGGAAGTTCCAAAAAAGAGGCAGAACAGAAAGCCTCGTACAAATGTCTTTTAAAACTTGGTGTTATAAAATGTTAATCCTAAATGATGTCCTTATAGACGAGGATATTTTTTTGCAAAAATTTGTCTGTGATATTTCTAAGTGTAAAGGAATGTGCTGTGTTGAAGGCGATTCGGGCGCGCCTTTGGAAAAAAAAGAATTGAGTTTGTTGGAAGATAATTTCCCTTTTGCAAAAGAATATTTAACCGAAAAAAATATAAAAGCAATTCAAACTCAAGGTTTTGGCGTTTGCGATGAGGACGGCGACCTTGTAACACCGCTTGTAGATGGTATGGAATGTGCTTTTGTTTCTTACAGCGATGGTATTGCAATGTGTAGTTATGAAAAAGCCTTTTTGGATAAGAAAACCTCTTGGAGAAAGCCTGTTTCGTGTTATTTGTATCCGGTTAGAATTGTAAAAGTTGGAAGTTTTCGTGCTATTAAATATCATCGTTGGGACGTTTGTAAAACGGCTCGTCAAAACGGTTCGTTGCAAGGTATTCCGTGTTACAAATTCTTGAAAAAACCGCTTTCAGAGTTTTTTGGAGAAGATTTTTACGATGAACTTTGCAAGGTTGGTAAAGCATTTCTTGAAGAAAAAAATAAATAGTTGAAATCTCTGAAAAAAATTGAAGAAAAAAAACGTAAAAAAATCTAATTTTTTTATAGGGTTTTTGTTTTTTTGCGTGTTATAACAACAGAAAATGAATAAAACTTAAATTAATATGAAAGAGAATATAAAGTTGAAAAAGGCTTTGTTGTTTATAACATTTAGTTTCGTTACGGCATTCCTTTCTGGCGTTTTTTGCCTTCTGATTGTTTTGATTAAAACAATTTTAACGGCGGCATAGTGCTATAATGTCAACATTTTTGCATAGTGTTGATGTTTTTTTTTATAAAAGTTGGATTTTTTTTAGCCTTTGAAATCTTTTGTTGGCAAGTATTTCAAAGGCTAAAAAAATGTTTATTTCTTGGTTTTGCTTTGGATAAATTCGCAAAATTCTTGAAATGTAGATATTTGTTTCAAATCTTCAGTGTTGAGCCTGAAACCGAAGATATCCTCTACTATTATAACTATGTCAACAAAATCAAGGCTGTCTATTCCCATATCGGATTTTAGATTTGCCTCTGGGTATATTTTGTCTTCTTCAATTTCAAATTCGTTGATAAGAAATTGTTTAACTTTTTGTGTTATTTCGTTTATTTCCATTAGTTTATTTTTTTACGATTAAGACAGCATTTGTTCCTCCAAAACCAAAAGAATTTGTCATAAAACAATTTGTTTGCTTTTGACATGTTTGAGTAATTAAATTGAGTTTTGATGTCTCTTGGTCGGGATTTTCAAAATTAATATTCGGTGCTAAAAAATCATTGTGCATCATCAAAAGCGAATATACAACCTCTGAGGCTCCTGACATCCAACATTCATGACCTGTCATGGATTTTGTGCTGCTTACCATTGGCATTTTGTCGCCAAAAACTTTGTAAAGAGCCATTGCTTCTGCTTTGTCGCCTTCTTGTGTTGAGGTTGCGTGTGCGTTGATGTAGTCAATATCTGACAACTGCATTTGAGAATCTTTTAGCGCGTTTTCTATTGCTAAAACTTCGCTTTCGGGATTTGCTTCTGTAATCTTGCCTCCAGAAGATGAAAAACCGTAGCCAATAATTTCTCCATATATTTTAGCACCGCGTTTTTTGGCTTTGTCCATATCTTCCAAAACAAGTGTTGCCGCCCCACCTGAAGGTACAAGTCCGTTTCTATCTCTGTCGAAAGGACGAGAGGCTTTTTGTGGCGATTGTTGCATGGAAGAAAACACTCCTAAAGCGTCAAAACTCATAACAGAGTATAAATTAACTTCTTGCGCTCCACCGCAGATTATCATATCTTGAAGCCCTGAACGAATAAACATTGCAGCAGTCCCTATCGCATGAGAGGCTGACGCACAAGCCGCACTTAGAGAAAAATTTACACCTTTCAACTTGAAGATTGTGCTTAAATTCATCGAGACAGTACTATTGATGGATTGAAAAACCTTAGCCGAGCCAATTCTTTGAGTGTCATGCTCTTGCTCCATTTTTTTACACGTCTCAACGATTGGCTGCATCGACGAGTCGTTGCCAAAAATTATTCCGACAGAGTGTTTTTCAAAAAAATCAGTATCTATTCCCGCTGTTTTCAAAGCCTCCAATGTTGAAAGATATGCGTATTCTCCTTGCTGCGAAAGGCAAATTCTTTGACGACGGTCAAGACAATCTTTCAAATTAGGTTCTTTTAAAAAACCTGTTAATGCTGATTTATAACCATATTGAAGTCTATCTTCACATAAGACAATTCCCGATTTGCCTTTGTAAAGAGAGTCTTTTACTTGGTCAAGACAAGTGCCTATGCACGAATAAATTCCTAAACCCGTGATTGCTACACGTTTCATTCTTTTGTTTTTTGTTGGTTCTGTTGGTTTTGGTTGTTTGCTGGTTTTTGTTTGTTTTTGTTAGGTTGATTTTGTTGGTTTTGTTGTTGTGGTTGTGAATTTTTTTTCTTTTTCTTTTTCTTCTTTTTGTCAAAACGTGTAATACTATCCGTTCCGCCGCCGTCTGTAAAATCGGTCGGAACTTCTTTTTTTTCTTCTTGGTTGTTGTTATTGCGGTCGTTAACTAACAAGGTGTCAGGTTTTTTGCCTAATTTGTTCATTTCCATAATTTCCTTAACCCTGTCAATCGACACAACGGTAATATTTGTAGAAGAATGTTGGTCGTAACTATACCACATAACCCTCTTGAAAATATCGGTTTTTTGGTGATAAGCCGTTCCGTCCATAGTTTCAAGCGGTTGACGAACATTCGGAAAATCTTTCTGCGCGTCAATATAAGCATCAAGTTCGTAGTTGAGACAGCATTTAAGTTTTCCGCACTGACCTGCTAATTTTTGTGGGTTGAGCGATAATTCTTGATGTCGAGCCGAATTTGTTGAAACCGAAACAAAGTTTGTAATCCAAGTTGTACAACAGAGTTCTCGTCCACAATGACCTATACCGCCTATGCGTCCAGCCTCTTGACGTGCTCCAATTTGTTTCATTTCGATTCTTATCTTGAACTCTTCTGCCATGATTTTTATCAGTTCGCGAAAATCCACCCTTTCGTCGGCAATGTAGTAGAAAATGGCTTTTGTACCATCGCCTTGAAATTCAACATCACCTATTTTCATATTTAGGTTAAGACTTTCGGCAATCTGTCTTGAACGCAACATTACTTGGTCTTCTCGCGCTACAACTTGCTTGAACTTTTCTATATCGCTGACCCTCGCTTTACGGTAGATTTTTTTAAATTCAGAATTAATGTCAACTTTGGCTTTTTTCAGTTGAAACTTTATTAGTGGACCTTTTATTGATACTACACCTATGTCATGACCGGGTGAGGCTTCAACCGCTACAAAATCTCCAACCTGAAGATCAATATTGTTGACATTGCGATAAAATCCTTTTCTTGTGTTTTTGAATCTAACTTCTACTATGTCAGTATACGAACTTGCTGTTTCTGGAATGTCTTTCAACCAGTCTATTGCATTGAGTTTGTTGCAACTATCGGTATTAAGACAAGCAACGCAACCTTCGGAATTTAAGTCTTTGCCTGTGATTTTGATACCGTAGCAACCGCGTTGTATATTTTTGTAATCGTCTAATTCTTCCATTGTGTTATATGATGACCTAAATTTTAGGCAAAAAGTTAATGTTTTTTCCGGCAAAGATATAAAAAAAACTCAAAAAGTCAAAAAAAGTTTGTTAAGACTTGCCCTGATAGAATTTTACGTTTAACTTTGCAGCAAAAAAAGTTTCATTGTAATGATAGTTTATGATAATTTATCGGGACTTTTAAAATTTTCGTTGTTGGAAAAGTTTTCGTCGCAGGTTTTGGATTTTGTTACCACAAAACAAAATCCTTACGGCAAGGGTGAAAATTTTAATATTGGTTTTTCGGGCGGAGAAATTTCTGAAATTCAAGCAAATCGTTTGGAACTTGCCAAGGCGTTGAAGTTAAAACCTGAAAATTTTGTTTTTCAAAATCAAATTCATTCTTCTAATGTGTTTAAAGTAACGAAGAAGCAGTCGGGGAGCGGATTTTATCAAAAAGAAACCGCAATACAAGATACAGATATTTTGCTTACTAACGAGAAAAATATTTGTCTTATAACTCGTAGTGCTGATTGTGCGCCGGTTTTGCTTTATTCGCCTGATAGTAATTCTATTGCGGCTATTCATTCGGGACGTAAAGGTACATTGCTTAATGTGTCATCAAAAGCAGTAAAAGAAATGCAAAAACAATTCGGTGCTGACCCTACGAAAATCATTGCTTGTATCGGACCTTCAATCGGTTTTGATTGTTATGAAGTGGATTTTGATTGTGCTAATGAATTTTTTGGAACTTCTTTTTATCGTCTTGAAATGATAAAAAAAGTTGACGGAAAGTTTTATTTAGATTTAAAAGCAATGATTTTCAATTCGTTGGTATTGTCGGGTGTTGACCCTAAAAATATTGAAGTTTCAGAAATTTGTACCAAATGCGATGAAAAACGTTTTTTTTCAGCGCGTAGAGGCGAAAAACAACGCTTTTGCGCTGGTATAATGTTAAAATAGTAATAAAAAAGTTGTATTATGAATGTTTATAAAAGTGTTTTGTTTGTAATTCCTGTTTTGTTTTTTTCTTGTTCGTCCAACAATAATACGCAACAAAACAATACTTCAAAATTTCCAGAAACCAGTAAAACTGCGGTTCATAGTGTAATGGTTTCTTCTGTTGATAGTTCAGAGACAGAAAAAAGACCGCATAAAAAAAGACATGGTTCAAGGGCTTTTGATAAGTATGATATTTCTTTTTGGGATTCTGTAAAAACAAGAGAAAGCAAACCGTCAATGCCGAGAATGTCGGCTTTACCGCCAAGCGAGCGTAAAAACGATTTCAATGCGATGAAAAAAAGCGAACTTGTTTATAAATTTGGAGCCTCGTTTGTTGACGATTCTCTTCAAAGAAAAGAGTCTTTAAGACAAGACCTTACAAAACGTCTTTTCCCGTTAGGATTGCCTTTTGAAACGGATAGTTTAAGTTTGGAGACAGAATTTTTGAAAATAATTACAGAGGCAGAAAACAAAAATCAAGACGGTTTGGCTGCCATTATGGTATCTGGATATTTTTTTGAACAACTTTTGCAACTTTCCGAAATAGAGGATATACCTGAAAACAATATTCTTGCTCTTGGAGTTTCAAAACTTGATTCTCTGAAAAGTTATTGTAATTCTGCTTTGCTTTCAGAGCCAGATATTAATATGACATTGCCTATTCAGAGGATAACGATGTATATTGATACTGTTAAAAATGCGTATAAAGAATCGCTTGCTTCAACGGGTGATAATCGTTATTTAAAATTTAGAGAAAAAATTCAGCAAATGGAATCTAAAATATTTGAAGACAACAAGTAATCAATTTCTTCTCCTAATTTTTCGATGGCGGATTTTATCCGCCATTTTTGTTCTTTCTTGGGCTTTACGTAGTTTGAAGCGCATCTTATTTCTAAGAATTTTTGGTTTTCGTTAAGACACACCATACTAAAGGCTGCTGATTCCATTGTCTCAATTTGAGCAGGGAATTTTTTTAACATTTGAGTTACATATTTTTTTTCGGTTTTGCATTGTGTTACAGTATTGCAAGTTACTGTTTTTTTGTTTAGAAGTTTTGCTGACGGATTAAAAAAACAGCCGTTGTTATAATTTAGATAACCATTTTCTACAAAATTAGTTTTTGAAAGTGGGACAAAATTCCCGTCGTCATCTTCAATACCGAGATTTAGAAATCTTGTGGTTTCAACAGAATATACTCCTAAAAGGTCTTCATTAAAATCGTAAAGCCCGCAAATACCAAAAAACAATGCTAAATCGTAATGCTTTTGGTTTAAAAGTTTGGTAAGATTATAAATCGAAAAAAACGCTCCGACACCAGTAATTAAAATGTCAGCGTTGTTGGTTTCTTTTATTTTTTTTGCTCCTGACAACTCTCCAAGTGTTGAAGCCGCGATTAAAAGTTTTTTATTCTGTACCATTTTTTGTATTTTTGTGGCGTTAAAATTAATAAAAAAATGATAGAATTAACAGAAAAAGGAGCCGAAAATTCTTCAGGTACAAGATACGTGAAGATAGAGCGTTATAATTCAGAGACAACTGGAATTATTGCCGATAGTGTTAAAAATATGATTGGCGCAATAGGGGAGAATTTTTCCCGCGATGGTATCAAAGATACTCCTATGAGAGTTGCAAAAGCGTTTCAATTTTGTACACAAGGTTATCAGATTGACCCCAAAAAAATACTTGAGGGTGCACTTTTCAAAGAGGATTATAGTCAGATGGTTTTGGTAAAGAATATTGAATTGTATTCTATGTGCGAACATCATCTTTTGCCTTTCTTTGGGAAAGCACACGTAGCGTATATTCCTAACGGTACAATAACGGGTTTGAGCAAAATAGCGAGGGTTGTTGACGCGTATGCTCGTAGACTTCAAGTGCAAGAGCGTCTTACGATGCAGATAAGAGATTGTATTCAAGAGACTCTTCATCCTTGGGGCGTTGCCGTTGTGATTGAAGCCGCACACCTTTGTATGATGATGAGAGGTGTTCAAAAGCAAAATTCAGTTACAACGACTTCTGCTTTTACAGGCGTTTTCTTGAAAAACACTTCTACAAGAGAAGAATTTTTGAGACTCGTGAATGCTAATCTGCACTAAAAAACAAAAAGCCGAAAATTTTACTTTTCGGCTTTTTGCTCTCCAAAGTGGACTTGAACCACTGACCCTCTGATTAACAGTCAGATGCTCTAACCAACTGAGCTATTGGAGAATAATAAATAAATTGTTTAACTTAAAAAAATTGCTCTCCAAAGTGGACTTGAACCACTGACCCTCTGATTAACAGTCAGATGCTCTAACCAACTGAGCTATTGGAGAATTCTATTTCTTTATAAATTTAAGAACTTTTTTTTTCTTTTTGCGTTGCAAAGATATGATGTTTTTTTCAAAAAAAAAATTATTTTTGCAAAAATTTTCAAAAAAAATTAATTTTTTTTATAATAAATTGAATATGAATGATTTAGTGATTACAGGAAGTTTGGCTTTTGACGCAATTGAAACTCCTTTTGGCAAAACAGGCAAGATAATTGGCGGCGCAACGCCTTATATTGCGCTTTCTTCGCTGTGTTTTGGAGCAAAACCGCACATTATTTCTGTGGTTGGAGGAGATTTTTCGTCAGGTTATTTTGAAATTTTACGTTCAAGAGGAGTTGATACTGTGGGCGTTAAAATCGAAGAAAACTCCAAAACAATGTTTTGGTCGGGTCGTTATAGCAGCGATATGAATCAAAGAACTACACTTAAAACAGAACTTAATTGTTTTGAGAGTTTCAATCCCGAAGTGCCTGCAAGTTGCAGAAAACCAAAGGTTTTGATGTTAGGAAATATTACTCCAAAAATTCAGCAATCTATTATTCTTCAAATGGAAAAGCGTCCTGACCTTATTGTTATGGACACTATGAATTATTGGATTGAAAGAACTCCTGAAGATTTGGAACAAACAATAAAAATGGTTGATGTTCTTTCTATTAACGATGAGGAAGCCCGTCTTCTGTCCAATGAAATAGTTTTGAAAAAAGCCGCTGACAAAATTTTGTCTAAAGGTTTGAAATATTTAATCATTAAAAAAGGTGATAATGGTGCATTGTTGTTTTCAAAAGAAGGTGGAATTTTCTTTGTACCGGCTTTGGTTTTGGATTCAGTTGTTGACCCGACGGGTGCAGGTGATAGTTTTGCTGGAGGTTTTTCGGGTTATATTGCTTCAAAAGGTAAAACCGACTTTGAAACAATGAAAGCGGCCGTTGTGGCAGGTTCGGTAACGGGAAGTTTCTGTTGCGAAAAATTCGGAACTGAAAATCTTCAAAATTTAACTCAAGAACAAGTAAAACAAAGAGTTAAGCAATTTGAAGATATGACAAGGTTTCAGATTGAATATTAATTATAAAAACAATCCCTAACACATTATTATGTTAGGGGTTGTTTATTTTTTTTTATTTTATACCTGAAATCTTTTTTTGCCAATTCCAAGCGTTGAGCATTGTTTCTTTCAAAGGTACTACGGCTTTCCAACCGAGTTCTTGATTTGCAAACGAAGTGTCAGCCCAAACTTTTTCTATGTCGCCTGGTCTACGACCTACTATTTTATAGTTGAGTTTTACGCCCGTTGCCTCTTCAAAGGCTTTTATAAGTTCAAGCACAGAAAGTCCGTTGCCGGTTCCAATGTTGAAAAATTCAAGATTTTTTTTCTGTTTGCCTTCTTCCATTCTGTTGATTGCGGCTATATGAGCGTTTGCCAAGTCAATAATGTCGATGTAGTCGCGGATAGGAGTGCCGTCGGGAGTGTCATAATCGTTACCAAAAACGCTCAGACATTCTCTTATTCCTGCGGCAGTTTGTGTAATAAAAGGTATAAGATTTGCCGGAACGCCGATAGGAAGTTCGCCGATAAGAGAACTTGGATGCGCTCCTACGGGATTGAAATATCTTAATGCAATAGCGTGAAGTTCAGGATTTACGTTAATGAAATCTCTGATAATCTCTTCGTTGATTTGTTTTGTGTTGCCGTAGGGTGAAAGCGCGGGTTGAATTGGAGAATTTTCTGTAACAGGAAGTTTTTCAGGTTGACCGTAAACCGTACAAGATGATGAAAAAACAAGATTTTTTATAGAAAATTCTTTCATTGCCTCCAAAATATTAATAAGTCCGTTGATATTATTTCTATAATATTTCAACGGTTGTTCTACCGATTCGCCAACGGCTTTTGAGGCTGCAAAATGAATTACTGATTCAATTCCCGGATTTTGTTTCAAAAAGTTGAAAAGTTGCTCTTTGTCGGCAACGTCAACTTTTGCAAAAACCGGTCTTTGTGATGTGATTTTTGCAATATTATCAACAACTTCTGCTTTTGAATTACTAAGATTGTCAACAATAAAAACTTGATAGCCTTTTTGTTGCAGTTCAACTGTGGTGTGCGAACCAATAAAACCAGTTCCGCCCGTTACTAAAATTTTTTTCATTGTATTTTAACGAATTAAATTGTTTATCAAAAAAAATCGTGTCAAAATTAAAAAAAATCTTTTATATGAAATAAAAAACTTTTATATTTGCTTTCTGAAATTTTTAAGATTTTTTTATCAAACATACTTGAAAAACATTATACTTAGCGGTTATGACAAGTTTAAATTCTATATTTAGAGAGATTTTGCTGACTTTTGACAGCATTACTGTACCTAATTTTGGTACATTTGAGACTTCTTACAAGTCTGCACAATTAGATGAAAAATCGGGAATGATTTATCCTCCCACAAAATTGGTTGTTTTTTCAGAAGAAAAAAAAGAGGACAAAGAAAATCGTTTGTCGGCTTATTTAGTTGAAAAATTGAAAATTAGCAGTCAGGAGGCTGACAAATTGATTTCGGATTTTGTGTCTGAGGCACAATCAAAGTTCAAAGAAAATGCAAGTTTGACAATCGATGAGGTTGGGGTAATGTCAAAAGATGAAAATGGGGTAGTGGTTTTGAAATCAGTTCCCTCTAATCTATCAATTGATAATTATGGAATGGATGCCGTTGAGGTTGAGAAAGTTGACGAAAGTAAAAGAGTAACGCCTGTGGTATCGCTTGGCAAAACAGCATCGTCGAAGTCAACAAAAACAACTACAACAAAAGTTACTACCGTTAAGACTTCAACCGTTAAGACGGAAGAAAAAACACAAGAGAAAAAGAAAAATTCGCTTTTGAAACTTCTTGCTATCATTCTTCCGATTGTAGCATTGCTTACGATTTTGTTCTTTATTTTCAAAGATAGTATTTTGGGCTGTTTTGGTGGTAAGAATAATGATACACAAACCTCAAACACCGAAGATACTTCTGTTAGTCGTCCAGATGTTCAGGTAATAGATATAGAGGAGCCTCAAACGGTTGAAATAAAGGAAAATCTCACAACAGACTCTGACCTTAACATTTTGGCTCGAGCAGGTTTTAGCAATGTATCGCCGCAATATTTGGGTTCAAAATACAAAAAATATTATCTTGTAGGTGGTTCTTTTAGAGACAAATCAAATGCTAACAGAATTAAACATCAAATCTCTGCAAAAGAAATCTTGAAAGCCGAAGGTTCGGAATATTATCGTGTGATTATCATCGGTTCTGACGATGCTCAAGAGATTGTTGATGCTTATCAACAAGCACTTTCAAAAGGGATAAAAGCAGATGATATGTGGTTGTTAAAGAACTCCAAATAAAATGTAGAATCTCAATTTTTATTAATTTTTACGGTAAAAAGTTTGTCAAAAAAAAAAATAATTAGTTACTTTGCACCGTAAATTTCTTAAAAACATATTAAATAAAATGGAAAAAAACGAACTCATAGCTAAAATGAATTCCGTTTTGGCTAAAGAATTTGAAGTTGAAGAAACTTCTATAGCCCCTGATGCTAACATAAAAGAAACTTTGCAATTGGATAGTCTCAGCCTTGTTGATATGATTGCTCTTGTTGAGGAAGAATTTGGCGTTGCTATCAAAGGTCAAAGTGTTGCGCAAGTAAAAACTTTCCAAAATCTTTATGATTTTGTTTACGACAAACTCAATGCGTAATAAAAAATAAGAAAAAAGTTTTGTGTTTAAAAAAAAGGTTAATTTCTTAAAATAAAACAATGTCTGAACCAATGATGTATTCTGGTGGTCAGATAAAAACTTTTATTCCGCAGAGGGAGCCTATGCTGATGGTTGATAAGTTGTTTTCAGCAACTGAAACCTCAGTTGAAACCGGACTTACAGTGGAGAAAGGAAATATTTTCCTTTCTCCTTATGGTTTTTTCTCCGAGGCCGGAGTTATAGAACATATAGCGCAGTCGGCAGCATGTTTTGCAGGTTATAACGATTGGATAAACAACCGACCGATTGTTTTGGGGTACATTGCCGAAATCAAGAAATTTTCGTTGGAAGCCCCTGTAAAAGAATCAGATGAGTTGAAGTCTTCTTTGAAAGTCGTTTCAAGTGCTATGAATATAACTTTGATGGATGCTGCAACGTATGTAGGAGAAAAGAAGGTGGCTTCGTGCAAGATTAAAATTTTTATGGACAAAAAGAAATAGTGGTCTGTGATGGACGAAAAAAAATCCGTTGTGTTGCAAGAAGAATTTGATTTTCAAGTTCCGTTTTACGATTTGGACGGTATTCAAATGGTATGGCACGGCAACTATGTTAAATATATGGAGGATGCACGGGAGAAATTCGGGAAGAAATACGGCTTTGAATATTTGTTTATTTTCAATAGTGGTTATCTTGCGCCCGTTGCCGATATGCACATCAAATATAGAAATTCGGCTCGCATAAGTGATGTCCTCACAATGAAAATCACATACATTCCTACAAGGTCGGCTAAAATGGTTTTTGAATATCTTTTGACAAGAAAAAGCGATAATGCTATTATTATTGAGGCTCAGACCACGCAATTGTTTGTTTCAAGAAGTGGTGAGTTTGAAGTGTCGAATCCAGATTTCTATGCCGATTGGAAAAAACGTTGGAATCTAATTTAATTTCAAAATATGCTTGTTAAAGACTTTTATTTTGTTCTTTCAAAAGAAGAAATCTCTCAAGGAGAATATCTCTATTTGGTTGAATTAAATCCATCTCACGAGGTTTATAAAGGACATTTCCCCGAAAAACCAATTACTCCCGGTGTGTGTAATATCTTGATGATAAAGGAATTGTCGGAAGATGCCTTGCAAAAAACATTCACTTTGGATAAAATAGATCGTTGTAGACTCACTAATATGGTAACTCCAGAGGGTTCACCAAAATTGAATGTTAGAATAAAGACTGAAAACGCTTCAGAGCAAGGCAAAACAAATTTGAGTGCCGAAATTTTCTTTTCGGAAGTAACGTATATGACTTTGTCGGGAGTGTTAACGGAAAATTTTAATACATTAAATTAATAAAAATGTATGATGTTGCAATAATAGGAGCGGGGTTAGGAGGTTTGGAGTGTGCATACCTTTTGTCAAAAAGGGGTATGAAAGTTTTGGTTTTGGAACAAAATCCTATAATTGGAGGTTGTTTGCAGACTTTTAGACGAGCAAATACTACTTTTGATACTGGTTTCCATTATATTGGAGGTCTTGACAAGGGACAGCCGTTGCAACGTATTTTTGAGTATTTCAATTTGATGCAACTTCCGTGGCACAAACTTGATACTCAAGGCTTTGACGAAGTTTTTTATCAAGAAAAGTCTTATCTTTTCAAAAACGGTTACGATAACTTTAAAGCGCAGATGGTAGAATATTTTCCTAATGATACGGAAAATATTGGAAAATTTACTGCACTACTTAAAGATGTTGGAGAGAATATTTTTGAAGCTTTTTCCCGTAAACAAGAAGATATGTTGGAAGAAGGGTCTTTGTTTTCAACAGGAGCACATTCTTTTATGATGGGAAATGTTGAAAATTCAGTGCTTAGAAATGTTCTTTCGGGAGTTTCTCCGAAATTACCTTTAACGGAAAAACTTCCGCTTTATCATTTTGTGCAAATTAATTCGTCTTTCATTCAAAGTGCGTATCGTCTTAAGGGAGGCGGAATGCAGATTGTGGAGCATCTTGCTTCGGACATTCAGAAATTTGGTGGTGAAATTCTAACTAAAGCCAAAGTTGAAAAACTGATAGAAAATTCAGGCGCGGTAAGTATTGTGGAACTTTCTGACGGTAGAAGATTTGAGGTCAAAAATGTGATTTCAAATGTGCACCCAAGAGAATTGATGCGTATTTCAGAGGAGATTTCTTTTATTCGTTCGGCTCAAAAACGAAGATATTCCAATCTTGAAAATTCGTTTGGAATGTTTACTGTGAATATCAAGTTGAAGGACAATGCGTTGAAATATTTAAATCGAAATATTTATATTCACGAAAGTTCGGATATTTGGTCGGAAGGTTTTCAAAGTGCTGACGAAAATCCCAAATGTGCTTTGGTAAGTTTTGCGGTTCCAAGAAATGGTGATTTCGCCGAAAATGTTGATTTATTGACACCTATGCTCTGGAAAGATGTCGAAAAATTTGATTCTTTAGTATCAAAACCGGGGCATAGAGGAAAAGAATACGAGGAGTTTAAACAAAAGAAAGCAGAACAATTAATTTTGTTAGCGGATAAATATGTCAGCGGACTTAAAAATGCGGTTGATAAGTTTTATGTTTCAACTCCTTTAACTTATCGAGATTATACTTCAACTGCTTTTGGCTCGGCATACGGAATTTTACAGAAAATGCCGGTTCAAAAGTTGGCTTCAAATATTTATTGGACAGGTCAGAATATAGGATTACATGGTATTTTGGGTGTGTCGATGACGGCATTGTTAACGTGTAGGTTTTTGACGGGAGATATTCCTGAAATATAAAAAAAGACAAAAAGTTATAAAAAGATTATGGAAAATAAAATTTCAAAAGAGGATTCTAAGTTTTCGATGGCTTTATCGAAAGAAAATTACAAACTTATGCTTATTGGTTTGGGAATTATCTTACTTGGGTTTATTCTTATGAGCGGAGGCGGCTCTGACGACCCAAATGTTTTTGATGAGTCAATTTTTAGTTTTACGCGAATTACTTTGGCTCCTATAGTTGTTTTGGCAGGTTTCTGTTTTGAAATTTATGCCATAATGAAAAAGCCTAAGGAATAAAAAAAGAGGTCATTTGACCTCTTTTTTTTATTTTATATCTTTTAGTAGTTCTTTTATTCCGCCAATGCTCGATAAAACTGAAGTTGCCTCGTATGGCAAGAAAACGGTTTTTGTTCCGTCTCCATTTGAAAGGTTTTGCATCATCTCGATGTATTTTTGGGCGATGATATATTGAGCGGGATTTGCTTTGTCTCCTATTGTGTCTGCAACTTTTTGAACCGCAACCGCTTCTGCTTCAGCGATTTTTTGGATTGCAAATGCTTCTGCTTCCGCTTTTTTGAGTCGTGCTTGTGCTTCACCTTCGGCTTGGAGAATTGCTTGTTGTTTTGCGGCTTCGGCTTGGTTTATCATTGCTGTTTTTGCACCTTCTGAAGCCAAAATTTGCGAGGCTTTTTGACCTTCTGAGGTTAAAATTGCTGCTCTTTTGTTTCTTTCGGCTTGCATTTGTTTTTCCATTGCAGTAAGAACGCTTTGCGGCGGAGTAATGTCTTGAAGTTCCACGCGGTTTACTTTTACGCCCCATTTGTCGGTTGCATCGTCCAAAACGGCACGAAGTTTTGTGTTGATAGTATCTCTTGAAGTAAGAGTCTCGTCTAATTGTTTGCGTGAGTTTTTCTATTGCGTTTGGAAGGTTGTCAATCTCGTATGCAGCCTTGAAAGGGTCCATAATTTGAAAATACAACAATGCGTTGATTTCTGTCTGAACATTATCTTTGGTGATAACGTTCTGTTTGTCAAAATCATAAACCTGTTCCCTTAAATCAATAGTTGTTGAATTGTAATATCTACCGTTTCGCAAAATTACAATGCTTTTCGATTTGTCAATAAAGGGAATGATAATGTTGATTCCCGGAGAGAGTGTTGAGTGATATTTTCCTAACCGTTCAATAATTTTGGTTTCCGATTGAGGAATGATTACTAACGTTTTTTTTACGAAAATAATTGCAAGAACTACAATTGCAATTATTACAATCAATGTTGTTTCTTCCATGTTTTTTTTTATTTTATGGGTTCTACAATTACTATAATACTTTTTCTGTCAATAATTTTTACAGGAGTTCCTTCTGAAATTGCGGCTCCGTCCAAGGTTTGTGCTTTCCATACATCGCCGTCAAGAGCGATTCGTCCGTACCCGTCTTTTTCGATTGATTCAACAACTTTGCCTAATCTGCCTATCATGGCATCGGCATTGCTTTTACGTTCTTTTTCTTTATGAAAATATTTGATGGCTATCGGTCTTAAAAAGAATATGCTCAAAGACGAACATAGCGCAAAAACAACCACTTGCGCAGTGAAAGAAAGTCCGATAAGTGCCGCAAAAGTCGCTATTATAGAACCAATTGTAAAGCATATCATAACAAAATTGCCAGCCAAAAGTTCTATCACCAAAAACGAAATAGCGACTATAATCCAAAGAAGTGTGTAACTCATAATTCTATATCATTTTTTTTTCAAATGTATAGTTATTTATTTATTCTTGCAAGTTTTTTTCTTCTTTTTTATTGCTATTCCCATTCTTTTTCTTCTTCTTCTTTTTTTCGCTTTTCCTCTTCTTCTTTTTGAAGTGATTCGCTTGTGATTGCGGTCTCGTTTATGTTTTGCCACTTAAAAATATCTTCAGGAGAGTATGGTCTATGAGAGTCGTACCAGACAAAACCGTCAAGAAATGACTGTCGTTTTGTAAGACCTTCCAACGGGAAAAGTGTTCCTTGCGGTTTCTTGTAGAACCAAAGTTTTTTCATTTTGCCTTTAACAAAAAATATGTCCATATCTTCTGCTGAAGCGGCATTCATACCCGTAACAATAGAATCTTCCATTGTGTAGTAGATTGTTGCTGCTTTTGAAATTACTTCAACCTCTTGAATCATATTAGAGTCAAGATACGCCACCATATCTTTGCCAGTGATTTGATTGTATCTTGGTATTGAATCTACTTGTTGCGCCACAAATGCGTTGCCTAACATTTCAACCATGTCCACTGTATTTTCAGTGGTGTAAAGTTTTATTGTGTTGGCGGTTATTTGGTTTTCAAGATGCCAAATAACAGGAGTTTTCATCATTGTGATTATACTGTCATAAAAATTGTAAACAAGACTATCACACATAGTTTGAATGTCTTTGCGGAACATTTTAGCGTGTCCGTATGCTTTAACTATTCTATATAGTGTTGTGTCTTTTTTTTCTATTAGTGTATCGTTAATTGACGCAATAGTGTCAGCATGAAGATACATCGTATCTTTTTTGGAGTAATAAATCATTAGTGCGCTGTCGGTAAGCAGACTTTTTTCGGGTATTTCATAATAACGGGCATGGTTTGCTTTTAGTTTTATGTTTTGAATTGTGTCAGTTATTTCCACTCTTGAGCGTCCTATGCCATATTTTTCGTTTCTAAAAAACATTACCGTGTCGCCTGATAGTTTGTGTTCTTTGCTTATTAAAAAACTTTTTTTGGTCAGTTGACATTCGTCTTTTTTGTGATTGTACCAACCTCGTTCAGAATACAAATAGTTGCTATCGCCGATAATTTCGGTTGGACCAAAAAAAGTTGAAATCTTTGATTTTATGTTATGTGTCAGAGTGTCAGAATACATTGTGTATTTTGGATTTTTTACAACAACGTTTTTGTTGTAGACCAAATCGTTGGTTTTGGGATAGAAATATCCCAATTTTGAAATCAATGTATCTTCGCCCGTAAAAGTTCTGCCTCCATTGAAATAATTTGCTACATTTTTCAGCATGTCATAGTCAATATTGTCGGTAAGCATTGTCATTGAATCTTTTACCATTTTGACATTTTCTCTTATTCGAGCAAATCTTGTTGCGCCATCATAATCTAAGGAGTCGCCCCAAAGGTGTACGGTATCGTTTTGTTCAACAAGTCTATACATGTGAACTTTTCCAAAGGCGCGAAATTTGTTTTCTTTGGAATTGTAAAATGCCGAATCACAGTACATTGATGCGCTGTCATGGTAGAATTGCACATCGCCTCTTAACACTTTAACATCAGGTCCGTGATATTCGTCAACTTCCAAGGTATTAGAATTGACAATTTCTATTTTCCTACTGCCATTTTTGGTTGAATCTTGATTTTGAGCCGTCGCAATATTGAAACCAAGAAATATTATTATGAATAAAAAAATGTATTTTTTCACTGTTGATTTTTTTTTAAATAAAAATTTTTGGTGCAAAGTTAAAAAAAAATCGTAAGTTTCATAAATGCATATTTTTAAAGTTTCAATACTTTATACGAATTTTATTCTTCTGCAATTTAGATTAAACTAATGCCGCTAACGGCAGCAAATTAAACGAATATAAAAATTTTAGAAGTGTTTATATTGTTTTTTTTTTTGTATATTTTACTTAACTTTTTTATGTATGGAAAAATGATTTTGCACCTTGCAATAATAACTTTTCCACAATGGAAAAATGATTTTGCACCTTGCAATAATAACTTTTCCACAATGGAAAAATGA
>CAJOGF010000025.1:1884-6153 GCA_905233995.1 uncultured Bacteroidales bacterium | reverse complement strand
ACTTTTCCACAATGGAAAAATGATTTTGCACCTTGCAATAATAACTTTTCCACAATGGAAAAATGACTTTGCACCTTGCAATAATAACTTTTCCACAATAAAAATTACGGCAGAATTCAAGTTGACAAACGCCTAATTTGTTCTCTTTATTCAGAAATAAAAAAAAACAATTGTTATTAATTATGTTCGATTACTATTCCAACAATTGAAATGTCGTCAACTTGTTCTAATGCGCCACGCCATTGTAGGTGTTTGTCAAGAAAGAAGTCTGACATTTTGTCGCTTTCAAGTTGAGATGCTTCTGTGATAAGTTTTGCAAAATTTTTGCGTCCCATTTTTTTGCCGTTTTCGTATCCGAATTGATCCGCATATCCGTCTGAGGTCATAAGCAAAAAGTCGTCGTTCTGAAGTTCAAACTCGCTGTTGTTGAATTTGAAGTCAGAGCCGGGTTCTAAATTTCCTAACGAGCATCTATCTGGTTGAAGAGTATTGATTTCACCGTTTCTTATAATATATAGTGGACGGTATGCACCTGCATATTTTACTTTTGTGTTTCTATAATTGATTATACAGAACGATAAATCCATTCCGTCAATGCCGCCGACTTTGTTGCTAAGACTACTTATTGATTCGTAAAGTTTATCGTTTAGTTGACGAATAAGGTCGGCTGGCATATCGTCAACTTCGGCTGATTGGAGAATTTCGTCAAGAAACATTTTGCCCATAAGAGAAAGAAATGCCCCCGGAACTCCATGCCCAGCACAATCACAAAGTGCTAAGTATTTTCGTCCGAATTTTTGTCCCATCCAAAAGAAATCTCCTGAAACAATGGCTTTGGGTAGGTTCAAGAAAAAACTTTTGTTGAAACATTCTTTCAAAAGTGTTTTGCCTGTCATCAATGCAGATTGTATAACAGAGGCGTATTCTATGGATTTTGTAACTTCTTTGCTTTTTTGAGCGATTTCGTTTTTTTGCATTCTGATTTCTTCTTCGGCACGTTTTACCGATGTAATGTCGGTTTCAACAACAATTAGTTGAACAACATTGCCTTCGTCGTCAGCAATTGGCGTGATTGAAGATTGTATCCACACTTCCTTGTTAGTTTTGGTGTAGTGCAGAAGAGTAAATGTTATTGGTTGGCAATCCTGATATACTTTGTCGAAATATTCTATTGCAGCAGGGTTTTTTAGAGCCGTTTTGTAGTCTGCGCCTGCTGAAATATATTCTTCAAATGTATAACCGTAAATCTTTGTAAATCCATAATTTACCCATGATATGTTTTTGTTTTCATCAACCATCATGACAGAATTTTCTGTATTACGGACAGAGATAGAAAATTTGTTGAGTTCTTGATTTAATTTTTCGAGTTCTTTTTGTTTGGATTTCAAGTTGCAGTTTGCCGTTTGAAGTAGTACGTTTCTTTCTTCCAAAAGTTTTTTCTGACTGCCTATTTTTCTCATACAAGTGATGTTGACAATAGCATATTCTACGTATGTTGCCAAGTTGTGAATAATTCCTAAATGGTACGGCGTGAAATAATTTTTTTGTCTACTTTTTACGGTTAAGACCCCAATTGCCATATCGTTGTCGTAGAGTGGGACATAAACCGCTGAGCCTGATACGGTGGAGTCAATTTTGAATTTTTGAGTGTCAACATATTTCTTAATTTCTTTTTCGTAGTCGCCTAAAACAGTTGGTCTATGGTTCAAAAACGACCAAACAACCATATTGTTTTTGTTGTCAAGATTGTAACGGGCAAAAGCCATTGTTACGCCGTTAAGCACAAAAGACGAAAAGTCAATACTCGAATGTGGCGCATTGTAAACGCCGATTCCGATGTCATCAACCGAAAAAAAATTTTTAATCTCTTCTGAGGCTATCTTTGAAAGGTTGCCTAAAGTAAGGGATTTTATAATTTTTTGTCCCGCTTGACTAAGTGTTGTTAAGTCGTGAAGTGTATTATTGAAATTTTTTTGTTGAACTTCCAATTGCGTTTTCGTAGAATCTAAAACTTCGTTTTGTGTTTTTAATTCTTTTTCAATACTTGTAAGTTTGGCTTGAGATTTTGTGCTTTTTAGTTTTAAAATAATAACCAACAATATTAATAATACGATTATTGTTGAGAAAATTATAAAAATATAATTTTTTGTGGGATTCATAACCGTAAAACTAATTTCGTCGGCTTGCGAGGCTTGAGAATTGGAAATTCTTGCTCTTGCTTTGAAAACGTAGTTGCCGTTTTCCAAATTATAGTAAGTTATTTCTCTTAATGTAGACCATGGAGTGTATTGATTATCACGGCCTTCAAGTCTAAAAGAATATTCAACTGTTTTGTCTTCTGTCAGCACAAAATCTGCGCTACAAACAAATTTTATTTTATTTTTTATGATTGGTAATTTTTTTGTATCGTTTTGATTATCAGGCGTATATTTGTCTTGAGAATACACAAGAGAATCCTCATCGGTATAAACTAACGCTATCCGACAGTTAAAACCGTTTGTTTGACCTAAGAGACTTTTCGGTAAAAGTATTATTATAATAAATAGTGCGGATATTATAGCCGCAATAGGTGTTTGCTTTTTCATGGTGCTAAATTATAAAACTAACGAAAAATTAGAAATTTTTTTCATATATATTTTGAAAAAAAAGACTAATTTTGCGCATAAATAATCAAAAAAAAATTAATAAACAGAAATGAACAAGCAGATAGCAGTTTTACCCGGCGATGGTATCGGTCCTGAGGTAATCGCAGAAGCACAGAAAGCGCTTCAAGCAATTGAAAAAATTAGAGGTCATAAGTTTACGTATGTTCCCGTTTTGGGCGGAGCAGCAGCAATCGATGCGGTCGGCAATCCAATGCCAGATGAGACAGTTGAGATTTGTAAACAATCTGATGCAGTTCTCTTTGGTGCATTCGGAAGTCCTAAATACGACAACGACCCAAATGCAAAGGTGCGTCCTGAGCAAGGATTGTTAGCAATCAGAAAACGTCTTGAACTTTTTGCTAACATTCGTCCTATTTATACTTTCCCTGCGTTGATTCATAAATCTCCTATTAAAAAAGAGATTGTTGACGGTGCAGATTTTGTTGTGGTCAGAGAACTTACTGGCGGAATGTATTTCGGTATGAAAGGTCGTACTGAAGATGGAAAATCGGCTTTCGATACCAATCTTTATTCAGTTTACGAGATTGAAAGAATCTTGAAATGTGCATACGAACTTTCGCTGAAACGTCGCAAAAAACTTCTCGTTGTTGATAAAGCAAATGTTTTGGCTTCATCTCGTCTTTGGAGAGAAACGGCTCAAAGAATGAGCAAAGATTATCCTGAAGTTGAAACTTCTTATATGTTTGTTGACAATGCTTCGATGAGAATTGTTACAACTCCTAAGGATTTTGACGTTATGGTAACAGAAAATACTTTTGGAGATATTTTGACAGACGAGGCTTCTGTTATTACAGGAAGTATGGGTTTGATGCCTTCGGCTTCAATTGGCGTTTATACTTCGCTTTTTGAACCTATTCACGGTTCGTATCCTCAGGCAGCAGGAAAAAATATTGCAAATCCTATGGCTGCCATTTTGTCAGCAGCAATGCTTCTTGAAACTGGTTTCGGTCTTAAAGAAGAGGCTCAAATTGTTACAAATGCAGTTAACAAAGCCCTTGCTGATAATATTCGCACCGAAGATATTGCTGAAGGTAAAGCATACGGAACAAAAGAAGTTGGCGATTACATTGCAAAAGTTATTCTTGAAACAAAGTAATTAAGAACGTTAACGCAAAAAAAATAAAAGGATGTGGATAAAATTCCGCATCCTTTTTTTTGTGAATTAAAACAGAATATATTATAAATTTTTTACGATTAGTGTTGAATTTGTTCCTCCAAAACCGAAAGAGTTTGAAAGAAATGTGTCAAAATGTGCTTCAACTCTTTGAGCCGGAATATTGAGTTTTGCAGAATCTTCGTCAGGATTTTCAAAATTGAGGTTTGCTGCAACAAAGTTGTTTTTCATCATCAAAATCGAGTAAATTGTTTCTGATGCACCTGCCATCCACATTTCGTGTCCTGTTTGAGATTTTGTTGAGGTTACAAACGGTCTGTTATCGCCAAAAACTTGAGCGATTGCTTTTGCTTCGTTCATATCGCCAATGTGTGTTGAGGTTGCATGAGCGTTTACGTAACCGATTGTTTTAATGTCAATTCCAGAATTTTTGATTGCTTTTTCAAGTGATTTAGCCGGACCTTCAACATTAGGCGATGAAATGTGATC
>CAJOGF010000025.1:0-1776 GCA_905233995.1 uncultured Bacteroidales bacterium | reverse complement strand
CCATCTCTGTCTCTATCAAAAGGTCTTGAGGCTGCCGTCGGGTTGTCTTCTCTTGTTGAAAATGCGCTGATACCGTCAAAACTACCAACTGCGTATGGGTTAACTTCTTGAGCACCACCGCAGATAACCATTTCTTCCAAACCGTTTTTAATCAATAATGCGCCTAAGCCTATTGCATGACTTGAAGATGCACATGCGGCTGAAATTGTCAAGTTGATACCTCTAAGTTTGAAAATACAACCAAGGTTCATTGTAACGGTTGAGTTCATTGATTGGAAAATTCCGCCCGAACCGATTAGTGTTGTATCCTTTTTGCGGAACATAGTGTCAACACTTTTGTAAACAGGCTCTGCGCTTGAATCGTTACCGTAAAGCAAACCAACATCGTTTTTGTTGAGATAATCTTGATCAATTCCTGCATTTTGGAGTGCTTCAACAGTTGCAACGTATGCGTATTTTGCTTGTTCTGGCATAAAAACTCTTTGTGCGCGAGAAAGTTGTCCTTTCAAATCGGGAATTTCAAGTTTTGAGGTCAACCCAGAACGAAATCCCATTTCTTTACGATCTTGGTCTAATATGATGCCTGATACTCCATTCCAAAGTGATTGTTTTACTTCTTCAAGGTTTTTACCAAGACATGAATAAATGCCCAAACCCGTTATTACTACTCTTTTTTCCATGTATTCTATTCCTTTACTTTTTCAAATTTATTAAATGCAAAGATAAACGGATTTTTCGTTAAATACAAAATTTTTTTTCTTTACATGTTTAATTTGCAAGAATACCTTTATTTTTAATATCCATAAAAAATCTTTACCTTTGCAGCCTAAAATGCAATTGTTTATGTTAGAAAAAGAAATCTCTAATTATTTGTTGAAAAGTGGAAACAAATCGCTGAATGTCAAAGCGTTTTTGTTTGATATGGACGGCGTGTTGTTTAATTCAATGCCGTTTCATGCAAAGTCGTGGCATTTGGCTGCTAAAGAGTTTGGTCTTGATATTTCAGAACAACAAGCCTATATGAATGAGGGACGCACAGGTGCAGGGACTATCAACGAACTTGCTTTGCGCTTTTGGGGTAGAAATGCAACTCAAAATGAAATTGAGGAGATTTACAAACGAAAAGCCGAAATTTTTGTATCGTGCGGACATGCCGAACCTATGAAAGGTGCATTTGAACTACTTACTTCTATAAAGAAGTCTGGACTGAAAATTGTGCTTGTTACAGGAAGCGGACAAAAATCATTGTTAGACAAACTAAATCATTATTTTCCAGGGACTTTTGCTCCTGAAAATATGGTTACAGCGTTTGATGTAAAATACGGCAAACCGAATCCTGAACCGTATCTTATTGGTCTTAAAAAGGCTAATGTTGCTGCAAATGAAGCCGTTGTAGTTGAAAATGCACCCTTAGGAGTGAGAGCCGGTGTCGCCGCTGGAATTTTTACAATTGCTGTCAACACAGGTCCTCTTCCCGATGAGATACTTTCAAAAGAAGGCGCAAATGTGATTTTCCCGTCAATGCAGTATTTTGCTGAAAATTGGGAAAAAGTGATAGAAAATTTGAGAAAATCTTAGTACTCAAAATTTGCACCGAGGTCGTATGATTTTCCGTCTTCTATTTTATTGAGTTTCATAACTGAGGTTACGATATGCCCGTAACGGTCTGTTACTCTGATTGTAAGATCGCTTGTATATTGATCAAACGGGCATTGAAGTTCCCAAAACATATTGTATTGATAGGGTTTCATTTCGTAAAACTGTTTGCCGTCTTTC
>CAJOGF010000024.1 GCA_905233995.1 uncultured Bacteroidales bacterium | reverse complement strand
CGCGAATTTGCTATACAAACCCAAATTTTCAAATTGATAAAGCAAAAAAGAGTTTTCACTTTTTTTCTCTGGAACAAAAAAATCTGGCATAACGCCACCACCAGAATAAACTTTTCTTCCGTTTTTTGTAAAGAATACCTTTGAAGTATCTGTTTTATAAGCATTTGCGCTATCGAGTTCGCCATTTTTCAGACGATCGTTATAATCGGAACGATAATCTTCGTATTTTTTTTGAAAAGTACGACCAGAAGAAGTATAATACCTTGAAGTAGTGAGTCTTACCAAAGAATTATCTGAAAGCGAAATTGGCGTTTGAACCAATCCTTTGCCGAAAGTTCTGCGTCCCATTATAACAGCGCGGTCGTTATCTTGAAGCGCGCCAGAGAATATTTCAGAAGCAGAAGCCGTCCCATAATTTGTAAGACAAACAACATTTAAATCTTTACACAACGGATTTTTAACAGTATCTATAATAAGGAGATCTCTTTCCATATTTCGTCCAATTGTATAAACAATAGTGTCGCCCGGCAACAGAAGTTCGCTCACAATGTCTCGTGCCGCAACAACCAAACCGCCTCCATTATCTCTTAAATCAACAATAAGGTTCTTGATATTATTTTGTTTCAACCTATTAAATTGATTAAGAAATTCTCTATAAGTTTTTTCGCCAAACGAAGTAATTTTTACATAACCCGTCAAAGAATCCATCAAAAAAGCAGCAGGGACGGAAACAAGTGGAATATCCTTACGAACAACATTGTAATGCAAAATACTGTCAACACCCTGACGCTTTACTGCTAACTTAACAGATGTACCCTTGCTTCCGCTGATTAGTTTCTGAAACACCTCGGTGCATTTTTTTCCCTGAATTAACACGCTGTCAACCGATACAATAACATCTCCGGGAAGTATACCGGCTATCGAACAAGGAGAGTTTTCAATAGTGCTAATTACAACCACACTATCTTTAATTACTGAATGTTCAAGACCAATACCGTAAAACTGCCCTTTTATATTTTTTTCGGTTTGTTGACGAGAATCACTTGAATAATATTTCGTATGCGGGTCAAGTTTTAAGAAAATTTCAGGAATTATTAATTCTGTAAGCGAATCAATATCAATAGGGTCAACATAACGATTGTCAATAAGATTGATGACCGATTGCAGTTTGGAAGGCTTACCATTAAAAAGTGAAATACCAACACTTTCCTTATTGGTGCTGAAACCAAATTTTCCTGCCAAAAGTCCTGCTAAAAAAATTATGAACACCTGCAAAGGAACATACTTCTTAGAATTCATTTTTCTGCACCAATATTAATAAACACGGTTTCAATACCTGCTCTTTCCAACAACTTTAGACCATCGTCAAGACGATACATTTCACTATAAACAACCCTCTTAATACCACTTTGTATTATAAGTTTTGCACATTCAAGACAAGGCGAGGCTGTAACATAAAGAGTGGCATCAAGAGAATTATTGTTGGATTTTGCAACTTTTGTAATTGCATTTGCCTCTGCATGAAGCACGTATGGTTTTGTTGTGCCATCTTCAAGTTCGCAAACATTTTCAAAACCAGAAGGCGTTCCGTTATAACCGTCAGAAATAATCATTTTGTCTTTGACTATAAGTGCTCCAACTTTACGTCTTGTACAATACGAATTTTCCGACCAAATTCTCGCCATTCTTAAATAACGTTTATCCAAAGCCTCCTGTTTCTCCATAATCAATTCTTAATTTATTTTAAGGTATTTCCTCAAAATCGGTATAATCACCGAAATCTTTGAGAAGTTCTTTTTTTGATTTTTTCTTTTCAGGTTCAGGATTTTTGAAAATCCTTATTCTGCCCTCGTCAAAAGAATTTTGTCGCATGTTAGAAAAATTATCCACAAAAGTATCCCTATCTTGATACCCAATCACAAATCGGATTATCGAAGACAGAAAAAAAACAAGTAGAATAACAAACAACAAAAACGACAACATTTTTTTTAATTAATAATTGACAATTGACAATTCATTTTCAATTTTCAATTTCTAATAATAATCACCTCTGTTCTACGGTTTTTCTTTTTGTTTTCAGCATTGTCATTAGCAAACACTGGGCTATACATTCCGCGTCCTGACGCAGTATAAGACGAGGCAGCGATAGTGCTATTCTCGGCTAAAACAGAAACAACAGATGCGGCTCTTGAAGCACTTAAATTCAGTAATGTTTTCGCCTGACCATTATTATCAGTATTAGAAATTACTTGAACTCTACAATTCTCATTTACAGAAAGTACCGCAGCAATTTTTTTCAAAACTGCAAGACCTTTTACTGACACTTCAGATGTTGTGCCCTTGAACAAAAAATCGTTACTGAAAGTAATTGTTACACCCGGAGCAGTAATTTTAGCAACGGCTTCGCTTTGATTAAGACCAGACAACTGACGACTACAAACCGACAACATTTGGTCTAATTCCTTTTTTTTGCCTTCGTCAAGATTTTGAAGCGAATCTCTTTCGGTGGCTTGAAGCGAAAGAATATTCATAAGACTATCCGCAACTCTTGTTTTTTGCGAAAGTTTTTGCTTTTCTATCTTGTAATCATTAATTGTATTCAAAAGGCTCTGATTCAACGAGGCTTTGTCTCCTGAAAGTTTTTTTACTTCACGAGTTAAAGAGTCAAGCGAAATATCCTTATCCGAATTATTGATTTTCAATGTATTAGTAGAAGTATTAAAACCTTCCACTGTTTTATTAAAAACTCTATTTAACGAATCAAGAGATTTTTTTCCGTTCATAACAGCCGTATCATAACGCTTTTTCGTAACAAGACACGACTGACTTAAAAACATAAGTCCTGCAATTATTAAAATTGTATATTTCATTTTATTCCTGCTAAAAAATTTGTCAAAAATAGTTTTTTTTTTCTAATTAACGAATTTTTTTAGCAAAGATTAATAAAAAATTGTACCTTTGAAAAATTTTAAAAACGATTTACAATTATGTTGAAAAAAATATTGACTCTTATATGCTTATTTATAAGTTTTAATTTGTCAGCACAAGAAAATATTATTGAAGGAGTAATTTTGGATTTGAAATCTGGCGAAGTAATGCCATTTGTAAATATTGCGCTTTCTGGCGAGAGTTCAAACTTTCGGTGCCTGAAAATATGCTTGACAAAGAAGTTTCGTTTTCTTCGGTTGGCTACAAACCACTTACTTACAAGATTTCCCAAATATCAAATTCGCATTTTGAAGTAAAAATGGAGTCAGTGGATTTGAAAATAGACGAAGTTTTGGTTGTTGACAAAAGCGAGGCGGGCAGAAAAGCGTTAAAAAATACAATTGAAAATTTTACACAAAATATGGTTTGTCAGCCTTTTGCATACGCAGGAGTATACAAAAGCACTTTAAAAAAAGGCTCTGACATAAAAACTTCAACTTACAATTTCAATGCATACGACTCTAAAGGCTACAATTTGGATTTAAAACCAAACGCATTTGAGTGTTTAAACTACAAATTTCAAAATATCAACCGCAATTTCAAAGTAAATGATTATGCCTCAGGAGTTAACTTTTTTGACCTTATCTCTTCGTTTGATATTTTGCGTTATGAATTAAACGTTATTAATTCTTACAATTTGTCGGATTTTGATTTTACAATCAAAAGCGAAAACTCTGATTTTTACGTTATTGAGTTTAATTGTCTAAACTTAAAACTAACCAATACAAACTGTAAACACCCTGAAAAATATTTTGGAGAAATTTCTGTAAACAAACACGATAATTCTATACAAAAAATTTTCTTTACACTTCAAGCCAAGAATTTTTCTTTGCTCGCAACCTCTGTTGAAGACAAAACTATCAACAACAAAGCCGTCATAAAATGCAGCGTTGAATACGCCAAAGTTTCTGACAAATATTCTTTAAAAGATTTAAAATCAACAATTTCGGTTACTGGCACAGAAACTTACACGTTAGAAGAGTCAATTAATATAAATAGTGTCAATTACAAAGTTCCGGGCAAAATTTCAGGAAAAGTTTTTTACGCAAGATAACACCCCTTAAACAAAATGAAAAGAACCGTATTGGAAATGCTGTCCTATGCAGCCACAAATTATCAAGACTTGAAATACGTTACTGACAAAACCGATGAAGGTTGGTTTTCAATGACATTTTCTCAAGTTGAACAGGCTACTACGTTTTTGGCAACTGCACTAATCAACGAAGGTATAATAAAAGACGACAAAATAGCAATTCTATCCGAAGGCAGAAGTAGTTGGATAATTTCGGAATACGCAATTCTAAAAGCACAAGCGATATGCGTGCCGCTTAGCGTTAAACTTCGACCTTTGGAAATACTATTTAGAGTAGAACACTCTGATTCTAAATATATTATTGTTTCAAAAAACTGCGTTTCCAATCTCTTAGAAATCAAGCAACAACTATCTTGTCTAAACATAAAAATAATTTTTTTTGACCAATGCAAATCCATAGAAAACGATTTTCCAAACATAATATATTATAATGACCTTTTAAAGAAAGGCGAAGAATTATATCCGAGTCTAAAAAACGAATTACAAAAGAGAATTAAAAACGTTGAAGAAAGCGACACGGCGACAATTAGTTATACATCAGGAACTTGCGGCAACCCAAAAGGAATAATGCTTTCGCACCTTAATTATTGGTCAAATTCTCACGACGCAGTTCAGTATTTCAGATTGGAAAACCATTTAAAACTACTTTTAATTCTGCCTCTTGACCATGCATTTGCTCACACAATCGGTTTTTATTGCGCTGCATTATGCGGAATGCAATTGTTTTTTGCTGATTCAAGAGACGGATTAAAAAATCAAATAAAAAAAATTCCCGAAAACATACAAGAAACTTCACCGGATTTTTTGCCTGTAGTGCCGGCTTTTGTAAATTTTTTCATCAAGAAAATCAAAGAATCAATTTCTAATGAAGGAATATTAACGGTTTGGCTTTTTAATCAAGGCATCAAAAATGGCATAAAATATTTTGGCGACGGTTTCAAAAAACCTTCAATCATAAAAAAAATATTTCATTACCCGATTTACGCTCTTGCCGACAAAATAATTTTCTCAAAAATCAGAACCTCGATTTCAGAGAATTTGAAATTTTTTATCAGCGGCGGTGCAAGACTCGATATTAAACAACAAGAGTTCTTTAATTGCATAGGTATTCCCGTTTTGCAAGGCTACGGTCAGACTGAGGCATCTCCAATAATAAGTGTTAATCAACGATTTAGACACAAATTTGGTTCGTCAGGAGGAATCTTATCGGGCATAGATTGCAAAATTATTGACGAAAATACAAACCAAGAACTTCCAAATGGTCAAAAAGGTCTTATCTATGTCAAAGGTCTAAGTGTTATGAAGGGTTACTACAAAAACGAAAAAGCAACACTTCAAAAAATCGACAAAGACAAACGACTAAACACTGGCGATATAGGATATATCGACAAAGACGGTTTTCTTTTTGTTACTGGTAGGAAAAGGGCTTTATTAATAAGTGATGACGGCGAAAAATATTCGCCCGAAGAAATAGAAGATGCAATTGTAAATTGTTCCGACTTTATACTTCAATGTTTTCTATACAACGACCATTGTAAATATACAAGCGCACTTATCACATTAGACGAAGATAAGGTAATTGAATATGTATCAAACAATAACATTACTTCACCTGAAAAATTGCTTGAAGTAATAAAAAAATCGTTTTATAATTTTCAAAACGATGATACATACAAAAACATGTTTCAAAAACAATGGATTCCGAATGTTTTTACAATACTACAAGAGCCTTTCAGCGTAAGAAACGAAATGCTAAATTCAACGTTCAAGATTGTAAGATTCAAAATTTTAAGCACTTACAAAGACAGAATAGAGCAAATGTATTCGATAGAACATCAAAAAGGAAAACAAGAAAACTTAAGAATACTCGCAAAAATAATGGAGAAAAAATTTTAATTTTTTTATAAAAATAAATTTGAAAATCCCACAGAATTGTATAAATTTGCAATTTAAAAAAGTAACTTTATAGTTTAAAGATTATACAACTATGGATCACATTACAAGTACGGGAAATATGAAAACACCAAGGGTTAATTTAGACCCTGAAGCCGGATTAGTGGAACTAGGAGGTCGTTCCATACCCGAAAATACTGAAAGTGTATATCGTCCGCTAATAGATTGGATACAGGAGTACAAAGAGCAACCGAAGGATATAACAACCGTCAAGATTAACTTTGAATACTTCAATTCCTCCTCTGCAAAATACTTGATAAGATTTCTTGAATATTTCAGCACAATGAAAAAGTCAGGAAAGGAAGTTATTGTCGATTGGTTTTATGACGATGACGAACTTTTGGAATACGGAGAAGATTTTCAAGATGTTTTGGAGATGAAATTCAATTTTTACTCTTCAAAAGAGTACAATAAAATCTAAAAAAAAAATTATTTGGTTTATTATGATTTAAAATTAATAAATTTTATAAGAATATATAGGAGATTGTAAACAATTTATTTTGTTTGCAATCTCTTTTTTTTTATTTTTAACGATTTATTTTAAATAGAAAATCATTTTTCACGTTTTAATTAATAGACAAATTTTTTTAGGAACAAATAAAAAAAGATACAACAATGAACGAGCAGCACAATCATCAAAATGTAGAAAGCAAACCGAGACTCGCATACGAAATTTCACCCGAAATGAGTAGCAGTATACAGCGAGCAGAGTTAATTCTATCATATATCATAAATCAAGGTCTTGATATTAACGAAGAACTTGTAAGCATAGTTGTCAATAGCAAATATCTGAGTCAAAAAAAAGAGTTCACGCCAGAGGCTGAAGTAAAATTTCGTATGGCATACAAAGAACTTACAAAAATTATCAAACCCGTAACGGTTGAATCTCTTTTGTCGTCAAGACCAAAACCGATAGCAGGCGACGGCGCATTTGAAAAAGTTCTCGGCTTTGTGGGCATGAAAGAACGAAATGCGTTTTCTCATATTTCAGCACGAGGCTACACTATCGGCACAATTATAACAATGATTTTTTTGCTTGTTGTCCAAATATACTTTTATATAGGCTCCACAAGACTTTCTAACATTTCGGAATGTGAACTTCAGTTGGAAGAAAAACAAAACCGTCTCAACGAATTACTTTTGGTAAAAGAAATATCCGAAGACAACAACGCAATCAACAACGAATACGACAAAGTCTTCAATAGTTATCTTGAAATTGACAACAAACGAAAAAGCAATATCGAAATGTTAAGCCCTTGGACAAGAAGAGTAAGAGCAGTAACGTTTACAGGTGCTTTCAAAACCGATACAATAGCCTTAAATTCCAAAAACAGCGGACAAGCAAATACAGCAATTGTTCAAGAGGCTAAAAGTTATGTTTGGATTATCGGCGTATACTTTTTACCTCTATTGTATGGAATAATTGGAGGTTTTACTTTTGTTTTAAGAGAAATAAACGAAGAAATCAAAAACATGACTTTTTCGGAAGGAAGCAACGTAAAATACCTTCTAAGGATATTGCTTGGGGCAATAGCAGGTTTGAGCGTAGGCTTGTTTTGGGGCGATATTGAACATACCTCTCAACTCGGACTTTCAAATCTTTCTCCTATGCTTTTGGCATTTTTGGGCGGTTATTGCGTTGAATACTTATTACAGTTTATCGAAAAAGTTGCCAATATGTTTTTCAAAAAATACGACCCAGAAAACTCCTCCAAAGACAAAACACAAAAAGACAACGAGAATTGCAACAAAAATAAAAATGTCAATTCCGACAATAAGCAATGAGCCGCAAAGAAATCATAAGAATTTTGCTATACAGCCTTACCGCAATAGCAAGCATTGCAACATGGATATATAGCACTCATCTTACCAAAGAGTTGGAAGAAAAAGAAACACTTTATTCTTCTCTTTGGTCTGATGCTGTCAGGGAATTTGAAAACGTGGACTTAGATGGCAACGTAAGCCTTTTAGCCTACAAAATCATTGACAACAATAGTATTCCCGTAATCTTAATGAACGACAACACAAACACTCTTTTGTCGTACAGGAATATTGACATCGACTCGTCCAAAATATCTTCGGTTGAGGAATATTTGATTGAAAAATCCAAAGAAATGCACTCTAAACACGAGCCGATTATGGTGGAATACAAACAAGGAATATATGATATTTTGTATTATGACGACAGCAAAACGCTAAAACAACTCAAAGTATATCCATTTATACAACTTGTGGTTTCACTTTTAATAATAGTTTTGCTGATTGTAGCAATTAGAAATTCAACGAAAGCCGATCAAAACAAGATACTCGTAGGAATGAGTAAAGAAACGGCGCATCAATTAGGAACACCTATTTCATCGCTTTTGGCTTGGATTGAAATTCTAAAAGCAGACAATCAAAATCCAGAACTGACTCTTGAAGTAGAAAAAGACATCAAAAGGTTGGAAACAATAACTGAACGTTTTTCCAGAATAGGAAACAAACCTGAACTAAAATACGAAAATATTTGCTCGGTTTTAAGAAATTCAGTAAATTATTTAAAATCAAGAACTTCCAAAAATATAAACTACATTATGGAAATTCCTGACCAAGAAATAATTGCACTTTTGAATGTATCACTCTTTGAATGGGTAATAGAAAACATTTGCAAAAACGCCATTGATTCTATGCAAGGCAAAGGTACACTTACAATAAGTCTTACCGATTCGCAAAACTCTATCAACATAGAAATAAGCGATACAGGCAAAGGAATTTTGAAAAGAAACTTCAAAAAAATCTTTCAGCCGGGATTTTCAACCAAAAAGCACGGCTGGGGTTTAGGTTTATCATTAGCACAACGAATTATAAACGACTATCACAAAGGAAAAGTATTTGTAAAATCAAGTCAAATTAACAAAGGCACAACATTCAAAATATTTTTACCAAAATAGCAATAACTTTAACTTATTTTAACGTAACTTTTTTGCAACATTTTCGTTATTAATAGTAGCAAAGCATTTTTTATAATAAACTTTTCATAATAGTAAAATTTAAGTTAAATTGGTTAAGGTAGCTGAAAAGACTGTATTGATTACAGTCTTTTTTTATTTTTCAACTTTTTTAACTACCACAAAATCTGAAAGATAGAATTTTGATAAGGAGAATATCTAAAACTACCTTCAGAGGCAGAAAGCGAAATATTTATCAACTTCTGAAAAAAGGAAAAGTTTTTAATATCATCATTTTTTCCACAACCCACATATTCCCCATTTAGAAAAAACGCAGGATTATCAAAGGCAACAAAATCTTCTGACAAATCTGAATTTTCCTCTCCTGTATTTTTTTTCCACACTGGATACAATTCACTGAGTACTTTTCCCGACGGAAAACTTGTAATCAAGTCCAAAATGTTAGTCTGAGAGTTTTTGTTGCTAACCAAACCCGTATAAAAAATCGAACACTTATCATTGTTGTCAACCGCTCCAGCAACACAAACACAATATCCAGCATTAGAAATAGAATCCAACCAAAAATTAGGCATATCAACCAACGCTTGAAATTTTATAAAGCCATTTGTCTGATATTCAACAAGTCGTAAATAAATATTTTTAACACCCGAAAGCAAATAATCCTGAAAAGAATTTCCTGTTAAAAGAAGTTCGTTAACAACCGAATCCTTATTAGAATTAAAATTAAAAAGACATACCGAATTTTTACCATAAACATTTTCTGGGTATTTCACTCTATCGTAATTAACGGGCGAAAATACAATTACGCCATTATCAAAATTTTCGTTATAAAAAAATTCGACAGCATTTTCCTTAACATCATCTTTGTTCGGCAACGAGGTCGGCATATCTGAAATTTTAAGACAATAAGCATAGTCAGTATTCAAGTAAGATTGTTCGGTTAAAACTTCCCACTGTTTAATTCTTGAATCCAAAGGCGAATTGTAAGTACCTAAATACGGCTCGTAAAATTTTCGCCATGTATCATTGTTCAATTTTGGGTTAAACAACGAATTTATAATGTCATAAGCCATTTTTTGAGATTTAGAAATACAATCCATTATGGTTTTATGAAACAATGTATCGTTAGGGAAAATAGCAATAGTATCAAAATTATGACCTTCTGGAGTATTTTTATTACCACTAATGTTATTGTCAAAATAGTAATTATTTCCGTATGAAAACTTAATTAAAAAACTTGTATATTCACCAGAATAGTAGCCATTACCTGAAACATCACTTTTATCTGCCAAATCAGCATCTTCATCATCCATAGCACAAGATACTATAAGAAAGACTGAAAAGAAATACAAAAAATTTTTTATTACTGAGTTAAACATTTTTTATAATTTTGCTACAATTACTATTCTATATTTTAATAACACATAAAACGGGTAAAACCCTATTAAAACTTTTTAAAAAAAATGCTACAAAAAGGTATTTTAACAATTATATTGCTGATAATCAGCAATACATTTATGACTTTAGCATGGTACGGACATTTAAGAATTGCTCAAATTCCAAAATATTCTTCAATGCCGCTCTATGCTGTAATTTTTTTCAGTTGGTTGATTGCATTAGCCGAATATAGTTTTCAGGTCCCTGCAAACAGAATCGGTTTTGAAAACAACGGCGGACCATATTCTTTAATTCAACTCAAAGTTATCCAAGAGGCACTTTCGCTGATTGTTTTCACAATTGTTTCAGGAATGCTTTTCGGCTCCCTTTCCTTGCATTGGAATCATATTTTGGCATTTGTACTCCTAATTGCAGCAGTTACGTTAGTCTTTTACAAATGAACTTTCAACTCTTAAATAAATCTTGTCCCCTCGCCTAACAAGGCACGGGACAGGAATTGAAATCACTTGACCTTTTCTCGCTGAAGTAACAGGTTTTAAATCAAAACGAATTTCTTTAACCTCAAACTCTTCAAGACCAGTTGTCTGCCCAATTACGTAAATTGTATCGCCAACATTCAAAACGCCTGAATTAAGATAAACTTCAGCAACAGAAATTTTTGAAAAATAATTATTGACAACACCAATAAATTCTTTATGATATTTTGCTTTAGAGCCGTGAGTATCAGTCCATTCGCCTAAACGTTGACCCAAATAATATCCATTCCAAAAACCACGATTAAAAACCTCTGAAAGTTTTTCTTTGTCGGCTTTGGCTTTTTCTTTTGAATACGTTTTGTTAAGAATTTCTTTGACAGCATTGCAATAAACTTGCGTTGTCAATTTTACATACTCTGGCGGACGAGCCCTGCCTTCAATTTTCAAAACTTCAACGCCAGAGGCAAGAATTTCGTCCAAAAATTCTATTGTACACAAATCTTTGGGCGACATAATATATTCATTTTCAATATTTAACTCATCGCCTGTTTCAACATCCGACACCTTGTAACCACGTCTACAAACCTGAAGACACGAGCCTCTGTTTGCAGAATAATTCATCTGATGAAGACTTAGATAACATTTCCCTGAAATTGCCATACATAAGGCTCCGTGAACAAACATTTCAAGACGAACAAGTTCTCCTTTTGGACCTCTAATATCTTGTTTTATAATCTCTTGATGAATTTTCTTGACCTTATCCAACGTAAGTTCTCTTGCCAAAACCATAACATCACAAAATTTAGCAAAAAACTTAACGGCTTCTATGTTGGAAATATTCAGTTGAGTTGAGGCATGAATTTCAACCTTTTGCTCAAAAGCATATTGCAAAACGCTTATATCAGAAGCAATTATTGCCGTAACATTATTTTTCTTAGCCAAATCCACCAGACGACGCATTTCAGATAAATCGTTATCATACATAACGGTATTAATAGCAAGATACGCCCTAACATTATTTTTTTTGCAAATATCGGTGATTGTTTCAAGATCATTTTCGGTGAAATTAACCGTGGATTTTGCACGCATATTAAGGATTCCAAGTCCAAAATACACGGCTTGCGCACCAGCATTTATAGCAGCATGTAGAGTTTCAAAACTTCCTACAGGCGACATTACTTCTATCATTTTCTTTTTTTTCTTTTCTTTAGTTAAACATTAATCTAAGCCAAACCAAAATAACTGTAAAAATAATACAGCGAAAAATATGAGCCAAAGTTTTTTTCGGCTCTTGCATCTTAAATCTTTTTATTAGCAACAAAACAACCGATATGCCCAAAAAAACTATTGACGCAATAATCAGCGGCTCAGGGTCAACTGAATAATCAAACCTCAGAGAACTCAAAATAGAAAGACAACTCAACAAATACGCAATATACACCACTCTACGAATCACGATTCTTATGCCAGCAACTTTTTTTTCAAAAGGTCTTACTGCCATCAAATAATACAGCAACGATAAAGCAATAAGCGAAAAATAAACACAATATTGTGAATATTTTACAGTGTTGACAAGAAGCAACAGCGAAACGCTCAAAAAAATTATAAAAAGCGATTCAAAAGCGTCAAAATATTTTGTCAGAAAATCTGAAAATTTTTTACCTAACATTTTTTATAAATTTTAAAAATCAAAATAAGAATTTGCTGGAGTAATCGAAATTCCAGCAGTTATATATTTATAATCCCAATCCTTTGAGTAATATTCTTTGCAACAATTATGACTTGAAAAACAAACAAACAAATTCCATTTGGTCTTTTTGTTTAGAAAATACCTCAAAGTTAAATCCTTGTAACATGACGAATTTCTCGTAAGATATTTTACATCAACAGCGGCTCTTTTGTATTCAAAATCCACAAAACAAACAGCCTCCGCTCCTGAATTTTTATCCATCACAAAAGGCGTTGTTAACGGATAACAATACGACCAAAACGAGACTTTTGAATTATTTTTATCATATCTTGAAACCGTATACTCAAACTGCGCATGAGAATTTAAACCGTCAACAAGGAAAGACAAAAAATCGAAAAAATGCACACCACAGTTAAAACTAAAAAGTTGTTTTTCTTCTGAATTAATATCAACGTGTTTGCCTTGATAATTACCTTGAGTATAAAACTTTATCCTATCAAAAAGTCCGTAATTAATATCGTAACCCAAAGCAGAAGAATTATCGTTTTTACACCAAATATTACTCTCCACCAACGCAATTTCTAAATTTTTCAAAGGTTTGTATCCTAAAATATGATAAACTGCATATTTATAATCAGTTATTAAATAATTATAATACGAAAACAAGCCATCATGCAAATACGAACCAAGAGCATAATAATAGATTTTTTTGTAATTAAAATCCATTCTTAAATACGGATAAGGAAAAGTTAAATCGCTGAGTATCACAGAGCGATAACCAGAGCCAATAAAATTTCTATCGTTTCCGAAAGATAATTTAAAATTTCGATTAACATCAAACGAAATACTTGAAATTGATACTGCATAGTCTAAACCGTCAGTCTCGAATGGTTTTGCGTATCCGCAAGAAGGGACAATAGAATTTCTACTTTTAATCACAAACGCCCTGAAAGGCAAAAATCTTGACTGGTTTTCATAAAACTCCGTTTTGAAAAAAATTCTTTTTCCAAGACGACCAAAGACTTCCATACCTCTTGTATTTAGAAAATATTTTTTCCCGTCCTCAAGGTCTTTTTGATAATACAATTCAAGGTCTAAAATCGGATTTACAGTTAGCGAATATTTTTTGGAAGCAAACTTCAAAAAATCATCTTCAAAAAAATGAGTATCAAGCCAAGAAAAAATTTTTTCTTTATAAATTGTATCAATCTTATTTTCAGGAAATAAAACAGGCTTAACTAAAGATAATTTTTCCACCGAATCTTTCAAAGTCAACTGCTGCATATCCAAATCATAAAAGCGTCCCAAAGGGCAATGAAATCTTTGCGAAAAAGCCTCAGTCAAAAATACAAATACAAAAAAACAAAAAAATAAAACCTTCAATTTCATATTGTTAAAATATTTTTTTTCAACGTGTTTTTTGTCGATATTTAGAATTTGTATCAGATAAAATTGACAAATAACTATGGTATCGCGAAGGAGAAATTTCACCATTATCGACAGCCTCTTTTACAGCGCAACCGGGTTCATGGGTATGAGTACAATTGTAAAATTTACAACGACTTAAGTATTGAAACATTTCAGGAAAATTATGCGAAATATCTTCAACTGACATACCTGTTAAACCGAACCCCTTGATTCCCGGAGTGTCAATTATCTTACCCGAAAACGAAAGATCAAACATTTCGGCAAAAGTTGTTGTATGTTTTCCTGCCAAAGAATATTGCGAAATTTCGCCTGTTTTCAAATTCAGCCCCGGATTCACGGTGTTGATTAAAGTTGACTTTCCTGTCCCTGAATTACCAGAAAGCAAAGTTACTTTTCCTTTCAATAGTGCTTTTAACTCTTCAATTCCCTCTTTTGTAACTGACGAAACGGCAAGAGTTTTGTATCCTATTTTAGAATAAATTTCCATTGTCTCTATCAAAAGGTCTTTCAACTGACCAGTATACATGTCAGATTTGTTAAAAACAAGTATCGCAGGTACTTTGTAAGCCATTGCCGAGACCAAAAATCTGTCAACAAATTCCAAGGAAGTTTCCGGCATAATCAATGTCAGGATAAGCATACATTGATCAAGATTTGAAGCAATTATATGATTCTCCTTGCTTAAATTAACCGATTTTCTGATAATACAATTTTTTCTCTCCTTAACGCTTGTAATGATACCTGTTTGAGGTGTTTCAAATTCAAATTCTACAATATCACCAACTGCAATAGGGTTTGTGGTCCTAATCATATCAAGACGCATTTTACCCCTTACTTTACTTATAATTTTTTGTCCACCGTAATCTAATATGTAATCTTTTCCTGTAGATTTTATCACTAACGCTTCCATAAACTTTTTTTTACTAAAAGATTTCAATTCCGACAGGACAATGGTCAGAATAACGAAGATTTTTTCTGATAAAAGCGTTTTTTAGTTCGCCTTTTAAGTTTTCGGTAACAATATTATAGTCTATTCTCCAACCAAGATTTTTCTGATACGCACCTCCTCTGTACGACCACCAACTATATTGTTCTTTTTCGTTATTGAACAAACGAAAACTGTCAACATAGCCTAAAGAAATAAATCTATCAAACCATTGTCTTTCTTCTGGCAAAAATCCTGACATATCTTCATGCTTTTCAGGCTTGTTAATATCAATCCAAAGTCTGCAAATATTGAAATCACCATTAATTATAAGTCTTGGAAATTGTTTTTTCAAATCTTCAACATACCCTGTAAAGTCTTCGAGCCATTGCATTTTGAAAGATTGTCTTTCGTCGCCACTTGTTCCCGAAGGATGATACACCGATATAACGCTAAAGTCCTTATAATCTGCTCTTAAGAATCTTCCTTCATCGTCATATTTTGAAATACCCATTCCGTATTCTACATGCAAAGGTTCTTCTTTTGTAACAATTCCCGTTCCAGAATAGCCTTTTTTCTTAGCCGAAAACCAATAACATTTGTAGCCTCTTCTTTTAAATTCAACTTCGTCAATCTGACCAATTTGTGCTTTTGTCTCCTGAATACACAAAATATCGGGACATTCTTCGTTGAGATAGTTGTAAAGTCCTTTTGTAACAGCGGCACGTATTCCGTTAAGATTATATGATACTATTTTCATTATTTTCTACCAAAATTAAAAAGATTTGTCAATTTTGCCATAATTCCTGTTTGGAAACTTGTATACTCAAATTTTTTACCACCCATACCTTGCAGCAATTGTTCGTTTATCTTCAACCTTTGAGGGTCAATCAACAAAACGGCTGAAGAATTTTCAAAAAAAGTAAGAATATGATAAAGCATAATCATCTGACTTGAAGGTACATCTACGCCCAAAAAAACAGTTAATTGCGGCAGATAAATATAATTATCGTCATAAATAGCAGTAACAATGCCCAATAATTTGTCGCTACGAGTTGCAAGACAGAATGAAAATGACGATTTATTTTCTTCGCCTTTCTCCACAATTGAACACAATTTTTCTATGCTTTTGTCTTCTGCAACTTCGTTTAGTTTCAAAAATTTTTCCAAGAGACTAACATTAGGAATTTTTGAAAAAACAAAACCTTCCGAAGTTTGTTGCAGCATAAGTCTCCTTACAAAAGGCGAGGTTTCCATGACCGCTTTTTTCACACCTTTAATTGTATCAAACTGATAAAGAGAATATTTTTTGAAAACACCTTGTCCAAAATCTCCGAAATACGAAAATTTATCTAAATTAATATTAACACGAGGAAATTTTTCACATAAAAATTTCAGCATTGCATGAACGGACTCTTTTTTAGGTGTTTCTTCAAAGTATATACCCATTATAGGCATCCATTCGGGTAGAACAGCCTTTCCGTCTACCACAAAAACTGGCATTACTGCTTTATAATCCTCCCAAATAATAGCCTCCCAATTAGGGAAAGCACTATCCAAAAACCATGTTCTACCAAAGACAGAAGCATTTACAGAATAAATTACTGTATCATCCCATAAATCATAAAGGATTTCATCATGTTTGACATATTTAATATCCACTGCGCTTTTTTTTCAGAATATATTTTTACAATGCAAAGTTACAAAAAAAGAATTACAAACCATAGGAAAACAGGGAAACTCCGTAAAAAAATTATGGAATTTCCCTGTTTTTCAAAAAATGTTAATGTTACGAAAAAATTTTTTTTTTTGAAGAAACTACAATTTGTTAACGTGATTTTGCAATTTTGACTTCAAGTTACTTGCTTTGTTTTTATGAATAACATTCTTTTTAGCAAGTTTATCAATCATTTTAACAACAACGGGAAGTGCTTTTTCTGCTTCCTCTTTGTTTTCGTTTGCACGCAATTTTCTTACTGCGTTGCGCATTGTAAGAGCATAATAACGGTTGCGAAGTCTAATTGCTTCACCCTGTCTAATTCTCTTTTTTGCTGAAAGATGATGAGCCATTTCTTTTATCTTTTTTTATAATTTTAATAATAATTTCTTTGTTTTTTTTAAATTTCCTTTTCCACAGAAATTTCAGACTGCAAAGAAATAAAAAAAACTTCAAACCAACAAATTTTTTTTTAAAATGATTGATTTTTTTTAATATTGTGCAATTTTTCAAACAAAAAACAACAATGCAAACACCCAAGATTTCGATTATAACAGTGGTTTACAACGGCATGGAATACATAGAAAAAACAATTCTTAGCGTTATAAACCAAGACTATGAAAACAAAGAATATATAATTGTTGACGGCAAAAGCACTGATTCAACGTTAGAAATTATCAACAAATATTCTTCAAAAATTACTAAAATCATCTCCGAAAAAGACTTCGGACTTTACGATGCGATGAACAAAGGTCTAAAAAATTCAACAGGAGATTTTGTAATTTTTATAAATTGTGGTGATAGATTTTTTTCCGATACAACACTCAAAGACATTTTTTTTGATACAAATAAAAACTATCTTGACTACGGAGTAATCTACGGAGATACCTCAATTACTGATTCTTTAGGGAACATTCTTCATTCAAGACGACATCGTCCGCCCGAAAAACTAAAATATAGAGATTTCTTAAAAGGAATGTTAGTCTGTCATCAGTCATTTTTTGCAAGGAGAGACTTAACAGAACCTTACAATCTTATTTACAAATATTCTGCCGATTACGATTGGTGTCTTAACGTATTAAAAAAATCCGAAAATAATTTCAACACAAACCAAATTGTTTCTCTTTTTTTGGAAGGTGGCAGAACGGCTAAAACGATTGCCCCCGGTCTAAAAGAAAGATACAAAATAATGTGTAAACATTTCGGATTTTTCAAAGCAACATTTTGGAATATGGTGCTTTCAGTAAAATTTCTTTGGTGGCGACTTTTCCACAAATGGTTTTAAGACTATTTTTTCAAAGCCTTGAGAGTATTTTCTAAAGCATCGCCGCGCAAATCTTTTGCAATTATTACGCCTTCAGAGTCAATCAAAAAATTTGCTGGAATAGACTCTAATTCAAACTTGTCCACAAGAGCGGAATACCATTCTTTAAAGTCGCAAATATGATAACTCCAGATAAGTCCATCTTTTTCAATGGCTTTTACCCAATCTGTTTTTTTTCTATCGAGAGAAATACTAAAAATTTCAAAACCGTTTCCCTTTGAAAAATTAGCGTCTTTGTATTGTTTGTATGCTGAAACTAAATTCGGATTTTCCATTCTGCACGGTTGACACCATGAAGCCCAAAAATCGATCAAAACCAATTTTCCTTTCAAAGATTCAATACCGATTGTCTCGCCTTCAGGATTTTCTCCTGAAACATCAAAAACTTTTTTTCCGATTTCAATACCCTGCGTCTGTCCACAAGACAAAAGAGGCATCAAACACAACAATATTACTAAATAAAATAATTTTTTTTCCATATTACTAAAATTAAAAAACATTACCTTTATAAAATATAAAACTTTACAACAACGAAAATGTTGTGTAAACAATATTTTTTTTAGATGATTTAACACAACCATTGCGCTTAACCTTTTGAAATTGAAATATTTGTAATTTTTACAAAGTCATCATTTCAACTGAAATAATAGTTTTGTAACATTTACAAAGTCATCATTTCAACTGAAATAATAGTTTTGTCATGACAACAAAGTCATCATTGCAACCTGCAAAATCGTTTTGTCATGACAACAAAGTCATCATTGCAACCTGCAAAATCGTTTTGTCATGACAGCAAAGTCATCATTGCAACCTGCAAAGTCGTTTTGTCATGACAACAAAGTCATCATTGCAACCTGCAATTGTCGTTTTGTCATGACAACAAAATCATTATTGCAGGTTGCAATAATGATTTTGCATTTTTCTTAACATTGGAAAAAA
>CAJOGF010000023.1 GCA_905233995.1 uncultured Bacteroidales bacterium | reverse complement strand
AGGAGTAAACTAAACTTTACATTTTTACAGTCATAAAAAAATTACAAGGTAAAAAATATTTTTTTATCGAAAAAATTTTAGACTTTCGGAATTGAGGTATTTTTGTCTTTGTATTGTTCTGCTAAATATTTTCTGAAACGCATAACTTCACTTTTTAAATATGCGTTTTGTAACTCGATAGTAATCAACTTTTTATTACCATTATTATCGAGAACGGTTGCAGAAAAATCTATGCGCAAAACATCAAGACGGTTCCGTACTTTAACGGCATATTCGTTGTTTTTCATTTTCAGGTCAACAACCTTTGTGCCGAGCAATGCTCCTAACAGCACACTCGCCGCTTTGTTGTCCTGCATCAAATACTTAAAAACCGAATCATATATTGCATTCGCGATTGTTACCATGACTTAATGCGTTTTATTTTGGCAAAAATAATCAAAAATTGAAAAATTATCAAAAAAATATTTTTAACATTTTGTCGGCTTAAAAAAACTATTGTTTATCCAATTCGCGGTATTTCTCCCTTGAATCAACAGCAAAAACGCTACCGGGATAATCGGTCAAAATTTTCATATAATATTCTTTCGCACTTTCGGGGTCGGAAAGTCTGAAAGCAGAAATTTCCGCAAATTTATAAGAAGCCTTGTCAGCCAAAACATCAAACGAATACTCGTCAGACACCTTTTTATAATACAAAGCCGCAGTTTGCCAATCTTTCTGACGCTCCGAAATTTTGGCTTTCAGAAAATAACACTCGTCCACAAGCGATGACGACGGATATTGACTAATTATGGAATCTAACGAAGCATTGGATTTTACAAACTGATTTTGAGAAAAATACATATCTCCACGAGCATAAATTTCCAAAACCGTCAACGAATCCGAATTGTCAGCAATAAGTAGCGACAATTCCATCGCATCGTTTGCAACAAGTTTTGAAGTCGCCGATTTCATAACGTCCAACTGTGAGGCAGCCCACTTGAAATTACCTGTATAATAAGCAATTTTGGCTTTCATAAGTTTTGCCATATCACCGTATTCATTTTGCTTATTGTCGTTCTCAACTTTAGCAAATGTCATTGTTGACCCCCAAACATCGTTCATAAAAAGTTCGATTTCTCCTAACGCTAAATTCAACTGCGCCTTTTGAGAATAACTCACTGAAGGAAGTTTCAAGGTTTGCTCAATCATTGCTTTCGCTTTTTCGGGATTGTTGAGATAATAAGTTTCAAGGTCTGAATAATTTTTTACCTCTCCAATAATTTGATTGTTGATACCAAATTCTTCAAAAGTTTTTTCATAACGACTCTCCAAAGCAAAAATTTCTGACGAATCGGTAATTGTCCCATTTTCAACACGATAGAATAATGTACTTAAAACTCCAAATACAGCACGTTTGTAATATTGAACGCTTTTTCCCTTGTCAACAACGTATGAATAACAATCGTATGCTGCGTCATAATCCTTTACTTTTATAGCCTCGTCAGCCAAAATAATAAGCCTTTGCCCCTGCTCTGAAAGTCTTTTATCTAACGCTTTAGCCTGAATAGCAGCACTTTTGAAATTCTTTTTTTGAACAAAAAGCCAAATCAAAAGTTCCGACAATTGAGTAGAAGGCGTTTTCTGAAGCCTTTGCAAAATCGAAAGCCTAAGAATATCATAAAACTCGTTGTTAATATCATTGTTGACAAAATACTGAAACATACTTTGCACATTAATCGCTTTTTCAGGGTCTTCGTCTAACAAATCCAACCCCGTTGAAACCATTTTTTTCTGATTTCGAGTGGAAACATAAAGCGAAAACAATTCAGAATTGAAATTTTCGCCTGTCAAATCTCTACCTTTCAAAAGGATTTTTTCACACCACTCACCCTCGCTTAACGACAAAAACTGATTATAACATTGAATAATTTGTCCCCGCTCTGGCTTAAGACCACTTAAAACTTCATTATAAATAGTTTCTGACTTGTCAAGAAGATTTTCGTTTTTGTAAACGTATCCCAAAATTATCTTGTAAGTAATATCGTTTTTATAGTTAGAAATTTGTTTTTTGACAACTTTTTCGGCTTTGTCGTAATTTTCGGTTTTCAAAAGGCTATTGATAAAATAAACAAAATAAGTTCTTGATTTTGTCTTTTGAAACAAATCTTCAAACAAAACGGAAGCCTTTTCGTATTCACTTGAATTATAATACGAATATGCCAACTGCAAATCGTTTTGGGTTTGCGAAAAACAAACCAACGAGGCAAAAACAATAAAAACAATCAACAGAATACGTTTCAACAACATTATTTTTGATATTTATTAAAAACTTCCCAAATCACAATGCCAGCACTTACTGAAACATTCAAAGAATGTTTTGTGCCAAATTGCGGAATTTCAACACATTGCTGACAAAGAGTCATAACAGAATCGTCAACACCTTTTACCTCATTGCCCAAAACGAGCGCAGTTTTTTGACCATTCTCTATTTTTAAATCCTGTAAACTAACGCTTTCTTCAGCCTGCTCAACAGCAATAATTTTGTAGCCTTCGCTTTTAAGAGTTTCAACAGCCTGAACCGTAGACTTGAAATAACGGTAATCAACCGACTGTTCCGCCCCTATTGCTGTTTTACGAATTTCGTTGTTAGGCGGAGTTGCAGTAATGCCGCAAAGAATAATTTGAGAAATTTTAAAAGCATCACAAGTGCGAAAAACACTACCGACATTAAGTGCGCTTCGTACATTGTCCAAAACTACAACGACAGGCAACTTTGGAGTATTTTTGTATTGCTCCAAAGACGGCCTGCCGAGTTCTTCCATCGAAAGTTTGTGCATTTCTTTTTTACGACAACAATTTTTTAACGCAATCTGCAATAACCTTCGATTCTGCTTTTCCTGCTAATACAGAATTAGCCTCTTTCATTACTTTTCCCATATCTTTGATAGAAGTTGCACCAACTTTCGTTACTATTTCTTTTACGGCTTTTTCAACTTCTTCGGCTGACATTTGTTTTGGAAGATAACATTTTATGAAATCCAATTGTTTGGTTTCTTCGTCAACTAAATCCTGACGAGACTGCTCTTTATAAATTGCAATGGAATCTTGACGCTGTTTTACCATTTTTTGAATTATCTTCAAAACGTCAGCATCCGACAATTCTTCTACTTTACCCGAAGTTTTAGCCAAAAGGATTTCGGCTTTGATTGCTCTGATTGCCGCTAAACGAAGTTGATTTTTCTCCTTCATTGCGGACTTCATGTCTTCTTGAATCTGTTGTTCTATCATTTTTGTATTAAAAAAAATTATAAAAATTATAAAAAATCTATTTCTTTTTTGACAGTTTAGTATAATATTCAGCATTTTTTTTCTCGCCCAATCTTTGACAAATCAATGCTAAACTTTCAGCGTCGCTTGACCTTTTATACAAATTATAAAGTCTTGTATAATAAGCCTTTGCAAGAATATAACGCGATTTTAATTCTTCTTGTTTTTTTCTAAAAACCTTTAATGTAGCATTATTTTTTTTTGAATTATAAACCTCTTGAGCCTCTTTGAAAAGTGTTTCCACCTCCAACAAAGTTTTATCAGCCATAAAACTCAATCCGATAAGATTATTAGGGTCAAGATTATAAAGTTTTTCGGCAATTTCGGCAGTTTTTTTCTGACTACCAATTTGCTGAGCCGAATAGAAATATTTTTCTAACAATTCAATATTATCGGATTTTTCTTCTGGTAGATTATTATAAGCGTAAAAAGCCTTTCTAAAATCACCTTTTTCGTAGTATTTTTCAAAAAGTTTAATTCTTACATAATCAATTTCATTACCAAAAGAGAAATTTTCAGCATAATGCTCCAATGAAGAAATTTGCTTGTCAATATTATCGGAAAATTCTACGTAATATTCAACTGCAATAAAAGCGGTTTGTTCGTCTTCATAATTATTGTTGAAGGCTTTTTCAAAAAAATCCATAGCCCCCGCCTTATCATTTAAATAATACAAACACTTACCCGTAGAAGAAAAAATCTCTCCCGAAGGTGTAAGCCCTTTTCCTTGATAATAATCAAGAACGCGATTATAATTTTCTAAAGCCTTGCGATATTCCTTTTCGTAATAAAACTGATTGGCTGACTGTAATATAGAAGATATTTTTTTTTGAGCCAAACACCCCGACAAAAGAAACAACGCCACTAAAAGTTTACAAACATATTTCATTCATTTTTCCCAAAAAATTTTAGGTCAAAGATAAGAAATATTTTCGGGAATAAATTTATTTTTGCATTGTTTTGTCATAAAAAATCTTAACATCAAGAGGAATTAATGTTTTGTCGTTGACAGAATATTCCATAATACCTTTTAAAACTTTCAGTTGTTCTATTGTTATATGATCTTGATTAGCAGCAACATAAAGAGGAGTTTTTCCGCCTTGACCTCCATTATCTTTCCAAACCTGACGCGCAAAACTCAACGCCCAATCCAATGCAAAGTCAACATAAATAATCCCGACATTACAAGTAGGTAATTCTTGAGAAATTTTTCCACCATATTCTATATCAGAAGTCATGTCGATACAAAGGTCCTTTACTTGCATAATATCGGTTAACATAAGCAGAATTTCTTTAGCACTCTCACGGTCAAGATTATTGTAAATAAAATAAACTTCTGCCTTAGTTAAATCACTTGAAGCCACACTTTTAACATTCATTATTGTACGTAAATCTTCAGTAAAAACAATGGCTGAGGTTGTGGACGAATAAATGGTGTTTTCAACAATATCCCTTCTGATACTATTAATATAAGAATTTCGCGAATTGATTAGCCCCGTAGGATTCCATAGAAACACTTTGAAACCGTCTTTTTTTATTTGTCTGCCCATTCGGTATTGCATACCAGCAAGAGTATCGTAACCAGCACCGTCAGAACTATAAAAATTAAGTGTACCTAAAACATAAATAGCACAATCACAACGATTTATAAGAGTAAGAGTATCTTCATCTTCTTTTGGTTCAAAGACTTCGATACCTGCTCTTAAAAGCACGTTTTTCAGTTCCTGACGCGATTGAGACACGTCGGAAGTACATTCCGCCAAAAAAACTTTTATATCATCACTAAAGAAAGTTAAAAACATTTTCTATCCTTTGAAATTTGTATCCTACGGTTTACTTTTTTTCTACTTAATCAAAAAAAATGCCAAAAGAACATGCTAAGTTTTGATTACAAATTTGTTATTTTCAGCACAAAAAGAATTTTTCGGAATTTTCCCAACATAAAAAGTGATATTTTTTTGGAGACTTTTCCAACATTTATATAGAAAACAATTCCTCTGCCTTTACTTGCGATTGAACAATGCCGCTGTGGATGTTTTGCATTACACCGTAAACCGTTATGAATGTGTGGTGCAGGGCTTTTTTGGTTGTGGTGGTGTTGGCAAATAGGGTTGCACGGCGGCGCAGTTTTTCTTCGTAATCGGCGGTGATTTCGTATTCGTCGTTGGTGTATTTAATTTCGCAAATGTTGATTACATCGTCGGAGCGGTCTATTAAGAGGTCGATCTGTCCACCCTTCCACTGTGTGCCGTTATTGTCGGTAAACGGACGGCAACTCCAAGAATGACAACTACTTATTACGCCGCCAATGCTCAACGCCCTTTTGATTTGGGCGAGGTGGTGAAGGCATACTATCTCAAAAGCGTAGCCGCTCCACGCCGATAGTGGACCTTTGCCAACGTTGTTGGTGAAATATTCTTCGTCACGTCCGCTATTGTCGGTAGAGAATCTTAGGTAAAACAATGAAAACAAGTCTGTTAACTGATAAACAGCCTCGCGTTCCGTCTTGCCGATGGCGGTGTATTTGCGTATGAAATCGCATTTGATAAGATTGTCGAGTACTTCGGTAAGCGAGCCGCCATTCTTAATTTTCAACGCCGAAAGTATTTCCTGACGAGTCATTCCTTTGAGTTTTGTTGCCAAAAGTTCCACGGTCTTTTGATGAATTACGGATTCGTTGAAAAGTGTGCGGAAAAGAAAATCAAACTCGTGTTGCAACGGCGCATTTGCCGCAAAAAATAGGCGGTCGATATTGGTTTCTAACGGCAGCCTTTTGTCTAACATATCAAGATAATAAGGTATGCCGCCAAGCACCATATATGCTTTAAGTGTCTGATAACGACTCATTTTTATACCCTTGACATCGCTAAGGAATTGTTCGGTTTCACCAAGGTTGAATGGACGGAGCCAAATAGAACGGCTTACACGACCGTACAATCCACCCTTGTCGCCGATGAATTTTGAAAGCATCCACGTGGTTGCAGAACCGCAGACAAAGAGTTTGAAATTGTTTTTCATCGACGCCCATTCGTTCCAAAACTGACTGAACGCCGCCAAAAAATTGCTTTTTGGCGTGTCTAACCACGGAATTTCGTCCAAAAACATTATAATGCGGTCTTTTTGGAGCGTATCTAAGTATGATTGCAATTCGCCAAACGCTTCAAACCAATCCTTGAAACGCTTGTACGCCTTGCCTGAATATTTTTCTAAATGCGCTTGAAACTGTGCAAGTTGCACCGACTTGGAGGTGTTGTACATTCCCGAAAACGCAAAGTCGAATTTATTGTCGAAAAAACTCTTGATAAGGTAAGTTTTTCCAACCCTGCGTCTGCCGTACACCGCTATCAACTCGGCTTTGGGACTATCGATATACGATTGAAATATGCTTTGCTCGTCTTTGCGACCTATTATACTGTTTGTTACCATAATAAAATCCATTAGTTTTCACCCGCAAAGTTAGCATTATTTTCTCAAAAAACAAGCGATAACTCCGCCCTAACTATATTTTTTTTGGTACTTAGGGCGGAGATATCGCTGATTGTTCCGCCCTAACTATATTTTTTTAGGTACTTAAGGCGGTGGTATCGACGAATCCTAACTTTTTTCTTTCCACAAATAGCATTTTTTTTCGCCAATACTTAAAAAAACATAAATTGGTGAATGTTCTTTCAAAAAAAAAATCCTCGAATACAAACAGCCGCAGACCTCACAAAAAACTGCGGCTATTTTTTTGGCATTTTTTTTGATAATGTAAACTTAAAACTACAAAATTCAAAGGAAAATCAAAAAAAGTACATTATGACGGAAAAAGTTTGTCCATATCCGGGATTAAGACCATTTACAGAAGAAGAAAGTATCTTCTTCAAAGGGCGAGATTTGCACATACGTCAGATTGTAAAGATGTTGGAAGAAAACAAAATGGCGTTTATAACTGGTGCTTCAGGCGACGGAAAATCAAGTATGGTTTACGCCGGAGTAGTCCCTTACATCAGGGCAGGCTTTTTCAAGGCTAAATTCAATTCTTGGATTATAGCAGATTTTAAACCTCAAAAAAATCCGCTACTAAGTCTTTGCGAGGCTTTTGCCTCTCAAATAGGTTACCAAGAAAAAGAATGTCTTAACGAACTCAAACAAGGATTTTCGGCTCTGACAGATCTTTACAAAAAATCGAATTGTTTCAACACTCAAGAAACTGACAAAGGCAAAAATCTTTTAATAATTGCCGATCAATTTGAAGAGATTTTCACAAATACAGAAAACTTTAATCAAGGTCGTCCGTCCGACGAATCGTATACAGCAATAAATTTACTTTTGGAAACAATCAGAATATCAATCACTGAGGAACTTCCGATATACGTAATTTTTACAATGCGAAGCGATTTTATTTCGCAATGCACCGTCTTTAAAAACCTGCCCGAATATATCGCATATTCGCAATTTTTTGTACCTCAACTCAAAAGAACAGAAATTCGTCAGGTAATAGAAGAACCAGCAATTTTAGCAGGAGGGAAAGTCGCCTCCCGACTTACCGAAGTTATTATCAACAACCTAAATTCGGGTTTTGACCAACTACCAGTTTTGCAACATGCTCTTAATCTTTTGTGGAAAATTACAAATAATGGTAAAGATGTTATTGACCTGATTCACTTAGCGAAAATAGCCGGCATTTCAAGTGAAGTTTTATCACCACAAGACAAAGGCGAATTTGACCGTTGGTTTCAAAATCTACCCGAATATCAAAAAAAATATTACGAAAAAACCGACTTAAACAATGTCTTAAACGCTCACGCAGGCATTTTATACGAGTCGGCTTACGATTATTTTCTCGAAAACTCAAATTGGGCAGAGAAAAACATTACAGTTGAAGAGTCAAAAGAAATCATAGAAACGGTTTTTAAATCCCTTACAAAGGTTGATAACAACCGTCCTGTCAGAAACCGTTGCACTTTGAAAGAAATAACAGGAATAATCAATCGCGAAAACGTAACAAATGCAACAGTTTGCGGTGTTATAAATATTTTCAGGACACCTGATAACTCGTTGATAAAGCCGTTTTTAGACCCCGAAAAAACTGAAACTCAATATCTTTCGGGCGATACTGTATTAGACGTAACACACGAAGCACTTATCAGAAACTGGAAAATGCTTTCGGAATGGGACATTCAAGAGGCTGCCGATATGAAAGATTATCACGACTTTAATTCGCAAATGCAATTATGGATAAAAAGCGAGAAAAATCCGTCGTATCTTTTAAATTCAGGAAACTATAGTTACTTTAAGCAATGGTTTAATAGAAGCAAACCAAATCCTTATTTATTTGTTAAATACGACAATACAAAACTGCCAGCACGTCAAAAATTAAAAAACGCACAATTTAGATATGAAAATTATGTTGATTTTCTTGATAACTCGTTTTTAGCAATTCAGACGAAGGCCAAAGCCGCAAAACGAAGAGTTAGACTTGTTATATACGGACTGTCGATTTTTATCGCAACTTTGTCGTATTTTTCTTATTGGGCGTTACAAGAAAAAAACAACGCCGAGACTCAACAGGCTGAAGCAGAGAAGCAGAAAAAATACGCTGAAAATCAACAAATTATAGCCGAAACACAACAAAGAAAAGCGGAACAAGCAAACGAAATAGCCTCTCAACAAAGAGACACCGCCGAATTACGAGCGCGTCAAGCCGACGAAGCACGTAAAAGGGCAGAATACGCAAGTTTTATAGCAGAAAAAAACCGTCGCACAGCCGTTGAAGAACGCCTTAGAGCCGATTCTAACTATCAGAAAATGCTTGAACAAAAACTAATTTCAGATGCGTTAGGCGACTCTCTAAAAGACAAAATCGCTGAAAATGACCGAGTTCAAAGGGAAAAAGATAAAATAAACAATATGGCAAAAGCAAATATGCTCGCCATGAAAGCAAAAAATCAATATAAGGACAAAAAAATCAATCTCAACCTTATTTTGACAGCCGATAGATACCATCAACTTATCGGTTTAACGGAAACTTCGCCAGAATTTTACGATGCAACTCTTTTTGCCCTTGAAGAAAACGGTTGCTATCAGCCTATGAAGACAACTTCTCAAAAAATTATGGGCTTTGCAATCGACAGCGATAATCAAATCATTTGTTTAACTGAAAAGGGACAAATTATTGGTTATAAATTAGATGGAGAAAAAACAAAAGAAACAAAAATCAGCAAAAACGAAGATTCAAGATTTTCGGTTAGAAAAGCGTGTTTTATAGACTCTGAAAACCTCGTCTATTCAACTTCTGACAAAAACACGTATTACGTTAACACAAAAAATGGCGAAAAAGTAAAGTTAAATTCACAAGGAGATTATATAAAATCAGCCTCCGTAACAACGGATAAAAAACTACTTGTAATAGCATACGAACTCGGAAAAGTAGTAGTTCTTAACTATACAGACCCTGATTCTCACGTTATTAAGTCGATAAATCTTAAAACTAAGTTGTCAGATGTAAACTGCGCATTAAATAATTCTGAAATTTACATACTTACTGACAAAGGTTCTTTAATTAAATGGAATATCAAAAACGGCAGTCAAAAAACAGTTTTTTCTCAGTCTGGAAGCCGCGCCACAAACATGGTAACAATTCCAAATAAAAGACAGTTAGCAATTTGTTTTGACAACGGAGATATTCAATTTGTTGATACAAAAACAGATACTCAAGCAAGTAAAATAGTAGGTGGATATGCTGGCTTACAAAATGTTGTTTATAGTATACATTCAGGATTGCTTGCCGTTTCAGGTGTTGACAATCGTATATCGCTGATTGATACCAAAGATGTTTCAAAAAAACATATCGCAATAGAACAACATTCTCTTAACAGACAAGCAGTATCAGCAATGGGCTTTTCGTCCGACAATATACTCTACGTACTAACCGCTGACAACGCTCTAAGATATTTTTATACCGATATAGACAGGTATCTAAAAAAAGTAAAAAGTATGCCGGGAATAATGTTTTTGAACGAAGATAAACTAAAAACATTCTTAGGCGAGGATTATCAAAATTAGAATATTGTTTACAAAAATAATCATTATGTTAACAATTGTATTAATATCAATAATCGTGATTTTGCTGATAATAGTTGTAATAGAAAAGGTTACGACTATCAAAAGAATTGCGCGTGCAAGCGAAAAAATTCAGAATAATTATCAAACGGAGATGAAAAATTTTGAAAGCGAAATCGAACGTCTAAACTACCTTTTAAAAGACAAAATCATCGCACGAGACCATGTAGAAAATCAAAATACAACAAACATAAAACAACTTCCAGAGCATTTTGTGTTGGAACAAAAAAAACTTGAAAAAGACAAAGAAGAAATTGTTCTGAAAAACAAAAAACTTTGGGAAATGTCAATACTTATTCAAAAGGAGAAAAATCACATTCAACTTCTCAAAAATGACATTGAAACCAAACATCGCAGCATAACCGACTCAATAAAATATGCAAAAAGGATTCAAGATGCCATTTTACCAAAAGAGGATATTTTGAAAAATTCGTTAAGCGATTATTTTTTGTTTTGGCTACCCAAAGAAACAGTTTCAGGAGATTTTTATTGGATGAAACGTCAAGGCGATATTTTAATTTTCACCGTTGCTGACTGCACAGGACACGGAGTTCCGGGTGCATTTATGAGCATGATGGGCGTTACTTTTTTAAATGATGTCTGCGCCGATATAACCGAAGAAACCTCGTCAGCGGAAATACTTGAAACAATGCGAAATCTTGTTATCACAACACTCAAACAAGATAATTCGTCGCCTTTGGAGCCAAAAGACGGAATGGATATGGCACTTTGTATTTTGAATTTAAAAAACAAAAAGATAAAATTTTCAGGCGCAAACAATCCAATGTATTTGGTTCGTAACGGCGAACTCTTTGAACATAAAGCAGTTAAAAATCCAATAGGACTTTATCCAAGAATCAAAGAGTTTGAAACCGAAGAAATTCAAGCGCAAGAAGGAGATTATATTTATATGTTTTCTGACGGTTTTGCCGATCAATTCAACGGACAAACAGGCAAAAAAGTAACCTACGGACGACTTAAAAATCTATTGACCGAAATCAACAAAGAAACCTCAGTGTCAAGGCTTCAACAACAGAAATTATTGGATTTTATAACCTCTTGGCGAGGAAGTTTTGTTCAAATGGACGACATACTAATAGGTGGATATAGAATTTAGAAAGTTTTATTTTTGTAAGCAATATTATTTTTTTACCTTTGCAGTAAAATTTTTTATCAAGATGACATCATTAGCAAAAAAATCAATCATAACAATAGTAGCGGTTATCGTTATTGACCAAATAGTAAAACTTTGGGTAAAAACTCACATGTTTATAGGCGAAAGCAGTTTTCGCGATTGGGGTTGGCCGATGCAATGGTTTCAACTTTGTTTTACCGAAAACCCCGGTATGGCTTTTGGTTGGGGACTGCCGGGCGCATGGGGAAAAATCGCACTTTCGGTTTTCAGAATTTTAGCAATCGGCGCAATGATTTATATCGTTAGAATGTTGATTAAAGAAAAAAATCCAAAACCCGGCTTAATAATTTGTATTTCGCTTGTGTTAGCAGGCGCAATCGGAAATATGATTGACTGTATGTTTTATGGCATAATATTTTCTCAAACGGGTTACGCAGCAAACACGGTTGCAGAGTTTTTTCCAACGGGCGGCGGCTACGCACCGTTTCTGCAAGGCAAAGTTGTGGACATGCTTTATTTTCCAATGATTGACACAATTTTGCCAGAATGGGTTCCGTTTTGGGGAGGCAAAAACTTTGTCTTCTTCTCCCCTATTTTCAATATTGCTGACTCTGCCGTAACGGTTGGCGTGGCATTGTTACTTATTTGTCAAAAAAGATTTCAAATTAAAGAATTAGTAAAAGAAAACTCTTAAAAAAATTTTTCAACAAAATTCATAAACGCACGGTTAACCATTCTATTGCCGCCAAAAGTCGGATAATGTCCCGTAAAATACCAATCGCCCGGATGTGAAGGGCACGCTTTATGAAGACCGTCAATACTTTGAAAAACAATTTCAATAGGAGTTGTCATATCTTCAGGAGACAACATTTGGGCAATTTTAACGCTAATTTCTTGTGCTGAAAACGGCTCGTAGATTCGTCTTACAAAATTTTCCGACACCTGACCATTATTTTCCAAAGCGTTTTTGCAAAGTTGATAAGTGTCAGTTATCAAACCATCCATTTTTCTTTCCTTAATCAAAGTAATCGCAGCACGAAAAGCACATAGTTCCTCCACTTTCGACATGTCAATTCCATAATAATCAGGATAGCGAATTTGAGGCGCACTGGATACCATTACGATTTTTTTCGGGTGAAGACGGTCTAAAATCTTGAAAATACTCTCCTTTAACGTTGTACCTCTTACAATACTATCGTCAATAATCACAAGATTATCTTTATTAGGACAAACAGAACCGTATGTAACATCATAAACGTGAGCAGCAAGGTCTTTTCTTTCAGTGCCTTCGGTAATAAAAGTGCGAAGTTTTATATCTTTCCACACAACTTTTTCGGTTCTAACATCAAAACCTAATTTTCTAAAACCTGATATCAAACCATAAAACGATACTTCTGCGGTGTTGGGTATGTACGAAAAAACCGAATTTTCAATATCATCACCGATTGACTCTTTTACTGCAGGAACTAACTGTTCTCCAAGTCTTTTGCGCTCTTTGTAAATATCAATATCGCTACTGCGGCTGAAATAAATACGTTCAAACGAACAAGCGGAATTATGTTTAGGCTCAAGAATCTGCTCAAAACTACATTCACCATTTTTCTTGACAATAAGAGCCTGACCGGGTAAAACTTCATGTATATCTTCAACATTCAAATAGAAAGCAGTCTGAATTACAGGACGTTCGCTTGCAACAACAAAAATCTCGTCATCTTTGTAATAAAACGCTGGACGAATGCCCCAAGGGTCTCGAACGGTGAACATTTCGCCACTTCCTGTTAAACCACACATCACATATCCACCGTCAAAATAAGGCATTGAAGTTTTCAAAACATTGGCTATACAAATATTATTTTCAATATAATTTGTAATGTCAAGATTTTCTAATCCCTTTATTAACGCCTCTTGATAAAGTCTTTCAACTTCACGGTCAAGTCTGTGTCCCAAAAATTCAAGCATAATATACGAATCACTATAAACTCTCGGCGATTGACCTTTTGAAGTCAAGAATTTGAAAACCTCATCAATATTTGTCATATTGAAATTTCCACAAAGACTAAGATTTTTTGCACGCCAATTATTTCGCCTCAGAAACGGATGAACATATTGCAAACCACTTTTACCCGTTGTGGAATATCTTAGATGTCCCATATACAACTGACCAATGAAATTTCCGTCAATACGCTTGAAAATTTCGGTTATAGCATTTGCTCCAACGGCTCTTTCTCTAAACATATACTCTTTGCCTGCCGACACATCCATATTGACACAAGCAACACCCGCACCTTCTTGTCCACGGTTGTGTTGTTTTTCCATCAAAAGGTAAAGTTTGTTGAGACCGTAACGATAAGTTCCGTATTTTTTCTTGTAATAATCCAAAGGTTTGAGAAGACGAATCATCGCCACTCCACACTCATGTTTCAACTGTTCCATTTAGATACACGCTTTAATAAATGACATAAACAAAGGATGCGGTTTTAAGACCGTAGAAGAATATTCAGGGTGAAATTGAGTTCCTATATACCATTTTAATGACGGAATTTCAACAATTTCCACGAGTTCTGACTCCGAATTAACGCCTGTACATTGCATTCCAGCGTTTTCAAAATCTTTCTTATATTTACTGTTGAACTCGTAACGATGTCGGTGCCTTTCTTGAACTTCAGAAATATTACCATAAGCCTCAAATACTTTACTATTTTCTTTGAGTTTGCAACCATAAAGACCAAGACGCATTGTACCACCAAGATTTGTAACCTTTTTTTGTTCTTCCATCATGTCGATTACATTGTGAGAAGTGTCAGGATTCATTTCTGAACTGTCAGCATCCTTAAAACCCAAAACATTACGAGCAAATTCCACAACCATCATCTGCATTCCAAGACAAATACCGAAAGTAGGTTTGTTGTGAGTGCGAGCATATTCAGCGGCAATAAGTTTTCCATTTATGCCTCTTTGTCCGAATCCGGGTCCAATAACAATACCCGAAAAACCTTCAAGTTTTACTTCAACATTTTCTTTATTAATATCTTCGCTACTAACAAAAACTGTTTCAACTTTTCTATCGTTGTAAGTACCTGCATGAGCGAGACTTTCAAGAATACTTTTATAAGCGTCTTGAAGTCCGTACTTTCCTACAAGGGCAATTTTTACAACTTTTGTTGCTTTTTTTCTTCTATCGAGAAACTCTCGCCAAGCACCAAGTTCGGGTTGTTTTCCAATCGGAAGTCCCATTTTTTTCAAAATAACCTCATCAAGACCTTGTTTTAACATATTGACAGGAACTTCGTAAATACTTGGCAAATCTTGGCTTTGAATAACGCTTTTTAGGTCAACATTACAAAAATGAGCAACTTTACTTCTTAAATCATCGCTTAATTCGTGTTCTGACCTTAAGATAAGCACTTCAGGCTGAATACCTAACCCTTGAAGTTGTTTGACACTTGTTTGAGTAGGTTTGGTTTTCAATTCACCTGCCGCTGCAAGAAAAGGGACGTAGGTTAAATGAATGTTCAAAGCGTTTTCTTGACCTAACTCCCAACGCAACTGACGAATGGCTTCAAGAAACGGCTGACTTTCAATATCGCCAATAGTTCCGCCGATTTCAGTGATAACAAAGTCCAAATCCTCTTTAGAGGCTTTAAGTTTTATTCTGTGTTTAATTTCGTCGGTAATATGCGGAACAACCTGAATGGTTTTTCCAAGAAAATCTCCGCGACGTTCTTTTTCTATGACACTCAAATAAATACGTCCTGTTGTAACGCTATTTTCGCGAGTAGTTTTAATGCCAGTGAATCTTTCGTAATGACCTAAATCGAGGTCAGTTTCCATACCGTCAGCGGTAACATAACATTCGCCGTGTTCGACTGGGTTTAAAAGTCCTGCATCCACATTCAAGTATGGGTCACATTTCTGCATAGTGACTTTATAACCTTTAGCTTTTAAAATTGAGCCGATCGAAGCAGCCGTAATACCTTTTCCAACACCAGAGAGAACTCCACCTGTAACGAAAATATATTTACATTTTCTATGCTTCATAATACGGAACCTCCTATTGGACATTTAACACTTAGTGCACAATTATTTTTTAATTATAACATAGCAAAATCTAAGTATTTACATATTTACACCAAATTTCCCTTAATACAATTGCGTCTCTTTCATTGGAAATATCATAATAATCAAATAAACTTTGTCTTATTTTTTTATTTTTGGTATCACTTCTATCAACGGTCGGTATAAATCTTCTTCCGGTGCAATTTTAAAATCATCCATCGAA
>CAJOGF010000022.1:19081-24368 GCA_905233995.1 uncultured Bacteroidales bacterium | reverse complement strand
GATTTTATGACAAAGATGTTACAAGTGTTCTTGATTCGTATTCTGTCGGCGGTTTGAAAGAAAAGCAGTTAGGTTATCTCTATGCCGCCAAAAATATGAATCGTACAAGCGATTACGGTGTTACCTTTGAAAGAGGCTCGTATGTTGATTATCAAGACCGTAGACATATTTTTGTATCGGGCACGGCAAGTATTGATAATAAAGGTGCGGTTGTGCATCTTGGCGATATTAAAGCGCAGACTTTTAGAATGTTGGAAAATATAGAGGCTTTGCTAAAAGAGGCTTCTTCGGGCTTTGAAGATTTGACACATTTGGTTTGTTATTTAAGGGATATTGCTGATTACAAAATAGTTAAGAAAATTTTTGAAGACAAAATTCCTAACGTTCCTTATGTTATAACTTACGCTCCTGTCTGTCGTCCTCAGTGGCTTATAGAATCGGAATGTATGGCAATAAAGGATTTAAAAACGGAGTTCGAGCGTTTTTAAAATAAAGGAAAAAAGACTTGCAAATGAAATTTATTAAAATATTTTATGTTGTTTTTGTGGCGGTGCTTGCCGTTGCAACGTTTGTAGAAGGTTTCGTTTCAAAGCAGACTGCTGTTGAAAATATTTATTCTGCTTGGTGGTTTATTTTGTTGATAGCATTGTTGGTTTTGCCTGCTTTGTATTTTGTGGTCAAGAAACTAAAAAAAAATATTCCTGCACTTTTGGTGCATTTGTCGTTTGGATTGATTTGTTTTGGTGCGTTAATTTCTTTCTTGACTTCCGAAAAAGGCACTTTGCATTTGCGACAAAACGAACCTGAAAATAGATTTTTCCTTTCAGACGGTCGTCCGGCAATGCTTTCTCAAAAATTGGTTTTGAAAGATTTCAGTATCAGCACTTATCCCGGAACTGATACTCCAATGGATTTTATTTCAACCATTGAAACTTCTTATGGCGAAACAACTGTTTCGATGAACAAGGTTTTGTCTGTTGACGGTTACAGACTTTATCAAAGCAGTTTCGATTATGACAAAAAAGGATCAATTTTTATGGTAAATTATGACCCGTATGGGATTTTTATAACTTATTCAGGATATTTTTTGTTGTTTTTGTCGCTAATTTTAGTGCTTTTGAATCCAAATGGACGATTTCGTCAACTGATTAAAAATCTGTCAGTTGTAGTTGTGATGGCTTTGTTGTTTTCGTCATGTCAAAAAAATAATAATGTTGAGACGAAAGAAAATGTTGTTAGTCAAGAAGAGGCAAAAGAATTTTCAAAAGTTTGCGTTTTCTATTCGGGCAGAATTGTGCCGCTAAATACGTATGCTACTGACTTTTGTCTGAAATTAACTGGCAAACCAAAATGGAAAAATCTTTCTTCAGAACAGTTTCTTCTTTCATGGCTTTTTTATCCTGAACATTGGCAAAACGAAAATGTTTTAAGGGTAAAAAAATCTTTGCCTGAAACTGCGGGCGTAAAAGTTGTTGATGGATATACTTCTGTTAGAGAACTTTATGATGAAAATCAAAAATTAAAACTTGCGCCTTTTGTAACCGAGAGACCTGAAAAATCTGTCAGCGAAATTCTTGACAAACTTCAACTTGTGATTTCTTTAACAGATGGGTCGGCTCTGAAAATTTTTCCTGCCAAAAACGGAAACAATATTTCTTGGTTTTCGTCTTCAGAGGATAATATTCCAAATCTTACCGAAAACGAAAAACGAATGACCAAAGAGTGGGTCAAGATTTCAAGATTAGCAATTGATAGTTCTGATTTTCAGGTGCTTTCGCTTGTTCCTTTGCAGTTGGCTCGTTATCAATTAAAAACAGTGGGGCAGGGGATACCTTCGGCACAAATGCGAAGGTTGGAGATTTTTTACAATCGTTTAAGACCTACAACATGGCTTTATCGTTTGCAACTGACATTTGCGTTATTGTTTTTAGGGTTCGCAATTTATTATACTGTTAACGGAAATGGAAAAATTTTTTCAAAGGTATTGTTTGCTTTTTGTGTTGTTTTTTTTGTGTTGCAATTAGTGGCTTTTGTGTTAAGAGGTATAATTTCGGGGACTGTGCCGGTTTCTAACGGTTATGAAACTATGCTCTTTTTGGCACTTGCGGTGTTGGGAGTGTCGTTTTTTATTAGAAAAATAAGTGATGTTTTATCTGCAATGTGTTTTTTGTTGTCAGGTTTTTGTCTGTTGGTTGCTGACATTTCAATCAGCAATCCTAACATTACACCGCTAATGCCGGTTTTACATTCGCCGTGGCTTTCTCTTCATGTTATGAGCGTCATGATTTCGTATTCGCTTTTTACGGTTGTAACATTAAATGCTATTGTAAGTCAAGTGGTTATGAAAAAACACAAACAAGATGTAGACCGTAGGTTTCATGATATTTCGCTTGTGTTGTTATATCCGGCGGTTGTGTTGTTGTCGGTGGGAATTTTTATTGGTGCTATTTGGGCAAACGAGAGTTGGGGTTCTTATTGGTCATGGGACCCGAAAGAAGTTTGGGCGTTGATAACACTTCTTGTCTATGCTGTGCCGCTTCACGATAAATTGGTTCCGGGACTTAAAAAAACAAAAAATCTAAACATATATTTGTTTTTTGCTTTTTTGACCGTTCTGATGACGTATTTTGGCGTTAACTATTTGCTTGGTGGAATGCATAGTTACGCCTAAGCGTTGTAAACGGTTCTTGCTTCAATAGAGCGGGCGAGAGTTACTTCGTCGGTGTATTCAAGGTCGCCGCCGAAAGCAACTCCTCTTGCTATTTGGCTTATTTTGTTAACTTTATCTTTGAAAAGTCGGCTCAGATAAAAACAAGTAGTCTCGCCTTCCATGTTTGCACTTAAAGCAAAGATTAGTTCCTCGATATTTCCTTGCATTACTCTTTCTTTGAGTTCTTCGATGTTCAAGTCCGTTGGACCTATGCCGTCAACGGGCGAAATCAAGCCGCCTAAAACATGATAAACACCGTTGAAAGTGCCTGTTTGTTCTATTGCAATAACATCGCGAATGTTTTCAACAATACAAACAATAGAATGTTTGCGGCTTTGGTTTTGACAAATTAGGCATGTTTCTTCGTCGCTTAAATTGCAGCAAATTTTGCACGATTTTATGTTTTTCTTTAAGTCAACAATCGAATTTGCAAAATTTTCTACTGTTTTTTTGTCTCGTTTTATAACATCAAGAACAAGTCTTAATGCTGTTTTTTTGCCAATTCCAGGAAGTCGAGAAAATTGGTCAACAGCATTTGACAAGAGTTTAGAAGGTATATATTCCATTTTTCATTTTTTGGTTTTTGATAGTAATATTTCGGTTTTACTCGATATGATTTTGATGATGACTTTTTTTGTTTTTTGGTTTTTCTTGCAAGAAGTTTAATCCCGCTTTCATAAATAAAAGCATTGTAATCATAATTGTTAAATGTGATATATCGTTGAAATTCATCCATTTACTGATTTCAAGTTTTGCTAACATAACGGGTAATGTTATAATCATTAACAAAGAACCGATAATTATAAATTTTGAATATTGAGAATGATTGGTTTTGTAGTTGATAATTTGAAACGGCATTGATATTAAATATAATGCAAATCCAATATGTGCGGCTGCAATGTAATATTTGAAAAAATAAAGTATAAGTCCAAATGCAGCAAGACTTTCTACTGCAATTACGATATAAAAAAACGTTGTATTTAAGTCTTTGATGTATTTGCTTAACATTCTAATTGTTGCAATTTCAAAAAAAGTTACAGATACAATATTGAAAAGCCAATTCGGAAGGTTATGGGCATTTGATAATAAATTGTCAATCCAAGACTTTATTGGTTCTGCCTCGTCAATGCCGAAAATATAAGAAAAGGCATGGGTAAAAAGCCCTGCAAACAAAGTTCCTAATCCCATGAAAAGGAAAAAATATGCAAAATACGTTATAGAAAGACCACCTTTTTTTCTCTTATTGATAAATTTGTAATAACCAATAAAACTTACTAATGTGATTAAAAAATCAGTAAAAGCCGTTACGGGTTCCAACACCAGCAACCCACCCAAAGTCAATTGTGTAGTTTCCATTTAATGTATCTTTTCTTTTGTGGCAAAGTTAACATTTTTGTATCAAAATAAAAATTATCAAATTGTTAATTAAATTTTCAAAAAAAATGTACTAAATTTGCACCACAAATCTTTTAAAACAATGACAGAAGTATTAACATTTGTAAAAAAAGTGGGTTTAAGCATCAAAAAGCATCCTTATTTGTGGATTTTGGGTTTCTTTTTGATTTGGGTTGCCTTTTTAGACCAGCATAGTATTTTGGATAGTATTTCAGAATATCGTCAGAGCCTTGCCCTTGAAAGGGAAAAAAGAGCATATCTTGAAAAAATCAGAAAAGATTCTAAGATGCTTAACGAACTGAAAACCAACGACGATAATCTCGTAAAATTCGCCCGCGAACATTATTATATGAAAGCAAAGGACGAAGATGTGTATATCGTTAAGGAAGAATAAAATAAATGATTATGAACGAAAATTTCCTTACCCTTTCAGACTTGGCTCTGAAAGTAAAGTCTACAATTGAAAGGTCGTTGCAAGAAAATTATCTTGTGGTTGCTGAAATATTGTCGATAAGTGTAAATCGCAGCGGACACGCTTATTTAGAATTGATTGAAAAAAATCCTGATTCTCAGGCAGTTATTTCGCAGTTTAGAGCCACTATTTGGGCTTCAAAATTTAGGACTTTGAAACCTTATTTTGAAACTTCAACCTCTTGTAGTCTTGCAAGTGGAATAAAGATAATGGTAAGGGTTAATGTCAATTATCATATACTTTATGGTCTTAGCCTTAATATTCTTGACATTATGCCTGAATACACTATCGGTGAGATGGCACTTCAGAGAAAAATCACGATAGAAAAATTGAAGTCAGACGGTGTTTTCGATATGAATAAATCGCTTGAATTGAAGTCTTTGGTTCAAAGAATTGCGGTTATATCTTCGTCAACAGCAGCGGGGTATGGCGATTTTTTGAAACATTTGTCAGAAAATTCGTATGGTTTTAAGTATTCTTGTAAATTGTTTGAGGCTTTTATGCAAGGAGAAACTGCCGCTGAATCTATGATTGAACAATTGGACAATATTTTTAGAGTAAGGGAAAATTTTGACTGTGTTGTTATAATTCGTGGCGGCGGCGGAAAAACTGATTTAAGTTGTTTTGACTCGTATTCGTTGTGTCAGGTAATTTGTCAGTTTCCTTTGCCTATAATAACGGGAATTGGACACGATAGAGATTCGTCAATT
>CAJOGF010000022.1:16056-19023 GCA_905233995.1 uncultured Bacteroidales bacterium | reverse complement strand
TGTTACGAAAAGTTCAAAACCATTACCGATAGTATTAAGCGCAAATTGCAAATGTTGGTTCAAGATAAGCAACGTCAAATTGATACTACCGAGGTAAGAGTTTTGTCGATGATAAGAAATTATCCTATTTTGCAAAGGGAAAGATTGGAAAAAAAGCGCAACAGAATTTTGTCGCTTATAAAACTTAATTTTCAAAGGCAAGAAGCCCTCTTGAAGGACAAGGCTTTGAGACTTTCGTCAAAAATGAAAAGCGTTATTGACAACGAAAATCATAATTTGCAAGAATTAGAAAACAAAATAAAACTTGCCTCGCCTGAAACAATCTTGAAAAAAGGTTATGCCAAAATAGAATCAAAAGAAGGTAAAACATTGTCGAGCGTATCGCAAGTTTCTGAAGGTCAAGAAATTATTACATATTTTTATGACGGTAAACTATCGTCAATTGTTAAGGAAAAAATAAAATGAAAATAATTGGTCTTCTTTCTGACACTCATAATAGTTTAGACGAAAAGTTTTTTAACTTTTTTGAAGATTGTGATGAAATTTGGCACGCAGGAGATTTCGGGTCTTTGGCTTTGGCAGATAAACTTTCTAATTTTAAGTTTTTAAGAGGCGTTTATGGTAATATTGACGATTACAAAACACGGCTTATTTATCCTGAAACTCAACGTTTTACAGTTGAAAAATGCGATGTTTTTATGATTCATATAGGCGGTTATCCCGGCAAATATTCTTTAAAAGCCAAAAAAGTTTTGGAAGAAAAACCGCCTAAAATTTTCGTTTGTGGTCATTCGCATATTCTGAAAGTAATTTACGACAAAAAATATGATTGCTTAACAATAAATCCGGGAGCGGCAGGTTGGTATGGTCAGCAAGCAAAGCGTACTGTTCTAAAATTTAAAATTTCAGAAAACGAAATTAAAGATTTGGAAATCTGTGAATTGCCGCGTTAGTTGTTAAAATGTGCATAAAAATTTTTGTTAATTTAGGAATTTTTGCCAATTTTACAACGAATTTGCAAGTTCGGTGTACATGGAAATGGAAAATAATGTTCAAATTATATGGAATCAATGTCTTGAATTTATAAAAGGCAATGTCCCTGAATCAAGTTTCAGGACATGGTTTACTCCTATAGTTCCGTTAAAATTAGAAGGCACTGTTCTTACAATTCAAGTTCCGAGTTCGTATTTTTATGAATATTTGGAAGAAAACTATGTAGATTATCTTTGTCAGGCGTTGCATCGGTATTTGGGGCAAGGGGCAAAATTGCTTTATAGAATTGTTGTTGATTCAGGTCGTCAAAGACAGCCTATGCAAAAAAAAGTTGCTCCAATTCAGCAGGGATATACTGTACCGGGAAAAGTTACTTCGCAACCTGATAATCAGGTAATGTCGTCAAATTCGCTTCAGCCAGATTTGCCATATAATCCGTATGCTTTTCCGGGCTTGAAACGTCCTAAAATTGACCCACAACTCAATTCAAACTATACTCTTGATAATTTTGTGGTAGGAAAATGCAATCAGTTAGGTCGTTCGGCAGCTGAAAGTATTGCCAAAAAGCCGGGTAAAACGCCGTATAATCCATTTATGATTTTTGGAAATTCAGGATTAGGAAAAACGCATTTGGCTCAAGCAATCGGAAATTCAGTAAAAGAAATGTTTCCCGAAAAGTTGGTTTTGTATGTTGAAGCCAACAAATTTCAGACGCAATATTCAGACGCTTGTCGAAACAATACTCGCAACGATTTTATACATTTTTATCAGATGTTAGACCTTCTGATAATTGATGATGTTCAGGAATTTGCGGGAAAAGTTGGTACGCAGGATACTTTTTTTGCGATTTTCAATTCGCTTCATCAGTCGGGAAAACAGATTATTTTAACTTGCGATACTATGCCGTCAGAACTTAAGGGTTTGAATGATAGACTTTTAAGTAGGTTTCGTTGGGGACTTACCGCTGAGGTTTCGGTTCCTGATTTTCAGACAAGGCTTAATATTCTTAAGAAAAAAGTTTTCAATGACGGAATGAATATTCCTGACGATATTTTGGAATATATTGCGCATACTGTTGTTTCAAATGTTCGGGAATTGGAGGGGACATTGATTTCGCTACTTGCAGCAAGTACCTTTACAAGGTGCGAACTCAATCTTGAAACTGCTCAAAGTCTTCTTGGAAAAATTGTAAAAGAAAACGAGCCAGAATATTCTGTTGATTTTATTGTTAGAACAGTTTGCGAATATTTTGGAATTAAGGAAAATGTGCTTAATTCCAAGTCAAGAACCAAAGATATTGTTTTGGCACGTCAATTATCAATGTATTTATCAAAACAGTTTACTGATTTGCCTTACAAAGTTATTGGCGAACAAATTGGCGGTAGAGACCATAGCACCGTTTTACATGCTTGCAAAGCCGTTGCTAAAAACGTTGAAACCGATGCTAAATTCAAAGAGATGCTGAAAGATTTGGAAACCAAAATAAAGGCTGGAATAGGTTTTAGTCGAGTTATTTTTAAATATGAGAGTTGTCGTTTTGGTGGCTTCGGTTTTTGTTAACGACAACTCTCTTTTTTTGTTTTTATAATGCTTCTGCCACTACGTAATTGCTTCCGCCCAAAAATATGAAATCATCTTTTTGAGCCTCTTTTTTGGCAGTTTCAAACGCTTGTTTTACCGACGAAAATGCTTTACCTTCAAGACCATATTCTTGAGCCATTGCTTTTAAGTTTTCTGACGGTAATGCCCTTTTAGTGTTAGCGTTACAGAAATAATAAACTGCTTTTTTAGGAAGAAGTTTCAAAATTGTGGTTATGTCTTTGTCAGAAACAAAACCGACAACCATTCTTAAAGTTTTGAAGTTTTGTTTTAGAATTTGAGACACCACAATTTCTATTCCTGCGGGATTGTGTCCCGTGTCGCAAACCGTCAGAGGCTCGGTTTTCAGGATTTGCACATCCTCCACAAGGAACC
>CAJOGF010000022.1:0-16033 GCA_905233995.1 uncultured Bacteroidales bacterium | reverse complement strand
TCTCTTTTGAAATCTTAAAACCTTGCTTTATTAAGTTTTCGATTGTGGCAATTGTAGTAACAATATTTTTTTGCTGATAATTGCCTAATTGTGCCGATTTTATGCCCGAAAAATACGGTTCACCGCATTTAAAAACATTGAAAACTTGTTTACCATCTTCGGTGATTCCGCCGATAGTTGCTTGTAACTTGTTGGAAGCCAATATAATTGGTGATTCCATTTCTTCGGCTTTGTCTAAGAAGACGCTATTTGTTCTACTGTCGCTTTCGCCGATTACAACGGGTATGCCTTTTTTTATAATTCCCGCTTTTTCGGCAGCGATTTCTTTTAATGTGTTGCCCAAAAACTGACAATGGTCAAGAGCAATATTGGTTATGACGCTGATTTTTGGCGTTATGATGTTAGTAGAGTCGAGTCGTCCGCCTAAACCTGTCTCAATAACTGCAACTTCCACTTTCTTTTGACGAAAATATTCAAAAGCCATTGCGGTTGTCAGTTCAAAAAAACTTGGCTTTAGGTATTCAAATTTTTCAGCATAATTGTTGACAAAATCTGTAACAAAATCTTCGCTGATTTTCTCGCCGTTAATCCTTATACGTTCTTTAAAATCAACAATATGCGGCGATGTAAAAAGTCCTGTTTTGTAGCCCGCCTCCTGAAGAATAGATGCTAAAAAGTTTGAAACCGAACCTTTGCCGTTTGTACCCGCAATGTGGATTGATACAAAATCTTTGTGCGGATTATGAAAAAAATTATCTAACGCGGTTGCCGTTTTAAGACCGGGTTTATAGGCACTGCCTCCCGTTTTTTCAAAAACAGGCAATTGCGTAAACAGATAATTTTCAGCCTCTTTATAACTAAAATTCATTAAAAACCTTCTTTAATCAATATTTGATGTGCAAGTTCAAAATCGGGTATTCCGTAGCCGTAGATATTGTCGGGATTGTCAAATTGAGAACTTGCTGTTTTTACTGCGTTTATGATTGTCATAACCGGTGCTTTTGGGTGTGCTTGCATAAGACAAATGCACGCTCCTGCCATTATCGGTCCTGAAAACGATGTTCCGTTGGAATGTGTGATGTGGTTTGAGGCTCCTTGAACCGCCGAATTAACACCTTTAGCACACACATCAGGCTTGATTCTTCCGTCAAACGAGGGTCCGTTGGACGAGAAATAAGCAATTTTTTTGTCTTTGTCAACTGCTCCTACGGTCAAAACGCTGTCGGCATCGGCAGGTGAAGTGATGTATTTCCAACTCGGATTGTCGCCTTCGTTGCCAGCACTGACGGTAACTAAAATGCCTTTGCTTGCTGCAATGTCAGCGGCTATGGTGCTGATTGCGGTGTTGCCGTCCATTTCTGAATATGAATAACTTTTGTCGGGATTGTCGAATTTGTGATAACCTAAACTGCTGTGAATCAGGTCAACTCCAAGACTGTCTGCTTTTTCTGCCGCCATAGCCCACAAAAATTCTTCAATGATATTTTCAGAACTTCCGATTTCTGTCCTAAAAAGATAAACTTCAGCCTCTGGAGCAGTACCGATTAAATAGTCAGGCTCATAACCTGTTATACATGACAAAACGTTCATTCCATGATTATCGTTTTCGTAAACATCTTCTTCCAAGTCAGCAAAATCCCAAGTGCCGAGAACATGCTCTTTTGCCATCATCGGTTTGAAACTGTTGAGTTTATTAACTTTGTAGAAACCTGCGTCAAGAAGAGCGGCAGTGATACCTTGTCCTTTAAAGCCTAAATTATGAAGAGCCTGAACATTAAGCATTTGAACCTGATTTGCTCCTTTGCCGTATGGAAGTTTCATTGCTAAATCGGGTTGTTTTTTGCGTTTTATTTTGGGACGTTCTAATTGTTGAATTTCGGCTTTAGGCTTTTCCTCTTTTTGTTTTCTCCATTGATAATTGTAATCAACAAAAGATAATGTTTGAAGTTTTTCAAGAAGTGTGGAATCGCAAATTACGACAGCACAATTCAGCCATTTTGAAACGCCTTGTATCTTGAACCCTAAGCCTTTCAAAGAGTCAACATATTGTTGAGTTACAGGCAAATCTCTTTCGTCAAAATTTATTGAAAATTTTTCTCTTCTATCCAAAGCCTTTTTTGAGAGAAACTCCTCTGGTTTGTCCAAAGTATAATTGTTTTGGCTTTTGTCGGTAAATTTTACGGCATATTTGCCCTGTGAAACTTCGTATTGTGCTTTTGTATTAAGATTAAGACAGCACAAAGAAATTGCTGTTAAAATAAGAGTTTTTATTGTTTTCATTTTTTCAAAAGATTAATTACTGCTAAAATCGCGATTGCTCCTACAAGTGCTTGAAGAAAATCGCCATACCAAGCATCGGCAAATTTTATGCCGAGTAGCGGACAGAGCCACCCTGCAAGCAAACTGCCCAAAATACCAATCACGCAATTTACCAAAAGTCCTAAGCCTTGTTTCTCTTTTGTCATAAGTCGTGCGGCTACGTAACCCGATGCTATTCCAATCAGAATAAACAAAATTGGGTGTTCTACATTTTCTAATCCCGGTATTTCCATTTTGTTTCTTTTTTTTAAAAAGTTTAGAATTATTATTACGGCTGCAAAGTTAAAAAAAATTGTGTAGAAAACAGAAAAAAACGTGTTGAATGTTTTTTTTCGTTTTCAAAATAAATATTACCTTTGCACTTTAGAAAATAATTTTTTTCGATAAAAAGATGATAACGAAATTTTCGCAAATTTTCACCGAGGCTCAAAAGGTTGGCAAAAAGAAACTTTCGGTTGCTTGTCCGTACGATTTTCATACTTTGTGCGCTGTTGAAAAGGCGCGTCAAGACTCGTTTATAGAAGCCGCTTTGATTGGTCAAAAGTCAAAGATTGAAAAAACGGCTTTAGAATACGGCATTTCTTTGTCGAATTACGAAATTATTGATGCCATTGATGACGATAATGCTTTGGAGGCTGCGGTAAGGAAAGTATCTTCTGGCAGAGCGGATATTTTGATGAAAGGTTTGATAAGTTCGGAGCGTTATTTAAAAGCCGTATTGAACAGAAATTCAGGACTTTTGACTCTTGACAGTACCATTAGTCATGTTGGCGTGGTTGAAAATCCAAATATCGATCGTTTGCTTATTTTTGGCGACGCTGCGGTTTTGCCCGAACCCGATTTTAAACAAAAACTCAAAATACTTAATTCGTTGGTTTGGATGTCAAGAAAACTTGGTAATAATAATCCCAAAGTTGCTTTGATTGCTGCTACCGAACTTGTTTCAAATGCTATAAAAGCCGGTCATGACGCTGCGATTATTTCCAAAATGAGCGAAAGAGGGCAACTTAATTGTATTGTTGACGGACCTCTTGGTTTGGATGTCGCTATAAATAGCGAAGCCTCTGAAATTAAAGAAGTTAGAAGTGTTATAAAAGGTGATGCTGATTGTTTGATTTTTCCGAATATTGAAGCCGGAAACGCCTTTTATAAAGCAAATACCAAACTTGCGAAATCTTTAGTTGCCTCTTTGCTTGCGGGAGTGAAATGTCCCGTTGTGCTTACTTCCCGTGCTGATAGTATCGAATCAAAATATTATTCTATTCTTTTGGCTATGATTTCGGGTGTGATTTAAAGTTTTTTTTGTTTTTTTTTATATTTTTGCAGAAAAGTTATTTCTTGTATTAAAGTTAAACAATAATTACTAAATAAAGGGTTCAAACATGAAAATAAAATTTGTTTTAGGTCTTTTTATTTGTTTTTTTTATCCTTGTTTTTTATTTGCTCAACTTGAATTTTCAAATTGGATTGTGGGCGAAAATACGCTTATGCACATTAATCTTGATGGAAAAACTACACTTGAAACTTATAATGGTATATTTGGAAATCAAAATAAATATTTCACACAAATTTTATCAGATAAAGACGGAAAGCCTTTTGTAAAAATGGGTTGGACAAAAAAGAATGATTTTTCTTATAACCTTGATTACTGTTTTTCAATGGATTATGTTAATGGGGATAATTGTTTGTCTGCTTTAAATAAAGTTAATTCAGTTTGTCCTTTTATGCTGAAAAGTCCAGATAATAAATACGTTTACATACTTTATTCTGATTGTTCGTTTGAATATACATCTAAGCAATTATACAAAACAAAAATTTATTGTTTTTGTAAAAACAACTTTGATAATTCAGATAGAGGTAAAAATATTTTACTTTATGAATTTCAAGGAGTATATAATGGAAATGCTTTGCAATTGTTGCCTTTTTTATGTGGTATGTTTCATACAGACGGAAAAAGTGTTTGGATATTATCAAGAAATTTAGATACAGATAGTTTAATATCGATAAAATTAACTGGTTCAGACATAATTGAGAAAAAAAAGTCTTTGTATAATTTAGATAATCTTTATTATTTGTCGCAAGGAATTTTTGGTAGTGTTATTTGTGTATCAGATTGTGGTTTGATATATTTTAACACTAAAAAAAAATCTGTTTTGTCTTTTTTTAATCAAGATGAAGGGGTAATTGAAAACTTAAAAATTTTTAATAATGACATACATATACAAAAAAGTGTACTTTCTGCATTAGGAAAATATATGTATTATACGCCAAGCAAGTTAGGTGGTTTGTACAGGGTGAAATTTAGCGATTTAGAAAAAGGAATAACAACAGATAATACTGAAAAATTATCGCCTGAAATCAAAAATGTTTATGACATTCGTGTTGGTATTGACGGAAATTTATATATTCAGACTGTAGATAAAACCATTTATGTTGTGTATCAGGCGGATAGTGATACGCCTAAATTAGTACCTCTTTATGAAAATATCCCTGATGCTACTATACATTTTCCTTACTATTTATATACGTGTGAGTTATTTTCGTGTAAGATGTCGTGTGATAGAAGTGCAATTTTCTCATTTCCAGACAGAAATAATGAGATTTCAGCATTTGAATGGGATTTTGGTGATGGAACAAAATCCAACGAACCAAATCCTAATCATCATTATGAAAATGCTGGATTTTATACAGTATCTCTTAGTTGTACTCTAAAAAATGGTTACAAAAAAATTATTCCATCTCGTAAAATCCTTATTTTAGATAAATTGAAAAAAAATAAAATCATTGCAGAATAATTTTTTATTTCATTATTGCTTTTATCATTTCTTCGCCGATTTGATAATAAGTGTTGAGGTTTTCAATCCAATCGATTTCAATTGTCGTAGAAAAATGTAAATTACTGAAATTGAGAAAATTCCACCAATCAGCGGTAAGTCCCTCGTATGATTGTTCTTTGTCGGGAATGGTATGAAAGTTTAAGCCTAAATTTTGAGAAATTTTTGAAGAATATTTTTCTAAATTTTTGCTTTTGCTTTCATTACCTTTAAGGTCAAACATTGAAAAATATTCTGTTATGCCGCCCGGAAAAGTACCGTGAATGTCAAAAAAAACATAATAATTATATTGTTTGGAAGCCTCAAGAATTTTGTCTTCGATTGTTTGTACTCTTTGTCGTTTTTGGGTCAACCAATCGCGATTATAGTCTTGAGGTTTTGACATTCTGCCGGTTTGTCCTAAAGTTACATTTTCAATATCTACCATGGGAACGATTTTGAAAATGTAATTTTTCAACAATTTTTTGTCGCATTTTTTGTCGTCCAACAAATACTCTAACATTCCTTGTAACACGTAGTTAGAAACACTTTCAAAGGCGTGTTGACGACAAATTATCCATATTAGTTTTTTTTTAGAATCTTTTTTTAAGTTTTTGCCCGTTATTGTAAGAAGTTGGGCTTGAGAGTCCAAATATTCTATTTTTCTAAGATTTTTTTTCTTGGAATTATCGTCCAAAAATGTTTTCAGCATACTAAAAGTGTAAGGAAATCCTGTTGCAAGGTAGATTGTATCAGCCTTTGGCAAAATGGAAATTTCAAAATCATTGTTGCGAAATTTGTTGGCAATGGCGGTGAAATTTTTGTTGTCGTAACTATAAACTGGAAGGGAAGGATTGTAATTATAACGGCTAAATCGACTTTTGAATGTCAAAACGGTATCTAAACGATAGCCTGTTACGCCAAAATTAAACCACAAAGCGCAAGTGTTAAGACTATCTTTTGAGGCTTCAAAACTTATTGTATTGGTCTTGAAATCGTAGTTTTCGTTGCAAATATTTTGATTTTCTAAGTTTTTTATGAATTTTATTTGCTGACCGTATGCTTTTGGCGAACTCCCCAAAAAACAAGAAAATAAAAAACAAACAGCGGTACAAATGCCGCTGTTTGCTGAAATTGAAAATATTATTCGCCACATGCTACGCCTAAAATGTGGTTTTCGGGCAAGAAACCGAAATATCTTGAATCGTCTTTGCTTGAGCGATTGTCGCTTATAACAAAGTAATAATCCATTTTGAATCTGTATGAATTTGCTTCCAAATTGTTGATGTAGATTTTGCCGTTTTCAACTTCTACTTTGTTGCCTTCGTAAGCCTCTATGCAGCGACGATAAAGAGGTAAGGTATTCAAAGTAAGTTTCAAAACTTTGCCTTTTTGAGGTACTACAACTGGTCCGAAATTACTTTGATTCCAATGTTTGTTTTCCAAATAAGGGAAAATAGTTGGCTCAAACAAATCCTTTGGCAAAACCACTTTTTCAACTTTTTTTACAAATGAAAATTTGGAAAGTTTGTCTGCTGAATTTTCGTCCAAACTATAAATCGAAAGTCCAGAGGCTGAAGCCATTCTGTTTCTGTAAATGTTTAAATATGTTTCGGCATAATCTTCTTCGCCAGCCATGTCTTCTTTTTTCAAGCCTATGGAGTCGAGTGTTGAAAAGTTCAGAACTCTGTCGTTTGCAACAACATACGCATATTTTGAGTTCTTTGCATCAGCAATTGGAGCATTGTTGAGATAAACAACATTGTCTTTTATTTCAACGAGATTACCCGGCGTACCATAAACTCTTGAAATGTAAATTGGACGTTTTTTTAGTTTTTGGAAGATTACTTCGTTTTTGCCGCACCAATTGCGTCCGTACATACGATTCATTTTGTAGAAATTTTTGTCGGGAGCGGTTGGTACTACGCTGTCGGTTTCGGGGTGTCTAAAAACTACAACATCAAGAGTTTCAGGCGTTGAAAACCTATTGAAAAATACTTTGCTGTTTTTGGCAATTGTTGACTCCATAGATTTGGAAACGTTTTTTGCTCTACCAAAAACAATTAACAAAACTGCTGCGGCTATAATCAGCACACAACCAGCGCATAATGCTATTTTTGCGGCATTAGAAAGTGATTTCAACCAGCCGCTTTTTTTGCCGCTTTCTGTTGTGGTTGTTGTTGTAACGGTTGTTGTTGTAACCGTTTGCGTTGTTTTAACGACTTTTTCTTTGTCTTTTGCCATTTTCTTTTTAAGTTAGTTTAGAATTGGAAATATATAAAAGGCTGCAAATCAGATGCTTTTACCTGATACAGCATAAATACTACAATCAAGCATATCAATATTTTTGTCCAAACTGAAGTGTTAATAAACCAGTTTGTGTATTTGTCTTTAAATGGTACGGAAAACCAATGAATTACCATTCCGAAAAGTATTACCATAAATACTTTTCTATAACTCCACATCATTTGCGGAATCAATGATATATCGCCCCAACCGTTGAGAAGTCTGTCAAGAATCCCGCTGACAGTATCGGTGTCAGGGGCTCTAAACCATATTCTTGTAAACGTTATAAAATTGAACGTCAGAAAAATACCCCAAATGTAGACAATGTATTTTTTTGGTTCTTTGATTTGTTGTTTGGTGATGTAATACAAATGCGCCGCAAGCAAAACTGACGATATTATTAGCCAAAAAATTATAAAGCCTGACGTATTTCCCATAAAACAAACAGTCAAAGATATAATAAAATTCAGCCATAAAAAAACTCTTGCATAAGAATTTTTTTCTTTTTTTACATTTACATCGTCTTTTTCGTACAGAAACTCGTCCCATTTGCTTGCTAAATAAAATGTAGCACTTGTTAAAATTGTCAATACCGTAAAGTTCAGATATTTAGCATCGCTTTGCCAAAAGCCTGTCATAACGCAAACGCAAAGCATAAAAAATGCAATTAGGATAAAGCCGAGAATATTTTTTAGGATTGTCAGACTTTTTTCTGACCATTTTACAATCCAAACACAATAAGCATAAAGGAACACAAAATCCAACGCTCCCCACAGAAAAATTCCGTTTGGATTGTGCCAAACATTCTGACTATAAGTTATATACGCGGCTATGTTTAGAACCACAAAAACAATCCATCGCATTATTTGCGTTTCTTTTTTCCAGAGTTTGTAGATAACGAGTCCGATTCCGTTGTATGCACCCCAAGTTACAAACATCCAACTTGACCCGTGCCACAAACCACCAAGCCACATTGTTATAAAATTGTTCATTGAGGTTGTAAGTGTCAATTTGAAATTTGGGTTGAAATACGCAATAATTGCCAAAACTGCCATTATCCCGAAAAGTATTCCTCCAACCAACAGACTTGAAGATAACATTGTGATAACCAATAATATCACAACCCAACAAATATAGCCACCAATGGAACCGTTTCTGTTTCCGCCGATTGGAATATAAAGGTAATCTTTCAGCCATGTTGAAAGTGAAATATGCCAGCGATGCCAAAATTCAGCGGTTGACTTTGCCTTGTATGGCGAGTTGAAGTTTATGCTGAGTTTGAATCCTAACAACAATGCAAGTCCGATTGCAATGTCGGTGTAGCCGCTAAAATCGGTGTAGACTTGAAGCGAATATCCGTAAAGCGACATTAAAGTTTCAAAGCCGGAATATTTGCCCGGAGAGTCGAAAACTCTGTCAATAAAGTTGATAGAAATATAATCCGAGATAAAAACTTTTTTGATTAATCCTTTCAAAATCATAAAAATAGCCATTCCGAACTCTTCTTTGGACAAAGAATACGGCTTGTAGATTTGCGGCACAAATTCCGATGCTCTTACAATAGGTCCGGCTACAAGTTGAGGAAAAAACGATACATAAAATCCAAAATCCAAAACTGATTTTACAGGTTCGATTTGCTTTTTGTAAACGTCAACGCAGTAACTTATGGCTTGAAAAGTGAAAAATGAAATTCCAACAGGTAGAATTATTTTGTCTGTTATGAAATCGGTTCCGAAAAGTTCGTTTGCAGCAAGCGAAAAATAGTTGACAACATGAAAATCGCTTCCGCAAAACTCGTTAATCGAATTAACTATAAAGGCTGCGTACTTAAAATAAAAAAGTACAAAAAGGTTTACACTAACACCGAGCGCAAGTATTAGTTTTTTCTTTATTCCTTCTTTTTGTTTATGAAGCCAATTAGTTATATAATAGATTGTTATGATTGTAAATGCTAAAAGTATTACAAAAATTCCGCCAGTTTTGTAATAGAAAAAGAAACTTACAGCCAAAAGATATAAGTTTCGTAATGCAATTTTGTGATATACTTTCACATAAACGGACAATACAATCACAAAGAATCCCCAGAAATAAAACTGAGTGAAAAGTAGAGGCCGTTTAGGGTCGTATGTCAGCAGACTTAAAAAATTATCCAATGAGAAAAACGAATCCATTGTTTTTTATTTGTTTCCTTTTGTGCGATTATGAGTTTTACAAAGCATCTGACAATTTTCAATATCTGTTTTTCCGCCTTTGCTCCATGCTGAAACATGGTCAGCGTCCATGTCTTTGATTGCCCAGATTTTTTTTGAATTTGATTTGTTTTCCAATGTGCAATAAGGACAATTGGAAATACCTTTTTGTTTTGCCTCTGAAGTTTGTTTTTCGTAAACTGCTTTTTTGGTTGGTTCATCGAAAAAACGTATGTCAAGCAGCATGGACATAACACAACCTTGCCCCTAAAAACGTCAGGGTTGTATTCTATATACGCATTTATTTCTTTCTGAATATCAGCAAATAGCGTATAGAACTCGTCATTTTTGGCATTTTTTGCTGCCGACAGGTTTTTGTTAGCCATACTATTCAAAACTTTGTTGCAAAATTAGAAAATAATTACTGCTTTTGAAAATTTTTTTTGTCCAAATAATTGCTGTAACTTTCCAAAAACGCATTGAAAAACATGTCAGCACAGAAATTATATCCTAAGGCTGTCATGTGGACTTTATCGTATGCCATTAAACCATGGTTGACCCATGTTAATGACGAACCGTAACCACCCATCAAGTCATAAATGCTGAACATTGATTCGCCATATTTTTCAACCAATTTTTTTACGACTATTTTTTCTTGTTCCATTGCAGGATTGGGCTTTCGACGGAAAAGGTAAAAATCGTTTGGCACAACAAACGTCCAAACTGCATTCGGACAATACCTTTTTACTCTTTCGATAAAAGTTACGTAGTTGTTGTAATAAAAATTTTCGTCAAACTTGTAAGTGTTAGCATCGTTTACTCCCAAGAAAATCACAAACCAATCAGCATCAAGCATTTGAAGTTGTTTTTCAAAGTGTGTGCAGCCAAGCCATGAAGAAAAACTTGCGCCGTTGATTCCTAAAGCAGAATATGTTATGCCCGGATTGTCGTTTTCAAGCGAAAAACCATAAAGTGTAAATGAGTTTTGAAACTCGTCGGATTTTTCAAAATGAAATTTAGCAACGTTTTGATATTGTTCAAATTTTATGTCAATATAGCCCAAACTATCAATTTTCTTGACCGTATATTTTCCCATTTCAATATCGGGGACAATTTCAAATTGTCCTGAATGTGGAGCAGTAAAAACTTTTACTTCGTTGAAATCGTATTTCACCTGATTGTTTGGATTCATTGAAATTGTAAGCCGTGAATTTACGTCCATTGTTGTGGCTGAGGCACCTGAAATTCCAAGTTCACAACTACGTTTCCATTCAACATTTCTGCATGTTGTCCAAAAACCTGAATAAGAAACTATGTAATTTGACGGGTTGTTGGATTTGGTCATTTTGTATGGAAAAACTAAACCTCTTGACCCCACAAGTCCGGGCTGAAGCGTTTGAAGTCTTACTCTCATTCGGTTTGAAAAAATATCGGCTTGAGTATGAGAGGCTCCTATTTGTACGGCGGTGAGTTTTCCTTTTCCGTATTTAATTATTGAATCCATTTTTTGGTAAAGTCTTTCAAACTTTGCCGAATCTTTTGAGAAAATAAGTTTACCTTCTTTGTAATTTACAAAGGGATAATATGTTATGTCCATAGGATAGTCTTGGGCATAAATGCTTGTTGCAGTAAAAACTGCCGAAATAAATGTAAATAAATATTTTAAAACTTTCATTTTTTTCTATTTTTTTCTTAAAAATTCGTTATATCTTGAAATTATTGCGGTGTAAAGCATTCTTGCCATAATATTTGCGCCGTTGGGTGTAAAATGTACAAAATCTTTTTCCGCTAACTGAGGTTCGTGATACACCCAATCGGGCATAGTATTTTCGCCGCCCATGGCTTCGTACATATTCCAAAAGGCACAACCGTTGCTTAAAGCCGCCGATTTCAAAGCGTCAACCAAAGGCGGCAAAATGTCGTATGTTTTGTATTTGTCCCCATCTTTTGTGCTCATGTCGGCAGGACCAACTACAATTATTGACATCTTTGGACAAAGTTTTTTTATGTAACGGATTTGAGAGGCAAACGCACTTTTGAAACCTCCAAGTTTTTCTTGCGTCATGTATGGTACAGCGTTTCCGCCAAACTGAAGTATAACGCATTTGACATTCAAATCGTTATACATTTGTGCTAACATTTTAGCGTTGATTTTAGTGAAGATTGTTCCGCTGCAACCTCTTAAGGCAACATTGTCAACCGCAACGCCGCTGTGTCCGTCCAATGCAAAACCGTAAATTTCAGGACTTTGTAATGATGAAAACTCAAATTTAAGGTCAGTAGGAGAGGTTTCAAAATTGAAAGTTTTGTAAGTGTAAAAGTCGGTTGGTTTTAAATCTTCGTTAAAGATAACTTGGTCTAAATCAAGAACTTTTACATTGCATTTTTGGTCGGTATTGCCATAAAAAAGACGACATTTTTTTATGTCTTTTAAGTTTTTTCTAAGTGTTGACGGGATAAATTTCAAAGCAGCGTTGAGAGTGTCTTTTGGTTTTATTTCTTCGGCTATTTTTGAAACTACTGTCAGCGAATCTAATTGAAACAAAGAATCTGCTGAAACTTCGTTTTTTTCTTTTATTTGTCTTAACGATCCGAAAGTACAAAACGCTCCTAAAACTCCATATTTTGAATGTTTTACGGCAGTGTCAATGTTTGGGAAAATTGTATAACGTTTCCATTTTCCGATGTTTTTGACCTCGCACGGGGATTTGTAATCGTATGCTGTTTTGGCTGGCACAAGTCCCGGTCCTGACCCTCCAAATTGCTGTTGAAGTTTGTATCTCAAATAATTAGTGATTCTATCGGTTTCTATTTGCGAGTCGCCGTAATGAACTATTCTGACTATTTTTTGCAATTCTTTAGCATCAATTAGCGAATTAAATAAATTGCTCAAACATTCCAAACCTGAGGCAGGCAGGTCAAGTGCTTGACGTAACGAATCAGTTGTAATCGCTCTTGGTACAAATACTTCTGTATCAGTAATTTGCGCGGTTGTGTCAGCGGGTGGATTTTCGTATTGAAGCGTATCACTTTCTATTAGTGTTAGAGCATTATCAGCCGTAAAAATTGCTTTTGACGAGTCTTCAGTGGTGTGCGTTTGAACAAAAGATTCGGTTATAAAATCCTTTAAGTCAGGGAAATGAAGTGTTATATCGTTACCTATTTTTATTCCACTTTTGGGATAGATTAGTGTCAAAATTCCCAAAAAAAGCAGAATAAAAATAAAAAAAGTAAATGTTTTTTCTGGTTTTACCATTTCGTTTTTTTTGAACGACAAAATTAGACTTTTTTGTGGGAAAATACAAATTTTTTGTTGATTGTTTTTGGAATTGTTTTTTTATTGTTATTTTTGCCAATAATTAATTGCTGAAATATTGAAAAATACTGTCATGAAACTTACTGCTTTTATTCTATTTTTGTTTTTTACATTGTCTTCATTTGCACAAAACATTGAAACACAGATAAAAAATGTTACCGTTTACCGAAATGGAGCACTTGTGGAACGTTCAGGAAATATTAATCTCCAAAAAGGAAATACAACTCTGTATCTAAATAATTTAAGTACCGAACTCGACCCAAATACGCTTAAAATTGGATTTGAAAATCAGAATGTAAAAATTCTATCGGTAAAGCATGAAATAGTTGTTGTTGACAATGACAAAGCCCAGACACAAAACACTTTAGCCGATAAACGTATTGCAGTGCTGAAAGATTCGCTTTCGTACCTCAAAGCCCAAACTTTGGTGCTAAGCGATGAGGAAACGTTAATTCGCGAAAACCGCAAAATTGGTGGCGAACAAAATGGCGTTTCAACAGCCGAGCTTAAAGCGATGACCGATTTTTACAAAAAAGAATTGTCGGAAATTGCTGTAAAAAAGATTGTTATAAACAAGAAAATTCAAAACCATAAAGACGAAATTCTTCGATTGCTGCAAGAAAAGCAAAACCGTCAGAGAGATTTGCAGAAAAAAGATAGTCGTGTAAAACTTGTATTATCGTCGGATATAGCAGTTGAAAATATCAAAGTATCAATAGGTTACATCGTTTTTAGTGTTGATTGGGAACCTTTTTACGAAGTTAGAGTAAATGGCAACAACAAACCGCTCAATTTGGTATATGGTGCTCACGTAAAACAGTCGTCAACCGAAGATTGGAACAAGGTAAACCTCACGATTTCCACTGGCGACCCTTCAGTTGGAAATAATGCTCCAGAATTTGTATCGATGTACCTTCCTCCCGTCAGAAAACCGATCAATAATAAAAAATGGACACCGCCAACGTCAAATTTGGTATATGGTGTTGTAACTGACAATAATTACGAACCACTTCCGGGGGTAAATATTGTGGAAGTGGGTACAACAAATGGTATAATTTCTGACATTGACGGAAAATTTCAATTGCAGATGACAAACATTAATAATCAATTAGAATTTTCATTTATAGGTTTCAAGAATCAAAACCTTAAACCGTATGAAAATATGCAAATTGTTATGGAAGAAGACGATACTGAGTTAGAAGAGGTTGTGGTTGTTGGTTATGGCACGTCAAGAAATAGGGGTGATTTTGCGCCTGCTGTAAGTTACGATAGGGCTCCAAGAAAAATAAAATACGATGAGCCTGTAAAAAATATTCCGCTCGAACTTTCTGAAACTCAAAGTGCTACAGAATTTAAAATCGATGTGCCATACACAGTTCCTTCCGACGGAAAAGTTTATGATATAACGATGTTGACATATCATATTGATGCCGATTATAGATTTGTAGCCTTGCCAAGACAATCAAAAGATGTATTTTTGCTTGCCGATTTAAAAGATTTTTCGCAATATCCGCTTTTGAAAGGTAGTGCATACGTATATTTAGAGAATGTTTATCAAGGAGAATGTGAAATTTCTCCCGATTTTGCAGCCGACACAATGTCGATTTCAGTTGGTCGCGACAAAGATATAGCAATTAATCGTCAAGAGGTGAAGGATTTGACATCAAAAAAGATAATTGGTTCTACTATAAAAGTTCAGAAATGTTTTGAAATCACCATAAAAAACAACAAATCAACATCTGTTGACCTTGAGGTTATAGATCAATATCCGTTACCAAAATATTCCGACATAAAGGTTGCACTTTTGGATAATGGTGCTGCGCAAGTTGACAACGAAAAAGGTAAACTCACATGGCAATTAAACTTATCTGCTGGAGAGAAAAAAGTTTTACGGTTTAGTTACGAGGTAAAATATCCAAAAAGTTATGGTTTTACGGTGGAATAGTTTACTTTCAGAGAAACAGCGGCAAAAACAATTTTTCGCAACAAAAGATTTAATAAATGTTAATATTATTCTCCCCATGTAGTAATTTTTTTTGTTTTGACTGAAAAATCATTAACTTTGTCGCAAAAGCAATAAAAATGGTACGCGTTTTTAATCCGATATATGATACAGTCTTCAAATATTTGGTTGAAGACGAAAGGGTCGCTAAAATATTGTTAAGCAGCATCTTAGATAAGAAAATAGAGAGTGTTACAATGAAAAGCAACGACCACGTCATCACCACGCCAGATGATTTGAAGTTGTTGCGCATAGATTTTGCCGCAACGATAATCAATGATGACGGCACGAAGGAGATAGCGACCATCGAACTTCAAAAAGCCTTTGAAGAAGAGGAAGTTATGCGGTTCAGAAAGTACATGGGACTGCAAATCAGTAGCGAAAATAACACCATAAAAGTTGTCAAGACCAAACGGAATAAGGATAAGTATGAAGTCCTGAAACCGCTTCCCATTTATTGCATCTATATTTTGGGTCATAAACTGGGCGACGGTTATGACAAGGCGGTTATCAAAACGAAAATAGCCTTAATTGACCAAAACGGCGATGTGGTAGCGAACACCGGTAAAAGCGATTTCATAAATGCGATGCTGATAAATATTGCGATAGTGCAGATACCTCTTTTGCCGTTGAAACCGAAATTGCACGTGGAGAAGATGCTGAGTATCTTCGACCAGCGTTTCATGGATCAGAACCAAAAGATTTATATCGAGTTGAACGACAATGCTGCATACGGAGAAGAATACGATGTCTTGATAAGCCGTCTCTTGAAAGGCACTGTCAATGAGAAACTTCGGGGCGACCTTGACTTTGAGGAGGAAATGTTGCGACAAATGAAACGCGACCGCATTGATTTGGAAGATGCGCAGTTGGAACTCAAAGAGATTCGGGAAGAATTAACTGTGTCAAAAAATCAGTTGGCGGAATCGCAAATTCAGTTGGCGGAATCGCAAAATCAGTTGGCGGAATCGCAAAATCAGTTGGCGGAAAGAGAAACTCAGTTGGCGGAAAGAGAAACCCAGTTGGCGGAAAGAGAAACTCAGTTGGCGGAATCTCAAAACCAATTGTCGGTTTCAATAAAATTGCTGTCGGCGGCGGGGATTTCGCC
>CAJOGF010000021.1 GCA_905233995.1 uncultured Bacteroidales bacterium | reverse complement strand
TTTGAGTCAACTTTTTTCAGTGAAAGACAGTATGGCGGAAACTGAACAATAAAACTTTTTCATCATGAGTAAAGAATCAGAAATTAAACAAATAATACGTAACATTGCGGCTTATAACAGCGGTTTAACACTGTTTGAAGCCGTGGTTACCGAAAGCAAAGATACAGAATGTAGTATTAAATACCAAGGCTTGGAGCATAAAAACGTGCGGTTGGTATGCGGATTTTCGCAAAGTTTAACGACAATGATTATAAAGCCAGCGGTTGGTAGTACGGTATTAGTGGCTGACCTTTCCAACGGTAAAATGCGCGATTTAGTGGTATTGATGGTTGAAAAGGCGGAAACGGTGATATTTAACGGTGGCAAGTTGGGAGGGTTAATAAAAATTAAAGAACTCACTGACAAGTTAAACGCATTGGTCAATGCTTTTAATACTCACGTTCATCCCGTGGCTGGTAGTGCAACTTCCAATATTGCGCAACCTGTTCAACCGTTTAATCAAGCCGATTACGAAGACGAAAAAATAAAACACTAAAACGATTTTTCGTTGATAATTTTTCGGGGAAATTTGTAAGGGGAAGGGTTACAAAAGTGGCGATGTTTGGTTTGGCGGGGAATAGCGTTGCGTTGCGTTCATAGGCTTAATTCTTATAGTACAAATATAGGAATTATTGGGGAAAAATGCAAATATTTTATGTTAAATTTTTGAGATTTCGTCGGGGGTGAGGCCAGTCATATCAGCGATGACATCTGTGGGATAGCCACGAAGTTTCATTTTTCGGGCTGTTTCGACTGCTTGTTGCTTTGCACCTTCCGCACGTCCTTCCGCACGACCTTCAGCACGACCAACTTCTATGCCTCGTGTATATCCCAAATCATCATACGAAAATGCAACACTGCGGCTGATGCGGATGCTGTCGATGTAACGCTCGTAGGCTTTGCGCTCCTCCTCGTCAAGTTCAGAAACACGCATCACCTCGCGAGCCTCGGCAAGCCCCTGCGCAGTGTAAGATTTGGGAATGTCGCCTGTTTTCAAGAAAGAAATCCATTCCTGCAACGGCTCTTTGACCTCCTCGTCAAACTTATTGACCCTCAGCAAATAATATTCAGGGAAGATGTCCCATACGTTTTTCCTTTTGAAAACTTCCTGCTGACGCTTGCTTAATTTGAGAACTTCGCGTTTGTTCCTCATATTGCGAAACACGGTGGTGCCTTTGTAAAAATAACCTTTACCCTGCCCTAACGCAAAATAGACTATGTTGACGGAATATATTTTTTGAATTGAACCGTATACCTCACCTTCCTTGATGTATTCCGTGACAACCTTCGACGTGCCGAACAACATACGTTGAAAAAAGTCGATTTCGTAATCGTTTTGAACTTCAATGATGAACTTCTCGCCGTCTGAATCTTCTACCAAGAGGTCAACGCGGTTGTATTTCTGTTCCTCAAACTCCTGATTGCCCTCGCTTTCGAGTATCTTCTGTATCTTTATCTGCCGTTTGAACAACACGCTCAAAAAACCTTCCAACACAACGCTGTTGCCCTTGTTGCGAAGAAGTTTCTTGATGAACCAATCGAATGTGATGTACTTGCCCATAGTCTTTTGTATAATGGTTTTCTTTGGACGCAAAGATAGTTCAACTTTTCGGAAAATACAAAAAAGATTGAGTTTCCTATAATAATGATTATTTTTAAAAAATGCAACTTTTTTCGCAGTTATTGTAACAAAAAGGAGTTGAAACTTTTATCCAAAACCTCTTGAGTAATTATAGGGAAATGTCGCATTTCGAGTTCATGCTCTTTTGAAGCAATATCGTCAACAGTATCCGAAGGAAGAATATCGCATTTTACTTGCGCAATAATTTGACCACCATCACAAACTGAAGTTACAAAATGAACTGTCATGCCAGTTTGAGTATCGCCAGATTGCTTTACAGCCTCATGGACATGATGTCCCCACATACCTTTGCCTCCAAATTTCGGCAACAAAGCCGGATGAAGATTAATAATTCTATTAGGGTAAGCCTCAATCAAATAGTCAGGTATAATTGGCAAAAATCCAGCAAGAACTATAAACTGAATACCATACAAAGTCATTAACGGAAGAAATTCTTTAGGATTGTTAAGTTTTGACTTTTCCATCACAACTGCCTTAACACCATAACGTTCCGCTTTTTCGATTGCTGGTGCATCTTTCTTGTTGCTGACAACAAGCGCAATTTTATAGCGATTGTGTCCTTTGAAATGTTGTATAAGTCTTTCACAATTTGTTCCACCACCCGATACAAATACAGCAATATTTATCATTTATTTTTTTGCGATTTTAATTTTTTTTTCTAAATCGCAAAGATAAAAAGAAACCTTATAAAAAGCAAAAAAGCCAATTGAAAAAATTTCAACGGCTTTTTTACGTTCTGTAGGTTAATAAAAAAATTGTCAGGTAAAAAAAATCATTATTTAATTATTTGGTTTCAAAGAGATTTCTTATTTTTTTCATTTATACAACACGCGAAAAACGAAATACCCTATCAATTTTTTCTATTTTTTTACTTTATTCTTCAAAATCAGGTGTAAAACCGTCTAAAACATCGTCTTCAGAATCGGCATCATCATAAAAACGGTCAATATCTCTACGATCTTTCTTTGTAGGACGCCCCGTACCTCTATCCCTCGTACCAAAAGATAGTGACGAAATATCCCTCATCATTTTAAGTTTAAACAAATCGTCTTCTGGTGTTGTTTCTATCAGATATTCAGGAACTTTTGAGGCTCCTACCCTACCTTTCAAAAGGTTAAGAATTTTGTAACGTCTAAAAACAGGATTCACCTTAACCGAAACCTCATCTCCGGGATTTACCTCACGCGAAGGCTTAACGGTAGAGCCATTAACCAAAATTCTACCTTTACCACAAGCATCAGAGGCAAGAGTTCTCGTTTTGAAAAGTCTTACACAGAAAAGAAATTTGTCAACACGCATTTTTATTTACCATTAAATTTATTCATAGTTATTTGGATTCCGTCGGTTAAGAAACCATAAATAGCCTCAGTAGTTACCAAAGTCCGCTGATTAATTAAATCCAAATCCTCGTTGGAAAAATTTCCCAAAACATAATCCACTTGTCCGCCTTTTGGAAAATCATTTCCGATACCAAATCTAAGACGCGAATAGTTTTGAGTTGACAAACAACTTGTAATGCTTTTCAGACCGTTATGACCCGCTTCTGAGCCACCCGGACGAAGTCTTATAACACCTAAAGGTAACGATAAATCGTCAACCAAAACCAAAATATTTTCCAACGGGATATTTTCTTGTTGTTTCCAATAATTAACCGCCTTACCGCTGAGATTCATAAAAGTGGAGGGTTTTATCAAAATGACGGTTTTGCCACGATATTTTATTTCGGCTTTTTGTGCATAACGATCGGTATTAAAAAAAGCACCCGATGCTTTAGCAAAAGCATCGAGTACCATAAAACCCATGTTATGTCTTGTATTTTCGTACTCAGGAGATAAATTCCCAAGTCCGGCAATAAGATATTTCATAACTATTTTTGAAAAGAAAAACTATTTCTTGTCAGCAGAAGCGGCAGCAGCAGTTGCTCTTGTAGCCATAATTCTGCAAATCAAAGCGTCTTGTGGGTCAGTTATTTCAAATTTTTCAAATTTCAAATCGCCAACTTTAATTGACTGCTCAAGTTCAAGGCTGCTAACATCAACGTCGATTTTTTCTGGCAAATCAGCGGCTTTACCTTTTACGGTTACTTTTCTTGCTGATTGTTTCATTTTACCACCGACTTTAACACCGGGAGCCAAACCTACCAAATTAACAGGAAGTTTTACGCTAATAGCCTGATCGTCAGCAAAAGCATAAAAATCAGCGTGAAGAACCTCATCTGTTACAGGATGAAACTGAAGGTCTTTGATAACAGTTTTAATAACTTTGCCCTCAATGTCAAGATTTACAATGTAAACATGAGGAGTTACAACAGCACCTTTAAGTTCTTTTTGAGATACAGAAAAGTTAATCTGGTTTTTGTTACCGTAAACAATACAAGGAACTTGACCCTCTTTACGGAGTTGTTTTGCGTACTTTGAACCGATTTGTTTGCGTTCAGTACCTTTCAAATCAAATGTTCTCATTTTTTAATAAAAATTGTGTTACTCAAAATTGAATTAATAAAAATTTCAATTTCCCATCGCACCTTAAAAATACAAAGTCAAAGGGAATTTGACGAGCGCAAAGGTAAAAAAAAATCAACAGATAAAAAAATAAATCTTCAAGATTTTTTATCCTAAAACTTCAATACCTTTTTTGATACGTTTCAAAGATTCTTCTTTTCCCAAAAGATTAAGAATATCAAAAATATGCGGTCCCTTACATTCTCCTGCCAAAACAAGACGCATAGGATTCAAAACTTTGCCAAAATTAAGTCCGTTTTCGTTAATCCATGCCGAAATTTTATCTTCAAGATTTTTTGACGAAAAATCAGTTTCTTGTTCCAAAATTTTAGCAGCATTAGTTAAAATCTGAGCAGAATCCTCTTTCCAAAATTTCTTTTTGTTGGCCTCGTTGTAACTTGTTGGTTCAATAAAGAAATATGTACTTTCTTTCCACAAATCGTGAGAGAAATGACAACGATCCTTTACCAAAGAACAAATCAAAGCGGCTTTTTCTTTATCGACTTCAATTCCGTCTTTTTTGGCATCTTCAATAAAATATTCTGCGAGTTCGCTGTCGGGTTTTCTTTCAAGATATTGTTTGTTGAACCATTTGTTTTTTTCAGGATCGAATTTTGAACCCGACTTGTTGACATGCTCCAAAGAAAACAACTGACACAACTCTTCTTTTGAAAAAATCTCTTGAGTAGTATTTCCGGGATTCCAACCAAGAAGTGCCATCATATTAAGAAACGCCTCTGGAAAATATCCAGCCTCTTCGTAACCCTTTGAAACTTCACCAGTTTTCGGGTCTTCCCAATGAAGCGGAAAAACAGGAAATCCAAGACGGTCGCCATCTCGTTTTGAAAGTTTACCTTTTCCGTCAGGTTTAAGAATAAGAGGCAAATGCGCAAATTCGGGCATTGAATCCAACCAACCAAAACTTCTATAAAGCAAATAATGCAAAGGCAAAGATGGCAACCATTCCTCCCCCCTTATCACATGTGAAATTTTCATCAAATGGTCGTCCACTATATTTGCCAAATGATATGTCGGCATACCATCGCTTTTGTACAAAACTTTGTCGTCAAGAAGCGAAGTATCGGCTTTGATTTCACCGCGAATTATATCCTTAAGAACAAGTTTCTCGTTTTCAGGCATTTTGAAACGAATAACATACTGCGCCCCACTATCAAGAAGTTGTTTTGTTTCTTCCGCTGACAAAGTTAACGAGTTTTTCATTGTCATACGAGTTTTAGGTCCGTAAGACTGAACCGAAGCCTTCTGAGCCTCAAGCGTTTTTCTCATAACTTCCAACTCTTCGGGAGTATCAAAAGCATAATAAGCAAAACCCTTATCAACAAGTTCAAAAGCATATTGTTTATAAAGTTCTTTACGATTGCTCTGTTTGTAAGGACCATAATCACCGCCTTTGAGGTCGCTCTCGTCAACATCAAGACCAATCCATTCAAGAGAGCGGATTATATAATCTTCTGCGCCCGGTACAAAACGGGTTTGATCGGTATCCTCAATTCTGAGAATAAATTTTCCGCCGTGCTTTCTGGCAAAAAGATAATTGAAAAGCGCAGTTCTAACACCGCCTAAATGTAATGCACCCGTTGGAGAGGGCGCAAACCTTACTCTAACTTCTCTCATTTATTTTCTTGAAAAATTCTAATTATATTGTATTAAATAATTTATCAACAATTATTTCATGTATTTTTTTAATAAATAACCTTCTTCTTGCATCAATTTTTCTACAAGCGGAAGCTCTTCTGGATGATTAACAGAAAAAGTTGCTTGGTCTGTTAATGTCATCTTAATCTTAACACCGTTTTCGATTATACGAATAAGATCTATTCCTTCAGCAAGTTCCAAAGGCGTAGAGAGCATAATATTAAACTTATTTAAGAAACTACGTCTAAAAACATCAATTCCCACAAGTTTCATTCTTGGAAATTTCATACTACGGCTATCCGTCGGAATAGGCTCACGAGAAAAATACAAAGCATTATTTTGAGTATCAACAACAACCTTGATTTCGTTTCGGTCATAAAAAATCTTATCGTCAGTAATTTCTGACATCAAAGTTGTCATTTTAAGATTTTCGTCCATAACAAGCGGACTAATCGCACGACCAATTAATTCGGGTGTTATCATCGGCTCGTCAGGCTGAATCAAAACGGCAAGGTCATAAATAGTTTTCTTTTCAGATTCAATTTTTCTAACCGCCTCAGCCACTCTGTCAGTTGCGCTGATACGACTTTCTTCTATCACGACACATTTACCACCTATCGAAGTAATGTAATCAATTATCTGACTATCGTTTGTGGCTACATAAACATCCGAAAAATCAGGACATAACCTTACTCTATTGTATACATGACCAATCATAGGCATTCCAAGAATTTATTTTGGCTGGTATAACACCTATTATTTTATTCTCCATACTATTATGCTTTTTTATGAAAGCGTAAATATATATAATAATTTTGTTTCCAAAAACAATTTCTTTAATTTTTTGCAAACACAAACAAAAAAGTCAACCATACTACTATGATTGACTTTAACATTAAGAGGTCGGTAGCGGAGTCGAACCGCTCTAAACGGTTTTGCAGACCGGTACCTAACCGCTTGGCTAACCGACCATTTTTTTAACACTGCAAAATTATATATAATATTCGTAAATAAAAAATTTTTTTTATATTTTTTTTTCAAAAATCAATTTTTCGGCTGCTGACACAAGTTCTTTTTCCAAAAATGGTTTCTTTAAAACAAGGTTAATACCGTTTTCTGACGCGTCAGAAAGCACTTTGTTATTAACAAAAGCCGAAAGTAACATAACTGGAACTTTTTTATAGTTTCTAATCTGACGAATCTTTTGCGAAAACTGTATTCCTGAAATTTCTGGCATTATATAATCTGTTATAACAAGACAAGCGTCAGAGGATTTTTGTGCAAAACTAAGCGCATCAAATGCCGAAAGAAAAGATACAACTTCAAAACCCTCGTTTTGCAAAATATATTCGCTGACAAAAAGCGACGACTCGCTGTCATCTGTCAAAATGACTCTGAATTTTTTTGAAAATTTTATATTGCCAAGCGGATTAACCTCAGAAGAATAAAAAATTTCCGCCTTCGGAAAACGAATAATCGTGTCAAGAATCGAAAAATTGTCAGAAAACTTTAAAAGATAACCTCTTGCACCGGCTTCAATCGCTTGTTCTACATAAATTTTGTCTTGATATACCGACATTCCTATCATTACAATATCAGGCATTTTCTTGACGGCTTTTCTTATAGTTTCAATACCGGTAAATCCTGCTAACTCAATACAAATAAACACAATTTCGGCTGAAAACTTTTTATTTAAGTTTTTCAAAAACTCTTCCCCAGAGTCGTATTCTGCCACAACAGAAGCACCTCCAACCTTTCTTAAAAGTAATTTGAAAGATTGTCGAAAAGCCCTTTGATCATCAACCAACACTATTTTTTTTAACATTTCCACCCAAAAATACATTAATTGAGAACCACAATATTGATTTCCAAGCCGTGATTTTTTGAGGTTTTTATATCAACTTGTCCGCTGAAATTTGCAACTCTACTTTCAATATTTTTCAAACCCGATACTTCCTTATTCTGAATCATCGTCATAACTTCCTCTTTATCAAAGCCTTTTCCATCATCAATATATTTCAAATGAGTATAATTGTCCGAAGTTTCAAGAATAAGAATTACTTTTGACGCACTTGAATATTTTACCGCATTGTTCAACAACTCGTTAACTATCCTAAAAAGAGCCGTTTTAAGAATCTTGTTTTGAGGCTCTTTGAAATTTCCACACTCAAAAATAAGTTGAATTTTGCCATCAACAAAGATATGTTTTGCAAGATTTTTTATACCCGCAACAAGACCAAAATTATCCAAAATATCCGGCACAAGGTCTGAGGCTATATTTTTTGACTCTCTAACTGCTTCCATTACAAGGTCTTTCATCTCCTCAAAAATATCGGGCATTTCCATAACCGATATTTTGCTTGATGCCAAAAGATTTATATAAGTGATAAGCGATGTCAAATATGAACCAATACCGTCATGAATATCTTTTGCAAACCTCAAACGCTCGTTTTCTTGCGTTTCAACAATAGTGCTGAAAAGCCTTTTATCTACATTTTTTCTATCAGTAATATCCCGCAAAACGTTGAAAACAAAAACTTTGCCATTCTTTATAAAAAATCTATCAATATTGATTTCGATAGGTATTGTTTTTCCTTTAGAGTTAACGATGTATGTTTCAAAACCTTGCGACTTGCCATCTAAAGCAAGTTTCATGGCTTCAAGATATTTTTCCGAAAAAACGGGTTCTATAATTTTTTCGACAGGCATTTTAGAAAGTTCTTCAAACGAATAACCCATTAATTCAAGCCCCGCACGATTGATTTCATACAAAGAAAAATCGTTACCGTCATAATTAAAAACAATTACTCCGTCGCTTATATTATTGAAAAAAGTACGATATTTTTCTTCTGAAAATTTCAAAAGTTGTTCCGCTTTTTTCCTTTCCAAATTATTATACATAACAGGAGACAAAAAAGAAGCAATGTTTTCTAATTTTTCACGATAAGAATCAGAATAATCGGTTCTTTTGCCCGCAACAGCCACAAGTCCAATAACTTTGGAATTGCAAATCATTGGGACACTAATCATAAAATTCACCTTGGCTTTGGTAAAAAACAAAGGAGATACTTCATTTTTTTGAATAACAGTACGTTTTTTCAGAACCGAAATTGCAATATCACCAATATCCTGAATATCAAAAACATAATCTTTATCGGATTCGATTTCGCCAGAATAAATGGAAGGACAGACAAGTTTTTGTTCATCATTCAAAGTGCCGATAACACCGAAGTCAAGACCGAGATATTTCAAAATCTCCTCCAACAGCCTCGGATACAAATCATCTCTGAAACCCGAAAGGAAAAAAGATGCAATATTGTTTTTAACAGAAAGTTCGTTTTGCGAGGCAATAAGACTTTGCTGAGTTAAATAATGCTGAAAAAGTTCGTTTTTGAGTTTTTCGTTAGTTTTTTTTAGTTGCAAATGCGTTTTAACCCTCGCAATTAATTCTGAAATCAAAAATGGTTTTTTTATATAATCAACACCTCCGAGTTCAAAACCAGCCAAAAGACTTGCCTCATCAATTTTTGCCGTCAGGAAAATAATCGGAATATCCTTGAATGCCAAATCGTCTTTGATTTTTTTGCAGACTTCAAAACCATCAACTTTGGGCATCATTATATCCAAAAGTATCAAGTCCACTTTTCTGTTGTTCAAGATTTTAATAACATTTTCACCTTCGCTTTCGGTTATAATTTCGTATTCCGCTTCGCCAGAGAGAATATCTTTTACCAACAATAAGTTTGACATACTATCGTCAACTACCAATATCGTAGATTTTTCCATATTATTTTTGTTTTTTTTCAGGGGCTAATATACATAAAAAAAACAGGAAACCAAAACATTTGATTTACCTGTTTAAAACCCTTAGTTGCCCAATCAGGGGTCGAACCTGAACTCTCCTGATCCAGAGTCAGACGTGTTGCCAATTACACCATTGGGCAATAAAACTATCTTTTTTCTAAGACAGCGCAAAGGTATAACCTTTTTTTTAAACAAAAAAATTTTTTTTGAAGTTTTTTTTATTATCCTGACACACATCAATAACAAAATAAAATAAAAAACTTTTCGGGAAAGAATTTTAAGTCCCGAAAAGTTGAAAATTAGTTTGTTTGTTTTTATTCCTTTTATTTCTAATTTTTAAAAATTATAACCAACGTTTAATGAAAAACAATGATTTGTTGCACGATACTGCACTTGATAAGATCCAATTTCGTATGATGCGCCAAGATAGAAATGGTTATAATTGATTCCAAGTCCTGCATTAATTCCGAAATCAAATCTTCTATATGGTTGAATAACGTCTTCATCCTTAAAGGATTTGTATTTGGTATAAACACCTACAAACTCTCCTTTGTTATTTTTTACAATATTTTCTTCATACTCATATTTACCGCCTATGCCGTATGCGAAATATGGTCCAACTTGAATTTCAAGGATTATTTTATCCTTTATTGGCTGTTGAAAAACCGCTAACAAAGGCATTTCTAAATAATTTAAATTTGTTTTTGGAAAAACTTCATCGTCAATTTTAAAACCCTTACAAGAATAATAAATACCCGGTCTAAATACAAATTTTTGACTTTTTCTTAAATCTACTACAACACCAAAATTTACAGACGATTTCCAATCAAAATCCGTATAACGATCATCATCTAATCCAAAATCTGCAATTCTTGTGATTGTTGTAAAATTATATCCAGCGCGAAAACCTAATCTTGTCTGTGCAAAGCCTGAAAGCATTGTTCCAAGCATAATTAATAATAATGTTATTTTTCTCATAGTTTAATTAATTAATGGTATAGACAAAAAAATCTATAAGACCATAAAATTATTATTTTTTTCTCCAATAATTAAATAAATTATCCAAAGTTGCTCTTTCTGAATTTGAACGTCCATTTTTTAGAGACTCTTTGAAAGAATCCCATTGTTTTTTATCTTCCAATTTAGCAATTTTTTTCATATTACTTTCCAATGTATATAAAGAATAACCTCTATTCATTAATTCAATAAACAATCCTCGTGTTGTTTTATTATAAGCTTCAAATGATGATGATGTATAATTCTTATAATATTTTGCCGTTATTGCTTGTTCTACACATGCTCTCCAGTTTTCTTGCAACAAAGTATCATAATTTGATATATAATGATCTTTGCTATAACATTCTAACATTAATCCTGTAATTGCATTTATCGCAGCTCCAAATTCTCTTCTTCTATCTCGTATAATATTTACTAAATCAACTATATTACCACTATTTCTATACCAAAAATGCATTGATGGATTACTATTATTATAGTCCATACAAAGTTTAATTGGACCATTATCAAGTCGTTGTTTTATATTTAAGAGATTATTAACATAATTATATCCTGCCATATGCATTGTTGCAGCCGCTTTTTTGTCCAATGATTCATCAATATGAAAATTATTACAAGTTATCATACGACCTCCACTATACGAAGCCGCCTCATATTGTTCATACGCACGTAATCCATTATATATTGCACAATCATTATTTTTAAAGTACACATGAAAATGAACTTTATATGAAAATCTACCATTAATTTTAAATGTTCCGTCACTATTTGTATAACCATTATGACTATGTGTACTAAAATTTACGTGTATTTTTGCATTTGGAACACCAACTTTACCTATATAATCGTCAGTATATTCCACTTTTCCATTGGGATAATATCTTTTACTGAGTGATGGTGGAATATAATCTTCTTCATTGAAATTTCCCGTCAGTTTTATAGATTCCAATTCCAAATCGTCCCAAATTCGTTTAAAGCCGGCTTTTTTAGATATTGTTTCTTGATCGTAGTCATCTTCAAAAGGCATAAACAAACTATCAAGAACAATATACTCTACATTTGGAAGTTTATGATTAAGTCTTACAACTGCATATTGATAAGTTGGTTGCCCCTCAGGACATTCAGGATCTCTGTAAATGCCATCAAAACCTTCCAAATCGTAGTCAAACGGAATAGGAACAACATTTAATATTGTATCTTTCTCTAACAAATCATACTCTTCTTCGTTCTTTGGAATAAATTTTAAATGCAAATGCGTAGGCTCTATTTGTTCAACACTAACACCTGCTTTTGACAAAGAATTATTTTTTTTCATCAATTCTTTAAATGCCAAACGCATATGGTCAACGGTGTAAGGGTCTTCTATTTTGTTGCCCCAATGCGATTTGTTTGAAATTTGTTCTACATTTGATTCGTTAGAATCTTTTTCTACTTCTGTTGCTTCATTAAGCGATTCGTTGCAGGCGGCTAAAAACATCGTTGCCGCTACTGCATAATAACATAATTTTTTCATTTTATTTAATATTTATAAGTTAAAATTTTACTTTACTTCAATATTTTTGGAATACAATACGGTATTACCGTGAGTAACTATTACACTATATTGCCCAACGCCATAATCCATAAGCACACAACCAAAGGTTGTTCCTGCGCCTGAAGTCATTGCGCCAATTCTTGAACCGTTTTTAAATACTTCAACTATTCCGCCTAAAGAATTAGCAGGAAAATCTACATTCAAAATTGTCGTCATGGCATCATAAGAAACGTTTACAGACGGCTGCTTTATATTTCTTTGGTGTGCTACATTTCTGCTTGGTCGCCTATCTGGACGTGTAGGTATATATTTTTTACTTAAACATTGGGCATTTGCCTCTGAATTTGAAATAAATATTAGCGTTGTTAAAACGCCTAAAAATTTTAATACTTTCATAGTTATATTCCACTTTTAATTTGACATTGCAAAATTATTGGGCTTTTTTTAATTATTTTATAGGCAAAATTATACGAAAACTTTACATAATAAATAAGTTTTTGTAAATAAGTAGTTTACACTATCGCAATGTATCTATGACACTGCTGTCATACTTTTATTTTAGTAAATTATATAATACTTAAAAATGAATTTTAACATTTGTTTTTTATACCCTTTTTTCCTATTTTTGCAACAAAAATATGGAATATGAAATATTCGGTTTTATCATTGATTGTTTTTTGGGTGATTTGTATTTCTATGTTTTCGTGTCGGGAAAAACATTCTGACATTACAAATGAACTTATACTTGCAGATTCTTTGCTTGTGCAAGAACAATTACAAGCCGCAAGTACCATAATCTCTAATATTGAAAAAAGAAAAAAAAATGATTATGAAAATGCATATTTTGCTTTATTGAAAACAAAACTTGAATATTTACGATATGATGACATTAAAGATTGTTCTCTAATTGATGTTGCTATTAATTTCTTTAAGAAAACCAATGATTATCATAAACTTACCAATTCTTATTTCTATAAAGCAGAAATTCTCTACACTAATGAACAATATAAGGAGGCAATTTTTGCAATTAAAGAAGCTGAATATCTTGCAAATAAACTAAATGATGCAAGTTTGCAACATAAGGTATATATGAAATTATCTTTTTATAATGCTCAGGCGCGAGAATTTGAAAAAGCACTACAATATGCAAAAAAAGAAAGTGAATATGCACGATTAATACATTCAGACAAAGAGTTAGCATACAGTTATTTGAGCATTGCTAATTCATACATGGATTTAAATCAAAAAGATAGTATGCGCATTTATGCGTTAAAATTTGTTCCATTGTTAAATGCAATAGATAATACGGAAGATTTGGCTTTTTTTTATAATTGTTTAGGTGATGCGCTGTATGAAATAGACATTGAAAAGGCATTTTCTTTTTATAAAAAGGCTTTGGACAATTATTTAATACCTCAAACTTGTGGAGCGTTAGCGGAAATTTATTTAAGCAGAGGTGATTCTGTTAATGCTTCAAAAATGATTGACGAGGTTTTAAAATGTGAAATTCCAGAACCAAAAATTAAACTGCTTGAGCGACTATCATCTTCGGCAGTAAAGAATAATGATGCAAAGTTAGTTTACAAATTCATGTCCGAAATAATCAAAGAAAAAGATTTAAGAAATGAAGATTTTATAAATGACAAAACGCTAAATTTTCAGCATATTGCTGAAATTCAGAAAGAGACAGAGATTTGGCATTTAAAAATTTATATTATTTCGATAATAGCAGTTGTAATTTTTTTCATTTCAATTGTTTATGTAATTTATTCAAAATTAAAAAAGGTCAAAAAAGACAAAACAATTTCAGAGTATCAACTTCATATAAAAGAATTACAATCGAAAATAAATGCAAACGCTAATACGGTTGAAGTCAAAAAACAACTTGAAAAGCAACTTGAAAAATACATGCTGCCTTTTAAAAGAGGTAAAGAATTGTTTTATGGAATTGAATGCGGTGGTAATTTTGGGAAATGGACAAATAATGATTTCATTGAATACATAAATTATTGTAAATTAGAATACTTTTCTTTTTTAACAAGTCTAAATGAGTTTTACGACAATTTGTCACCGCTTCAAATAGTATATTTGCTTCAAAAAGAAATGCATATTAATGATGATTTAATTGCAGACCGTCTTGTAATCGACAAAAATTCTTTAGCCTCCTATCGTAGTCGCATTGAGAAAAAACGTAAAAAATCTATTACTATCCGCTAAAAACCAAAAAAAGTCCGATGTCAAAAAAAAATCGGACTTTTGAATTTTTAGGGAAAAAGTTCCTTATTTATTTATATTTTTTGCCCATGTGTCTTTCAATGTAACAGTACGATTGAAAATCAAATGCTCCTTAGTGCTGTCGGGGTCAATGTTAAAATAACCCATTCTAATAAACTGCAAATAATGAAAAGGTTCAAGTGTTGAAACATATTTTTCAATATAACAATCTTTCAAAACTTTCAAAGAATCAGGATTAATCATTTGTTTCATAGCCTCTAACGCCTCGCACCCCTGCTCCTTTTGAATCCTTGCCATTTCGTCTCTTGGGTTTTCAACCTTCCAAAGACGGTCGTAAAGGCGAACTTCGGCTTTCAAAGCGTGAGCGCAACTTACCCAATGCAAAGTTTTACCTTTGATTTTTCTATCAGCACCCACCGAACCACTACGACTTTCGGGGTCGTATTCAGCGTATATTTCAACTATATTGCCATTTTCGTCCTTTTTACAAAAATTCTGCTCAGGACATTTTATAATATAAGCATTTTTCAAGCGCACTTCTTTGCCCGGACCAAGTCGAAGGAATTTTTTAGGAGCATCTTCCATAAAATCGTCTCTTTCAATCCAAAGCTCACGACTGAACTCAACAATATGTGTACCGCTGTTTTCATCTTCGGGATTATCAATTGCGGTCATCTGTTCAACTTGATTTTCAGGATAATTAGTTATGACAAGTTTTACAGGATCAAGCACACAGGAAACTCTCGTTGCACGAGCGTTAAGATCTTCACGGACAGTACTTTCTAAGAGTTCAAACTCGTTCAAAGCATCGTATGTTGTGTAACCGATTTTGTCAATAAACTTCAAAATTGACTCTGGACTATACCCTCTACGATGAAAAGCACAAATCGTAGGCATACGAGGGTCGTTCCAACTATCAACCAAGCCCTCTTTTACCAAAATCAAAAGGTTACGCTTACTCATTAAAGTATAACTTAAATTGAGTTTATTAAACTCGGTCTGTCTCGGACGGTTATCGTCTAAATTATCAGCCTCTCCCCTAACCTCTTTGAGCCAATCAATAAATAAATCGTAAAGCGGACGGTGAACCACAAATTCAAGCGTACAAAGCGAATGTGTTACGCCTTCAAAATAGTCGCTCTGACCATGCGCAAAATCGTACATAGGATAAGCGTTCCATTTGTTTCCTGTGCGCAAATGAGGAATGTTCAAAACCCTATAAATAATCGGATCACGGAAGTGCATATTAGGATTTGCCATGTCGATTTTAGCACGCAAAACCATTGTTCCGGGTTGAACAGTTCCTGAGTTCATTTTTTCAAACAAAGCAAGGGATTCTTCCACAGGACGATTTCTGAAAGGACTTTCTTTACCGGGCTGAGTAGGAGAACCTTTTTGTTCGGCGATTTGCTCTGACGACTGCTGGTCAACATAGGCTTTCCCTCGTTTGATTAATTCAACGGCAAAATCCCATAACTGCTGAAAATAGTCAGAAGCGTAATATATATTTCCCCACTGAAAACCAAGCCACTCGATGTCGCGTTTTATGGTTTCCATATATTCTGTATCTTCTTTTACTGGATTTGTATCGTCGAAACGTAGATTGCAGACTCCACCATATTTTTTAGCAATGCCAAAATCCAATGCGATAGCCTTTGCGTGTCCTATATGCAGATAGCCGTTTGGTTCTGGAGGGAAACGTGTTTGAATACGTTTACCGTTTTTACCCTCTTCGAGGTTTTTCTCTACCAACTGCTCAATAAAATTTTTACTTTCTTCCATGACTGCTTTTAATTCTATTTTTTTTAAAACGCAAAGATATGAAAACTAATTCATTTTACTAAATTTAGAATAAAAATTTTTTATTAAACTTTTTAACAATAAAAATACGTTTTTTTACTTTCAAAAGTTAAAAGTCATGTAAAAAATTAACTTTCTAAAGTTAAAAATTGTATCAAAATTTGTTTTTCAAAAGTAAAAAATATACATTTGCATATCAATTAATTTTAACAAAAATGGACAAAATTTATCAAACATACAGTAGATTATTAGCAGAAACAGATACTACTTTTTTAAGATATTTGTATTCTAAAATTGATTGGAACAACCGTCTTGTTGTTATCAAAGGAGCCAAAGGTGTAGGAAAAACAACGATGCTATTACAACACATAAAAAAAACATTTCCTAATCCAGAAAAAGCACTTTACGCATCGTTAGACAACATTTGGTTTTCAACTCACACAATATTAGATTTGGCTGAATATCACTATATTCATGGTGGTACACACATTTTTTTAGATGAAGTTCACAAGTACAAAAATTGGCAACAAGAAATCAAGAATATATACGATTCATTTCCAAAACTTCATGTTGTAGTAACAGGCTCTTCAATGCTAAAAATGACAGAAAATATAACAGCGGATTTGTCAAGACGTTATAGGGCATACAACATGGAAGGATTATCATTCAGAGAATATTTAAAATTGGAAAGAATTGCTGATTTACAGTTTTTTGGTCTTGAAAATATTTTACAAAACCACTTCAAAATAGCAACCGAAATAACCTCAAAAATTAAAGTATTACAATATTTTGACAATTATCTCAAATCGGGTTATTATCCATTTTATCGTGAAGAAGGAGATGGATTTTACGACCGTCTACTTGTAAGCGAAATTCCCTGAGTGAGTAGCATAGAATACGATTCGATATACAAAGCAAAACAACTTTTGGGAATTTTAGCAGAATCAACTCCTTATACACTCAACATCTCAACACTTTGTAACGCTTTGCAGGCATCAAGAAACAATGCACTAAAGTTAATTGACTTGATGGATAAAGCAGCACTAATTCGCAGACTTAATTCAGCAGAAACTGGCATGAGAACGCTCACAAAACCCGAAAAAATACTTTTTTATAACACAAACCTAATGTACGCGTTGTCTTCAAATATTGATTTAGGCACAATGCGAGAAACTTTTCTTGCCTCACAACTATGCTCAGAACATACCTTTCACATGCCAGAACAAGGAGATTTAGCAGTTGATGGCAAATGGCTATTTGAAGTAGGCGGTAAAAAGAAAAAGTTTTCACAAATCAAAAACATAGAACAAAGTTTTGTTGTAAGCGATAACATCGAAACTGGTTTCGGTAACAAAATACCGCTATGGATTTTTGGGTTATTGTATTGATTACATTATAAGTCTTATTCTTCCGTCTTCCTTTACGAAAGTTTCAGGATGATGCATGATTACTGCGTAAACCTGCTGAATAGTAACAGGTTTTCCATCTTTACGCTGATGAAGTTTATGGATATTGATTTGTTCGGTTATCTGATCAACACGCATACCGTGTCCACCCGATGCAATAAGATAGACTATAGCCTCTACAATACTCATTTTTTGTTGAAAGTCAAATAGTTAATTTTTTAATATTGACAACAAAGATAACAGATTTTTATAACAAAAACAAATTAATTTTCCCAAGAATATTTTGTGTTGAATAAAAACATATTAATTTTGCCGTTAAGAAAAAAAATAGTTTACTAAACTTAAAAAAAAATGGGCAAAATAATTCTCGAAGGCATGAAATTTCGCGCCAACATAGGCACAACTAAAGAAGAAAGAGATTTAGGAAACGATTTAACCATTTCCTTGAGTTTCAAATGCGACACCTTGACAAGTGGAATTTCCGACGATTTGAAAGACGCAACAGATTATTCGTTGGTGTATCAAACCGTTAAAAAAGAAACACTTATACCTTGCAATTTAATTGAAAACTTAGCATATAGAATTATGGAAAGTCTAAAACGAGATTTTCCAAATATTTCGGGTATAGACCTTAAAATTTACAAACATTATCCACCAATAGAAGGCGGAAACTTAGAAAAAAGCGGAATAGAAATAAAAAGTTAAAGAAAACCAATTCAGAGTTTTTTTTCTGAATTGGTTTTAATACAGATTACTTTTTTGTAAGTTTCACCATAAAAATATCATGAGAAGAAATTTTCATCGTTAAGGGCTTTTTTGTTGTTGTTTTGAGGTCTTTATGTTCAAACAAATCCCTTATGACATATTCTACCTTGTTAGCATCCAAGGTTTTAGAAAAATCTTTATCAACAATAACATTATTTTTAAAGTCGAAAGTTAAAGACTTTTCTACACTTGAAGTGTTAACAAAACCAACCGCCCAAGCATCGTTTTCGAGAGGCTTAACCCAAATTGAAATACTATCCTTGAAACTATATTCAAAACCTTGAATTCCAAGTTTATCTTGGTCAACATCAATCAACTCCTTATTCGTAATAAGTTTTTTTGTTTCTTCGGTGCAAGTGCGAAGGTCGTTTCCAAGAATAAGAGGAGCAGCACTCAGACACCAAAGCGCAAAGTGTGAACGGTCTTCTGCTGCATTAAGACATTTACCGATTTCAAGCATATCAGGGTCGTTCCAATGACCGGGACCTGCGTATTTTCTGATGTCTTTTCTCATTCTAAGAATTGGCCATACTCCCCAAGCCGACCATTGAGTAGGAAGTCCCTTATCTTGAACATACTCACAATCGTAACAGCAATAAATGTCGCCCGTTGTACGCCAAAGGTGTCCAATTTCAGCACCCCACTCCCACGGCTGATTGTCGCCCCATTCACAAATAGAAAAAACAACAGGTCTGCCAGCGGTATAAAGAGCGTCTCTCATAGTTTTGTAAGCCTCAGGCGCATACATTTTGCCAGTGTTACACCAATCGTACTTAAGATAGTCAACACCAAAACTTGCATATAAAAGGGCATCCTGATATTCATGTCCTCTGCCGCCCGGATAATCTCCGCAAGTCTGGGAACCACAACAATTATAAATACCAAATTTCAAACCTTTAGAATGGACATAGTCAGCAACGGCTTTGATTCCATTCGGAAACTTTTTTGGGTCAGGAACAAGATTGCCTTGTTTGTCTCTTTCTTTTAACATCCAACCATCATCGATTACGATATATTCAAAACCGACTTTGTCAAGACCTAATTCTACAAACAAATCCGCCATATCTTTGACAGTTTTTTCGCTAATATCACAAGCAAAAGTGTTCCAAGAGTTCCAACCCATAGGCGGTGTTAATGCAAGATTTTCAAACTTTTGAGCAGACACACTTAAAGCAAGACTTAAAGTTGCCGCAATTGTAAAGATTTTTTTTTTCATATTTTTAAAACAAAATAGTGTAATTGGTAAATACATTAAAATTATAGTCTATATACATCAATGAAAAATTTATTTCCCAGATATAGCCGCCTCTATTTCCTTGCCTGTTTTCGCAACAGGTTTTCCCAAGAGACGACAACCATTTGCTGTAATAAGCAAATCGTCCTCGATACGTATTCCGCCAAAATCTTTATACGACAATGCTCTGTCATAATTGATAAAGTCCTTAAACTTACCTTCTTTCTGCCAAGACTCTATCAAATGCGGAATAAAATAAATACCGGGTTCGTTTGTCAAAACCATATTTTCTTTTATTTCAAGACCATAACGCAATGATGACGGACCAAAAATTTCACTTCTTTTTATTGTATCGTCATAACCGATAAGGTCTTCACCATAGTTTTCCATGTCATGAGCGTCAAGACCTAACAAATGCCCAAGACCATGCGGGAAAAACAAAGCGTATGCACCGTTTGCAACAATATCGTCAGTATCGCCTTTCATAATTCCAAGGTCTTTGAGACCCGAAGTTATAATCCTTGCCGCACGGTTATGAAGTTTTGACCAAGCAACTCCCGGACGTGCCGAATCAACGATACCCCAATTTGCTTTTACAACAATATCGTAAACGTCCCTCTGACGTTTAGAAAATTTACCGCCCAAAGGAATTGTTCTTGTCATATCACCACCATAATGCGAAGAGGTTTCAAGACCTGCGTCAACAAGCAAAAGCCTTCCTTTTTTGAGATTTTCTTTGTAACCAGAATTGTGAAGAATTTCTCCATGGATTGTTACAATAGGCTTGAAGGCTGGATAATATCCTTTGGTAAGACAATAATCATAGATTTTTCCTGCTACGTCTTTTTCCGAAAAATACTCCTCAACACTTGAAGAATATTTCATAATATATTCAAACATAGCACCCGTAAGATTAACAGCATTTTCGATTTCTTGAATCTCAACATCTTCCTTTATTTTTCGCATATTTGAGACAACTGAAATCATTTCAAGCGACTGTTTTTCTTTTAGTTGATTAACATCAATTCCCGTAATAGTTGAAACAAGAACTTGAATGTCTCCAGAATAAGGATTTATAAAATGAACTTTTCCTTTATAATCTTTTACAAACTTCTCCAACGAATCAAACGGCTTAACATTTTCTATACCCGACAATGCCGCATATTCTTCTATTGAAGGCTGTTTTCCCGACCAAATGGCATCTTCTTCAGTTGCTGAATTTCCAAAAAGAAACTCTTTGGAATTATCACAATCCAATACGAGCACAAGAGACGGATAATCAATACCAGCAAAATAAAGAAAAGTGCTGTCCTGACGGAATGGAAAAGAATTTGCACGATAACTATAAGGCATTTCGTTATTACCGGGAATCAACACGAGACCCGACTTTAAGCCCGATAAGAGTTTTGCTCTACGCGCTTTATAAATTTCTGAATTGAACATAATATTTGTTAGAATTTAATAGCGTAAAATTAGATTTTATTTTTTGAAAAAAAAATATTTTTTATTTTTTTAGCATTATTTTTTTTCATAAAAACAAAAATTCGGCATTTGATTTGATTTATAAGCAATAAAGAAAAATATATTATTTACAAATTTCATAAAACCCAAAAAACTATGCCGTACAGAAGATTACCAAACACAGACACGGCAAGAATGAAAGCGCTGAAGAAAGCACTTGAGATTGCCAAAAAATACTCGCCAGATATGCTGGCGTTCAAACAAAGCACACTTTTGAAAATACAAGGCTTTTTGCCTTTGTTTGAACAAGCGGTTATGATGCAGAAAGAAGCACGTACAAGACAAGTTACAAATAACAAAGTTTTTGTAGCAACTTTCAAAAAAGCAAAGTTGTATATCTCTCATTTTCTGCAAGTTTTTAATTTTGCTATAATAAGGGGAGAGATAAAACCGTCAGCAAGAAAATACTTTGAGATTGATGAAAAAAATGGCTGTCTGCCTGATTTAAAAACCGAAAATGATGTAATTCTATGGGGACGAAAAGTGATTACAGGCGAAAATAACAGAGTTATAAAAACTGGTAATCCTATTTTAAGTCCAAAAATCGCCGTCGTAAAAGTATATTATGACGAATTTGTGGAAAAATTAAATTTTCAGAAAATGCTTCAAAGTATTTCTGTAAGAGCAAACGCCAAAGTATCGTCAATGCGACCTAAATGCGATGAAATAATTTGCACTCTTTGGAACGAAGTAGAAGAATATTACTCCCGCGAGACTCCTGAAAGGAAAAGAGAACAGGCTTCAAGATACGGCGTAAACTATGTTTACCGACCAAGCGAAAGAGTTTCAATAAACAACGGTATAAGCATAGCCTCTTGAAATATTCTTTGAAAAATACTTCCGTTTTCTGTTCTGTTGTTGGAATAATGCTGCTGATTATAGGATTCAACGGTATTATGGCTCACAAATATTCTAACAATATTCAGGAAATAAAAGGTGCTAAAATAGTTGATTATAAAAATGTTGACAAATATTTTCAAAACGAAAAAAAATTATGTATCATAGGAAAAATAAAATCCGATGATGCATTTTTTATGTCTGACGATAAAACCAAAAAAGTTGTTTTTGGAGAAATAAAACTTTCGATTGTGTGGCCAGATGGGTCAAAAAAAATGCTAATAAACCAAAGTAAAAAATCTCAACTTTTGAAATTTTATGACACTAAAAGTCAAAATGATTTTTATATAATTCCTCAAAATTTTGAAACACAAGTTGATACATCTTTTACTGTCAACAAAATAAAAACAAATATTTTTGGCAATTATATGAAAATAGAATATGGAGAATATAGTTTTTTGGTTTCAGGACTTCTTACCAAGGGCAAACCAAAAATTCAATATATGCGCAAAACAATAGACGAAAATCAAAAAGTTGCGATGATTCTTTCAAAATCGGTAAATAGAAATTCTCAAAATGACTATTCGTTTGATGTTCAAAATATTATACCATTTGAAAAAGCAGTAAAAGAAGAACATTCAGATATTAAAAGTCTCAAAATTTATATTATTATGCTTTGTCTGGGCGTTGCAATGTTTTTTGTACCAGACAAATTACTAAAGAAATTATGAAAAAATTTTTAGAATTGTTTTTTGTTTTTCATACGCAAAACAAAAAACAATCCCCAGAAAATCAGCGTTGAAATTATCGAAATCACAATATAAATATTTCTATTTTGAGGTTTATAGAAAAGTTCAACCGTATGACTTCCCGAAGATAATTCTAAACCACAAAAACCAATATCACACTTTACAAGTTTTTTCTCAATGCCGTCAACAAAAATTTTCCACGATTCATCAAAAGGAATGGAAAAAACCATAAATTTATCCTTACTAAGATTAACGTTTCCCTTTATATAAAATTGTTTAAATTCTTTTATTTCAAGATTTTCTTTATTGGCATTATTCATGTTTTTCTTAAAAACTTCCATGGAAAGATAATCCAAACCTATAACACTATCATTAGCAGAAACCTTTTGAAATTTTCCAAAATCCGTAATACAATCAGTGCTATCAGGAACAAAACAATTTAGAAGCGAATACAACTGACGAGCATTTTCAGAGCACAAAACATAAACATACGAACTTATAACAGGACGAATTTTAGAATCAAAATTCTGTTCAACATAATTGTCAATTTCTTTCAACGAAGAAAAATTCATGCCAATCATTTTTTCAACACCGCTGATATACCGCCTTAAATCGTTGATGTCATAACCGTTTCGAGTAAGGGCTTGTATTATATGTTTAGCATTGTCTGCATTGACAGAAAATGTTACCAACGACAAAAAATCTTGTCGCGAAATATATTTATCCAACGTAAAACCCAAAGGATAAACATAATTATTTTTCAAAAGCAAATGCTTTGGAAATTTTTCAATTGTATCAGCCAACATCGTCAGCAACGGAATCGACAAAGAATCTTCTCTCTTGGTTATCAAATACTTAGACGACAAAAAGCCATAAATAAACGGTGAAGCATCAACACCGTTTATCCATCGTGTATCACCCTCAAGATATGGACTAACAAAACATACATCTCGTAAAAATTTCACATATTCAGGATTATTGAACGAATTATAACCCTTTGAAGTATAATAATTTAAAACCATATTGCTATTTAACGACGAATGAATCGCAATGCCGGGATTATAACGGACTTCAACACGATAAAACTTTGAACTATCAGAATTATGAATTTTGTTCAACACCTCACCTATTGAATTGTCATAACCGGCTTTGTTGAGTTCGAGGTCGGAAAATTTAACAGTTTCGCGACCTTCAAACGACGATTTTGTTAAAACCGTTACTTCAAATAACACAAGCAAAAGTATCAGTATTTTAATATTTTGCCTATCAAAATAATTTATAAAACAAAACAGCAAAACATAAGCCACAAGCATAACAACCACGAAATACAAAACTTCAGGTTTTTCAATCATATTATCATTATTTGCGCAAGACATCCAAAGCAAAAGTCCCGATACAAGTGCCGAAGAAACAAACAATGGAAAATTCAAACGTTTTTTTGCCACAATAAGCATCAAAGATTCTGCCGAAAGAAAAATCAACACGAAACAAACAAAAAAGTCAATGCCGTAACGGTAATAATCTCCAGCATAAAGCACAATTAAGCGTCTTAACGGAGGAAAATACACAACAGAAAAAACAAAAACAATCAAACAAGAATACGCAATTATTTTTTTTCTTGACAAAAACTGAAAAATCTGCGGAAAAATCAAAATCGAAATTATGCCCGAATAAAAAGCAGGTGCCTCCAAATAATTATTCCATTCTGATAAAACAAAATCATTGCCAAGAATATTGTTAGCAAAAAATCTCAAAACGGTAGTTGCAGCCATTTGCGATGTCAAAACCAAATTATCGTCAGCATATTTACTAAAATTAACATCTTCCATACGAGGAGTGTTGAGTTGAACAATTAAAGAATTAACAAAATCTGGCAAATTAATCAGAATACCAAGCAATCCCGTACAGAAAATCCAAATACAAGTATTGACAATAGTTTTGAAACTTGGTCGCACAACAAAAAATCTAAAAACAACATAAACAGCCAAAAAGAAAGAATGAAGATACAAGAAATAAGGCTTACCAGCAAGCATTGCAGCGGCTATAACAAAAAAATACCAACGTTTTTTCAAAAACAACTGTTCAAAACTAAAAAGATAAAATGCTGTATAAAAACCAAAATATTCGATATTCCAAGGCGCAAGTACAGTTATTGCGCCAGAAAAAGCGGCTAACACACCGCCTGAAATCGCAGCAAACTTTCTAACCCCAACTGTATAAAGCCACAAATACGTAAAAATACCCGTCCCAAGAAACGATACAAAAAATTTTGAATAAAAATACCATGCCGCATAACCTTCAACACCAAAAAAATTCAAAAAAAACTTTCCTAATAAAAACGTAACAAATCCTAAGGGGTCAAGAGGAATATTTTCGATATAAGAATTACCAACAGTATCGTAAAAACTATATGTAGAAAGAAACGAATATTCACTTAACCATTTGTTTTTGAACCAATTAGGCAAATACGAAGTATAACTATCAGAGGCAAGTCCCGTAAAAACAAACATGTCGTCAAGACTGAAAAAATTGAAAAAACATATCAATCCAATCGTCATTATTAGGAAAAACAACGTCAATATCGGACGATTAGAAATAAAATCAGCAATTTTATTTTTCATTTTAAAAAAGAATTTGTAATTTCAAAACTTCAAAATTAACAATTTTTTTTCGTAAAAACAAATGAAAATTCCATACAACAAACCGTTTCTGATTGGCAAAGAAACTAAATACATAAAAGAAGCCATAAAGTTAGGAAAAATTTCAGGCAACGGAACATTTACAAAGAAATGTCAAAATTTTTTTCAAGAAACTTTTGGTTTTAAGAAATGTCTTCTTACCACAAGTTGCACCGATGCTTTAGAAATGTGTGCTTTGCTTTGCAATCTTGAGCACGGCGACGAAGTTATAGTGCCATCATACACATTTGTTTCTACTGCGCTTGCTTTTGTAAGAGAGGGAGTTAACATTATTTTTGCTGACTCATACGACAATAATCCAAATATCGATGCCGACAAAATAGAAAGTCTTATAACTGAAAAGACAAAAGTTTTGGTTATAGTTCATTATGCAGGTTCGGCGTGCGAGATGAACAAAATAATGCAAATCGTAGAAAAACATAATTTAATTTTAATTGAAGACTGCGCTCAAGCCTTCGACTCGTATTACGACAAGAAACCTCTCGGAAGTTTTGGACATCTTGCCGTTTTTAGTTTTCACGAAACCAAAAACATTATTTCAGGCGAAGGCGGACTACTTGTCATAAACGATGATAATTTTATAAAGCGAGCCGAAATTCTTTGGGAAAAAGGCACAAATCGGGCTGATTTTTCAAGAAAACTTGTCAGTAAGTATGAATGGATTGACACAGGAAGTTCGTTTCTCCCCTCTGAAATTATCGCCGCATTTTTGTATGCTCAGTTGGAAAACTATCAAAAAATTCAGAAAAAGCGTATCTCAATATGGTTTGAATATTTCAAGCAACTTCAAGCCTTATGTCGGAATAACAAAATCTCGCTTGGTTGTCAGATTGACAAAGCAACAACTAACGGACACATTTTTTATATCATCTGCAAAAGTAACGACGAAAGACAAAAACTGATTGACTATCTAAAAAGTTTTGACATACTTGCCGTATCGCATTATTTGTCATTAGCAAATAGTCCGTTTGCGAAAAAACATTTAAAAAACAAAACAAATCATCTTGAAAACGCAGACAAGTTTGAAAACACACTTCTTAGGTTACCAATTTATTACGAATTGAAAATAAGCCAAGTAAGAGAAATTTGCAATCATATAAAAGATTTTTACAAAGTATAATCTTGCGGATATTTAATCAAAAATTCGCTTATCCGACTTACAATCTTTTCAATATGAAACGGTTTTGAAAAATAGTCGTCCATACCGACATTCAAACAATGCTCCCTATCGCCCGAAAGAGTGTTAGCGGTAACTGCAATGATTGGCGTATGACGCATTGTTGTAGCATTTTGCTCTAACTGACGGATTGCTTTCGTAGTATCATAACCATCAAGTACAGGCATTTGAATGTCCATCAAAATAACATCGTATTGTTTTTGATTGAACAAAGTAAGACACTCCCTGCCGTTGAAAGCAACATCAATGCCACCAACATATTTTTCAAGACTTAAAACCATAATTTTTTGATTGATAGGATTATCCTCACAAAGCAATACGTTGGCTTGCGAAATACTTTTGATTTTTGAACCAGAAAAACTTCCGCTATAACGTCTTGAAGTATTATTTTTTGACAATGATTGCTGACTATTATGAATCTCCTTTAAACAAATATTGAAATAAATAAATGGGTTACCGTCAGAGGAGAAATCGTATTTAATATTTCCTCCGAGCAAAGTTATAAGTTTTTCAGCAAGTTCAAGATAATGTGAAGTTTCAAACTCTTCAAATTCCAAATTATCCAAAACAAAAATGTCGAAATGATATTTCACTGGTTCTGGCGGAACTTTAACTTTACCAATATTAATCAAAAGTCCAATATTATTTTTTCCCAAGGAATTGCGCTTGAAAAAATCGAATATTGTCATAAAAATTCTGCGAATCACAACCGCATCGGCCTCAAACCATGGTAGAGAACTTTCGGTCTTGATTCTAACATCAACACCAAAATCAAAATCAGCACAATTATAAATCAAATCTTCAAGATCAAAAACTTCAGTTTTGCCAACATCTTCTTTGTTTGAAAAACTATCGGACTGATTATCAACAAGTTCCATAATAGCAACTATATTTTTGACACAAGCCGTTACAGAGTCCAGAAGTCGTTTTTGCGAATCAGAGACATCTTTATAAAAAATATTTCCAATTCCCATAATGCTTCCAAGCGAAGTGCGAATATTATGAGAATAACGTTGCAAAAAAGCATCCTTTTCGGCAATAACACCTTTTATTTCAGTTTCAGCAGTCGAAAAACTAACAGCCATATCTCTCAAAACATATTTGAAAAGCATTGTAATTACCATCAAAAAATATGATAAGAAAATATAAATTGCCATAAAAGGTAAAGCGTCAGAAAAATTATCTTCTCTAATGCCGAAATAGTACAAAACCAACAAAGTAGTTAAAAAAGCGGTTCCAACCGTAACCGCATAGAATCGCCGCCAAACAAGAGCCAATACAGGAAAAAACATTAACGATAAAATCATAACGGCTACACTCTGAGGCAAGACAATGTTAAGACAAACAAATAATATTGAAGTAGCAATTACATTTACATGAGCGAAACGATTGTATTTCAAATCGTTAACAAAAACAAAAAAAAATACAAAAAAGAAAATAGAAATTATATCAAGCAATACAACAAAATTAAAACCGCTATTAATAATTTCAAAAAACATTAACACAAAAATACAAAATGCAATCGACAAGTCAAGACCTTTGAGAACAAGAGTCCTAAGTTTTACGTGGACATTTTCCACATCATTGTAGTTAATATTTTTAAAAATCTCCGGCATAATCGGAAAATTTTTTTTTACTTCTACCGAACATAAAGGTCAATACCCAAAAGTGTTGCATCGTCAGAGAGAAGATTGTTTTCACGAGTTATATTCAAATCAGAAACAATCTGCGAAATAGTATCCGATATAGTTTCAGCGGTAACAGTACGATTTTCGATAATTCTTTGACCGTAATATTCTATTCCGTCTTTTTCAATCTCACAAACGCCATCGGTATAACACACAATTCTTGTATCTGAAGTCAAAGTAACAACCCCTTCGCTCAAAGCCGGCTCGTCAATCATACCAACCCCCTGACCACCAACAGTAAGAAAAGATTTCTCGTTGTCCTTAAAATTGTACATCACGGGTGGATTATGTCCTGCGTTAACATATCTAAGTACGTGAGTTTCAAAATTATATCTTGCCAAAAAGACAGTTATAAATTTTTCGTAATTAGAATTTTTAATGACAATTTTGTTAAGTTCACGAATTAAATCAGGCAAGTATTCAATCCTGCCAACAAGTGCCTGCAACGAAGCCTGAAAATTACTCATAACCATAGCGGCAGAGATACCTTTGCCCGTAACGTCAGCAATACAGAAATAAATTTCGTCCTTGTTGTTAGGATTAGTGTAAGCGTAATCGTAGAAATCACCGCCAACTTGATAATGCGACAAATAGAAAGCACTCAGAGACAAGCGGTTATCATTTTTCAAAATGTGTTTTTCAGGAAAAAGAAAAGTCTGAATCCTTGAGGCATATTCCATTTCCCGTCTTAATTCTTGCATTATGCGGTTTTCAATCGTAGAAACGATAATCATCGCAAGAGTTTGCACAAAATGCAAGTTTCTAATAGAGGAGGCAATTCCTTCTTCTTCGTTTTCAGAAGAATCACCTACTATAACGTATGCAATAGGCTCGTCAGCCTTTATCAGAGGAATAATAAAATCAAAACCTTTGAAAACGTCACTATCTGCCGAATCAATAAAAGTAATAGTATTAATTCCTGACAAATCCCTCTGAACGTTAATATCATCGCCTTCTGCCTCAACTCCCGATTTTATTTCCACCGACCACAAAGACTGATGTTTTACAAACAACAAGAGTTTGTTAAGTTTCAGACTATCAAATATTATCGCCCTGAAAGTTTCAAGAAGCCCATCACGCGACAAGTTGTTAGTAATGTCTTTCATTACCCACAACAAAATATTAAGTTTATCTGTCGATGTAAGGTTCTTTGCCATAACGTTACAAGGTTTTTAAGTAAGAGGCTGTGAAACCAAAAGCACAACCTCTAAATTTTGTTTACAAATTAATTTGCTCTTTCAACGTATGAACGATCGCGAGTATCAATTTTGATTTTGTCGCCTTGATTAACAAAAAGCGGCACTCTAATTTCAGCACCCGATTCCACTGTAGCCGGTTTTGTAGCGTTAGTTGCGGTATTACCTTTAACGCCGGGTTCAGTGTAAGTTACTTCCATTATCACAAAAGGAGGAAGTTCAACCGTCAAAACGGTATCCGTCTCTTCTTGAATAACAATATCAACTTCTTGACCGTCAAGATAAAGGTCAGGATTTTCAATATGACTCAAAGGGACGGTTATCTGCTCAAAAGTTTCTTGCTGCATAAAAACAAACGCATCGCCTTCTTTGTACAAAAACTGGTAAGGACGGCGGATTATTTTCGTGATGTCAATTTCGTGTCCCGACGAAAAAGTATTTTCCAAAACTCTACCGTTTGTAAGACTTTTAAGACGAGTACGAACAAAAGCCGGACCTTTGCCGGGTTTTACGTGCTGAAAACTTACGACTGTATAAATATCATGATTAAAATTGATACACAAGCCGTTTTTTAAATCTGCTGTTGTTGCCATTTAATTTTTTATGATTACTTTTTTTGTTAAAATATTTTGGCAAAGATAAAAATAATTTTCAGTATTTTCAAAAAAAATTATTTTTTCTGATTATTTTTACTATCAACCGTTAATGTAGCGTGAGGAACGGCCTTTAGACGCTCCTTAGGAATAAGTTCACCAGTAAGACGGTCGATGCCGTAAGTTTTGTTTTCTATTCTAACAAGGGCATTTTCAAGATTTTTGATGTATTTTTCGGTTCTACTTGCCATGAGCGAAGCACTTTCAGTAGCCTGATTTTGCTGACCGTCATCAGGGTCGGAGGTATTGCTGATGATAGCGTTGCCATCCGTATCCTTGAGTTGATGAGTATATTCTGCATAACTTTTTCTTGCCTGCTCAAGTTTAGAATTAATCAAAGCCCTAAATTCTTCCAATTCCTCATCAGAATATCTTTTTTTAGTTTCCATCTCTTATATCATATTTAGTTAAAAAATTAGTTTCCTTAAAGAATATTCAAGTTAATAATCAGAAAATTAGATTAATCATTTAAAGAATTGCTTGAGGAGTGTTTTTTTTATTTTTTCAACACTTCCCCAAGCAATAAACATATCAGCAAAAATCGTACTATATTAAACTTTTTTAATTCTAATTTTTGTTTTAACGTTATCGTCAAGATCCAATTCGGTGGAATTTTCAAGGTCTTTGTCGCTTAACAAAATCAAATCTTTTGTCAAGGTTTGTGTACAAATGTAATCCTTGAAATCATTGAGAGCACCACTAATTTCATCTACTAAAAGAATCTCAACAACGATTTTATCGGTAACGTCAAAACCAGAATCTTTACGCAAATTTTGAATTCTATTGACAAGTTCTCTTGCGTATCCTTCGTTTTTAAGTTCGGGTGTAATATTAATATCGAGTGCAACCGTAAGTCTACCTTCCGAAGCAACAAGTCTACCCGGAATATCTTCGGAAGTGATTTCAGTTTCACTTGTCAAAATGTTTACAATTGTATTATTTATGTCAATATCAATACTACCTTTTGACTCAAAACTTGCAATTTCTTCTTGAGAAAGATTTGCTAACTTTTCTGCAACGGCTTTCATATTCTTTCCAAGTTTTTTCCCGAGTTGTTTAAAATCGGCTTTTACTTTTTTGGTAAGAATACCTGCGCTTTGTTTCAAATATTCCAATTCTTTCACATTAACTTCGGTGAGAATCAGTTTTTTAACAGCCTCCAATTGAAGTAAAGTTTTATCGTCTAAAATCGGAACCATTATCTTCTGTAACGGCTGACGAACCTTAATATTAGCCTTACGACGCAAAGCCAAAACCATAGAAGAAAGTCTTTGAGCCAAATTCATTCTTTCTTCCAACTCCTTATCAACCGCTTTATCGTTGTAAACAGGGAATTGAGAATTGTGAACCGAACCAGAAAATCTTCCCGTAACAGAGTTCAAATCTCTGAAAATCTTTTCAGAATAGAACGGCGCAATAGGCGACATAAGTTGCGAGATTTTTTCAAGACAAGTATAAAGTGTCTGATAAGCAGAAATTTTGTCTTGAGTATAACCACCGCCCCAAAAACGTTTTCTATTCAAACGGACATACCAATTAGAAAGATTTTCGGTAACAAAATCCTGAATCAATCTTCCGGCTTTTGTCATGTCAAAATTTTGATAAAGAGAGTCAACCTCTTTAATCAAAGAATTTAACAGAGAAAGAATCCAACGGTCGATTTCGGGACGCTTTTCTATATCAATTTCTTCCTCTTTATACGTAAAGCCATCAACGTTAGCATACAAAGCAAAGAAAGAGTATGTATTATAAAGTGTGCCGAAAAATTTACGTTTGATTTCGTCAACGCCTTCAATATCGAATTTAAGATTCTCCCACGGCGAAGCATTTGTGAGCATATACCAGCGCACAGGGTCAGCACCGAATTTTTCAATTGTTGAAAACGGTTCAACACTATTGCCACGAGATTTTGACATCTTCTCGCCTTTCTTATCCAAAACAAGACCATTTGAAACCACGTTTTTGAAACAAATCTTGTCGAAAACCATTGTTGAAATGGCATGAAGAGTAAAAAACCAACCTCTTGTTTGGTCAACACCTTCGGCAATAAAGTCCGCAGGATAATTATTGTTGAATTTTTCTTTGTTTTCAAAAGGATAATGAAGTTGAGCATACGGCATCGCACCCGAATCAAACCAAACGTCAATCAAATCGCTTTCTCTTTTCATCGGCTTACCCGACGGTGAAACCAATATAACTTGGTCGATATACGGTTTATGCGGATCAAGTTTGTCGTAATTTTCTTTAGAAAAATCACCGACAACAAAATCTTTATACGGATTTTCTTTCATAAATCCTTTTTCAACCGACTTGTTGATACCGCTAATTAATTCTTCAAAGGAGCCGATACAAACCTCTTCTTTTCCGTCTTCTGTCCTCCAAATAGGAAGTGGAGTTCCCCAATAACGAGAACGAGAAAGATTCCAATCAATAAGATTTTCAAGCCATTGACCAAATCTACCCGAACCTGTTGAAGGCGGTTGCCAATTAATTGTTTTGTTGAGTTCTATCAAACGGTCTTTAACTGCCGTTGTTCTGATAAACCAAGAATCAAGCGGATAATACAAAATCGGCTTATTTGTTCTCCAACAATGTGGATATGAGTGGGTTATCTTTTCAGATTTGAAAAGTAAACCTTCTTTTTTCAGTTTAACAACAATATCAACGTCAACGTCCGTTTTGCCGGTCTCGTCGTATGCTTTTTTAACTACCAAACCAGAAAATTCACCAAGACCGTCCACAAGTTTACCTTGTTTATCAACCAAAGTGAGCGAACCAATGCCGGCTTGTTTTGCAACGCGGAAGTCGTCAGCACCGAAACTTGGAGCAATATGAACAATACCCGCACCGTCAGAAGTGGTAACATAATCACCCGGAATTACTCTAAAAGCATCTCCGTCGGTTGGCTGAACGTATGGCAAAAGTTGCTCGTAACGAATACCTACAAGGTCAGAACCTAAAAACTCCCCTACTACCTCGTAAGGAACATCTTTTCCTTCCTTGTAATCTTCAAATTTTAAATCTTTGTTTTTTTCAGGAAAATAACTATGAAGCAAATCTTTTGCAAGAATTACAGAAATCTTTTCGCCATTGAACTGATTGATTGTCTTAACCTTAACGTATGTTGCAGTATTAGAAAAAAGAGTCCAAGGTGTAGTTGTCCAAGCCATAAAACGAACATCTTCACCGTCATAATCAAAGATTTTTTTTGACTCCTCTGTATTATTAATAGCCTTGAAAAGTACAGTTGCCGTTGTATCTTTTGTATCACGATAACAACCGGGCATATTAAGTTCGTGCGAACTAAGACCTGTACCAGCAGCCGGAGAATAAGGCTGAACAGTATAACCTTTATACAAGAGACCTTTGTTGTAAAGTTGTTTCAACAACCACCAAAGAGTTTCGATATAATCGCTTGTATACGTGATATATGGGTGTTTCATATCAACCCAATAACCGATTTTTTCAGTGATTTTTTCCCATTCTTCGGTAAACTGCATAACCGCTTTACGACAAGTTTTGTTGTACTCTTCAACAGAAATTTTTTTGCCGATGTCCTCTTTTGTAATACCTAAAGATTTTTCAACGCCAAGTTCAACAGGAAGACCGTGAGTATCCCAACCGGCTTTACGTTCTATACGAAACCCTTTTGAAGAAAAATACCTCAAAACCGAATCCTTGATAGTACGCGCTAAAACATGGTGAATACCGGGTTTACCGTTAGCAGAAGGCGGACCTTCATAAAAAACAAACGAAGGTGCTCCTTCTTTAGTTTTCAAACTTTCTTCAAAAGTATGTTCCTTTTGCCAAAGTTTTAATATCTCTTCATTGATTTCAGGCAGATTAAACTGCTTGTATTCTGCAAATTTCTTGTCCATCGCTAAACTGAAATAATTTTTTTGCAAAAGTACACAGATTTAGGAACATTTCAAAAAAAAAATTATAGCGAAAACAAATATTAAAAGAACGATTAATCCGCTTATTTCAAAGCGTCTTTTACAAATTGAATTTCCAATTCAAAATCTTCAGCGATTTCTTCAATACTAATTCCTTTGGAATACATTTTTTTTATTGACTTTATAATTCGAGCAGTTTGAACTTGCAACTGACTATCTTTTTCTTGCAACTGTGTTCTAAGTTGCATTTCAGTGGCGTTCCAACTTTCGATGTCTTCGTTGAGTTCGTCTTCTACTTCCATTGTTTTGCGGACTTCTTCGTCAGCACATGCCTGCTCTAAACGACGGACAATAAAATTGTAATCTTCGTCAATATTTTCGTCGTCAACACGTAATAAATGCGAATTTTTCTTAGTCTTGTCAATTTTATGCAACTGATTTAAAAAGTCCAAATATTTTTCAACCTTCGTTTTTGCATTAAGTTTTAAAAATGGAACTTGAACAATGATTAATTTATGAATCAATCCACTAAGAAAATCACTATCTATTTCACCAAGTTTTTGATTTTCAGTGTCATAAAATTCAGGATTACCATAAATGACAGGAACTTGTTTGTCGCAACATGGATGTCCTAAAATATAAATCGTTACAATCGGAATAGGTGTCTTTTTTCCGTCTTTTTCTATGAAATTATTTTCCTTAATTCCGAAATTAAAAAATGTTAAAAACGGCAAAATATTGAAAACAAAACAGTTATAATATTTTGCCGTTACAAATATTTCACCTAAATTA
>CAJOGF010000020.1:4788-35071 GCA_905233995.1 uncultured Bacteroidales bacterium | reverse complement strand
AACCGACTTTCCAGTCGGTTTTTTTATTGTCATAACGAATTAGGCGTTTGTCAACTTATTTGACCGTGGGTTCACACCCACGGCTATTATATATCACCCCTACGGGGTTTGGCGTCCGAATTATATCTGAAACCAAGTCCTGAAAGGACGAAATATAATAGACGGGGGTGTGAACCCACGGTCAAATAAGTTGACAAACGCCTAATTCGTTATGACAATAAAAAAACCGACTGGAAAGTCGGTTTTTTTATTAGCCATAGTTCTAAATAAGCGAAAGTAAACTAAAATATATATTTCACTTACTGTATCAGAATTTCCTTGTATGTCAAACCATAACCTGTAAATGTAAATGTACCGCTAAAGGCTGCAGCACTTTCTGCGTCTAATATTATAACATATTCTGTTTTTCCACCAACATCTACACATCCCCAACCGTTATCGTCTGCCGCATAAGATGTTTTAAAGGCATCTGCTTTTATTTGACAATATTCCGCATCGGCATTTTGCTCAAACTTGACTATAATCTTAGTACCTTTAACAACGGTACCATCGTACTTAAACTCCAATCTATCATCCCAATTCCATGCAGTACCTATGTTTTGCGATCCTTTCCAAATACTAACAGGTTCAGACCCAATAATTTCTATTTCGGTTAATGAAGATGAAGATTCTGTACCTTTGTAAAGGACAATATTATATTTACCTACAATATTCGGCAAAGTAATATACATTTTTTTATCGGAAAGTGCAGCAAAATCAACTTCTTCTTCACCAATTGTTACTTTATCAACATCTTGTAGAGAAACACCTGTAACTAAAATTGGAACTGCTTTAGATGATGTCGCAGGAATTGCCAGCAAGTATGGAGTTGAGAAGCCATTTAGCCACAAATTTTTATTTAACTCCTCGCCATTAGTAGCAACTGCGGAAAAACCATCTTGCGTCCATTGTCCAGAAGCCTCTGTGCATGCTTGTGGAACGAGTTTGAATGTAAGTTCAGTTCCATCTGCATTTGGTTGCAAATCTGTTGCATTGATGCCATTAAAAGACAATGACGATACATATTTCAAGTTTGTACCTTTGATAGTATTCTCAGAGCCTGCATTCGCATTTATCTGGTTCTCACTATCTTCAATAATTGTAAACGAAATTATTTGCAATACAGCCGACACTTCATCATCGTTCGCAGTTGACATAATCAATCCATTTTTAGCAGTCTCAGGAACCGCTAAAGTTATTTTACCGTCTGTATACTTAAAATCTGTAACATCCGCACCACCCAAGGTTACTTTTGTAATCAAATCAAGGTTATCTCCCTCAATTTCGATTTCTTCACCAAGCAAAGCCGATTCCGGACTTTGAGTAATTGAGGGTTTAACTACAGTGATAGACTGTTTTGTATCTATTTCTATACCAGAGGCAACAACAATTGATACATTTCCATCCTTAGCCTCAATGGGAACTTGTACTGTAAGTGATTCTTCACTTGAAGGCTCTACATCAACAACCGCACCCTCAAAGACAACTTGTCTTACCACATCAAGGTCTGTACCCGAAATTGTAATTTCATCCTTGCCCGGATAAACATTTTCTGTTTTTGAAAAAGATGTAAATGTTGGAAGTGTTACTTTTAACTCACCGTCAGAATAGATGTATTCACTACCGTCGTAAATCTGAACTGTGCCACTCTGTGCCGTTGCAGGGACTGTCAAAGTAATTGCACCGTTAGTTTGAGACTCAAAATCTTCCTGCTCTATAGTAATACCGTCAGATAAAACAACCTTGGTAACAACACTTAGATAATTACCTGTAATTGTAAGAGTTTTGCCCGGTTTAACTTCTGAAGGTTCAAGAGTAAGAATTTGAGCCGACTGTTTGTAACCGATTTTTGTAAGAGTTCGCAACGTTTTATCGCCGTATTTTAAGGTTACATAACCAGCATACGCATACGTTGAATCAGAAGGGGCTTTAACGATGATTCTTTTAGAGGTCTGTTCTTCAAATGAAGTAATCTCGTAGTCGCCCGGAAAAACTATTGAACTAATTTTGTCCAAGTTTTCTCCGATAAACGTCACCTGACCACCAAGAGGAATGGGCGAAGGTCCAAAACTCTTGAGTATCACCTCGTCGCTATCCTCGTCATCGTTACAAGCCGAAAACGTAAAACTTATTCCTAACAATGCAATTAAAGAAAAAAGCATTGCAAAACGGAAACATTTTTTATTATTGGTTTGCATAATTAATTTTTCTTTTTAATTGATTCATTTTTTATTTTTTTTAGTCAATCGGAACTATACGGATATTATCAATATCCATATCAACTTCCTGCTCAGTTTCGGTATCAGTGCCTGTGCCGCCACGTACGAACATAAATATTCCGCCAATATTGTGAACATCGTGGGTTTTCTTGGCATCAGTTCCTGTGCTTGTATAATGAAATTCCGAAATAGGAATTGTAATTGTACGCCATTCAGTAGGTCCGTATGTCCCTGTTGCCCAAGGCTCCCAACAATATGCAGGAGAATATTCCGCATTGTTGCCGGCCGCTTCGCCGCTTTCGAAAAAACGAATGTACAAGGAAACTAACGACCATTGATTGTTGACACGACACTCAAATTTCAATGCGTAATTTTTAGTATCGTCAATTTCTGGAGTATATGTTGTACCTTCAGTGGCCACTGAATACAAGAGTGTTGCATGTTCGTTCCAACCCTTAAGTGTAGTAGGATCATAGAAATGAACATAAGTGTTGAACAAACTCTCTTCGGTATTAGTAGTATGTTTGCCCCACCCATTGAAAGGTGTTTCAAAATCAAGCATCATATTCCTGTCATCACGGAAATAAAGGCTTGATACCGACGTTCCAAAATTGGTTTTGACCGTAAGAGCTCCCGAAACCGCACCTTCAGGAACTTTTACAGCAAGACGACTCGCAGTAGATTTTTTTTCATCAATCTCCGCTTTTACATTACCCGGAAAAAACACTTCAACGTCAGCCTCAGATGTTTTAACAAAATAATTTCCGTTAATATAAGCCGTTTCACCATCTGCCACATATTCGCAATCCATTGAAGAAATTACTGGTGCCGGTATTGATGCCGTAAAATCAACTGGAATTACATTACCGTTTTTGGCGGTTATGTACATTTTGTTGGTAATTTCTCCCGGAACTGCATTAGGAACGGTTACTATAATACTATTTTCTGTAATATACGCTGTACTGAGTTTTGCCTTTTGGTCATTGAAAGAAATCTCCTTAACATTGTTAAGGTTTTCTCCGATGATTGCAATCATCTGACCAAGCGAAGCAGCGGTAATCATACTGTCAGCCTGCTCTGCATGTGTCGTCCTGAAATAAGTTACAACAGGATCGGCACCATCGTTGTCATCATCGTCGTCGTCGCAAGATACAAATGTCATTGAACCCGCAAACATCAACAGCAGTGCCGAATATGACAATTTACTGATATATCTGTTCATCGTTTTTTATCTTTTTAAGGTTTATAAGTTTTTGAATAAATCAGGATTGTAATAATCTACACCCGAAAAATCATATTCAACACCGTCTTTAGCGTTAAGATTTGGATTTGCAGCAACATCCGTTTGAGGGAACGGTAAACGAAATGCCTTACCATTGTCATCGGTAATTACTTTATCCAAGGTCGCTTCGTTCAAAACCGGAGTACCAGTTTTACCTTCTACACCGTAAACACTCTTGAGAAGATCAGAACTATAATAACCTCTATTTTGAGCAAAAATCAATGATTTTGCCGTTTCAAGGTCATAATCAGCCAAACGAACATAATCATACCAATTGTCGCCCTCAAAAGAGAGTTCTCGACGACGTTCATTGATAAGTTCTGGCAATGTTACTGATGAAACTTCCTCTGCATGAGCACGTTTTCTAACTTCATTGTAGTATTTAACATCAGAAGTAGAACGAGAAGCACTAGAAGATGATGCAGCCATTGTCGCCTCAGTATAGACCAAATAAATATCCGACAATCTCAACAAGTGCTGATGAATACCCGCTTTCATACCGTCAACATAATCACCTGTTTCAGCAAAATGGTCTTCGCTGTTACCAAAGAGGTATTTGCCAATTTGCGCACCTGTCGGACTTGAAAATACTGTTGTATTAGCATCTGAACCAGCGTATCCATTACAAATATTGTAAGCATTGTCTTCTGTAGCCAAAAAGCCACCTTGATTTCTCCACCAAAGAGGATAATAGTCCCCATACATTATCATAGTTGTCTGACGACGAGTATCCGCATTTGAATTGTTCTGAATAGCATAATCAGCCACTTTTCTTACTTTTGAAGCGTCTTTCATATAAGAATATGCACTTGCATAAATCGAATTAACATCAGTTGGGTCAACATTGAAAACCTTTTGAAGATCAAGGGTAACACCTCTCCATTCGCCCCAACCGCTACCAGTTCCAACAAAAATTGCTGCACACCAATCGCACCATGCCCAATTGTTGATTGTCCAACGTGCATTGGAAACTTTCCAATGTAAAGTAATAAGACCTTCGGGATTGTATGCTCCAGTAGAGTAACGAAATATATCAGGATAATCGGGATAAAGCGTACGACCTGAATTTTCAATAACGTTTTGAGCATGTTCTTTTGCTTTATCGAGAACACTTTGTTTCAATGTGCCGCCTACACCTGCCGCCTGAAGATAAACCTTAGCCAAAAGACCTTCTGCCGAATAATAATCAATACGACCATCTTTGTTGCCAATTTTCTTGGGCAAAAGTTCCATTGCACGGCTAAGAGTGTTGATGATATAATCATAAACATCGGCTTCGGTTGCTTTTTCCAAATTGAAAGACGAACCAGAAACAACTATTTCGTCAGTCTTATGAATAATTGGAACTGCACCCCAAGAACGTACAAGCATAAAATATGCCATTGATTTCATAACCAAACATTCACCAATACACTGATTTCTTATTGCTTCAGTTGTAGAACCATTAGCATCTTCAAGATATTTTATTGTCGTGTTTGCATATGCAATAACATCCCAAAGAGAAGCACTTGCCTCTTTAAGTGCCGAGTTTGCCGAGTTTATGGTCATTGTCTGAAAACCATCGTCAGTACCCATAAAATAGTTTCCACTCAAGACATCACCAATGTTGAGATAGCCACGAAGGTAATCATTCCAAGGCGAAGCATAAAGAGTATTGACTGCAGAAAGACATTGTTCATCGTTTTGGAAGTAATCGCTTACTGTAAACGAATCTTCCGTGGGTCTGTCAAGAAAATCCTCACAAGCAGACAAAGTTAACATTGCCGCTACGAATGCAGACCCCACTATTTTATTTACATGTTTTTTCATTTTTAAGTTCAGTTTTATACTTTAGAATGAAACATTAAGACCGAATGTTACGATTCTCGGTGCTGGATAACGACCGTTGTCAAGACCGATAACATAATCACTCGTTGCACTTGTACCAATTTCAGGATCAAGTCCTTTGTATTTAGAGAACGTGTAAAGGTTTGAAACCGAAGCATAAACTTTTACAGCATCAAGTTTTAATTTCTTGGTATACATCTGAGGAATGTTGTATGCAAGGCTCAACGTCTTGATTTTAATATATGAACCATCTTCAATATACCTGCTTGAAATTCTTTGGTTGTTAGCGGGGTCGCCTGTTATAGCCCTCGGCATTTTACCACCTTTGTTAGCAACCTGAATATTTGTCGGGTCATCGTACCAATTGAAAACAGTTTTGTCAATATACGTAATATCGCCAGTTTCTTTGTTTTGAACTGGATATTTAACGGTAATCCCCTCAGCAGGATAAACTTTGCTTTCGTCTATAGGTTTTAAGATTGCTCTGTCTTCTACGTCTTTCAACTGATTTTGCCAAAGACTATTCATTGCGGTCAAATCTATTGCATTGTAGTTGAGAACGTCATTACCATAAGAACTTGTTATAAAAAGGCTAAATTCAAAACCTTTGTAAGTAACGGTGTTGGTAAGACCGCAAGTAAATTTCGGAAATGGATTTCCAATAACGGTCATATCATTTTCGTCGATTTTGCCATCTTTGTTAACATCTTCGTATTTGAGGTCGCCTACCCAAAGTCCATCTCGACCAACTGAGAGAGAAATATCTCTTGGAGAATTAACAAGGTCGTCCATACTTTCATAAACGCCAATTACATTGTACCCAAAGAACTGATAAAGAGCCTCTCCTTCTTTAGTAATTGAAACTACATCGCTCCACTGTCCATAACCGTAAAATGAAGAGTTACCTGAGCCACTAAGTGATTTAAGTTTGTTAATATTTCTTGAGAATGACAAATCAGTAGTCCATTTTAAACCTTTTTTATCGATGTTGACTGTATTGATTGTGATTTCAATACCTTTGTTGTTGATTTCACCAAAGTTACCCGATGGAGCATTAAGAATCTGAGAACCATTACCTTGTGTCCCCATATAGGTAGGAAGTTGCATCGTCATCAACATATCCTTTGAAGTCTTGTTGTAAAAGTCAAGTATAAGATTGAAACGGTCTCTCTTGAAACCGAAGTCAAAACCGAGATTCCAAGACTCTTGTGTTTCCCAAGAAATAAACTCGTTAGGAATGTTTGTTATTTGATACGTTGTACCGAGATCATTGAAGTCAGCATTACCAGAGGCTCCCCATTTGTAAGAACCGATATTATCGTTACCAACCTGTCCCCAACCAATACGAAGTCTTGCAGTAGAAACTATGTTTTCAATAGATTTGAAAAACTCCTCTTTGTGTGCATTCCAAGAAGCCGAAACAGAGTGGAAATTACCCCAACGATTTTTTGGTCCAAAATTTGAAGAAGCATCTCTACGATAGGTATAAGTCAAATTGTATTTTCCATCGTAGTTGTAGAAAAATCTACCAAAAAGAGAAACTCTCGAACCACTTCCAAAACCAGAACCAATTGTTTGATTAGAACCAAGTTTCGGGCTGTGAATATCGTTAGACTCCAAAGACGAAGATGTTGCAGCCAAATATTCCCAAGTTGATTTGCTTGTTTCCTGACCAAACATTGCCGTTATGTTATGTACATCAAAAAATGTTTTAGTATAGGTGATGTAGTTTTTAATTTCCCAATAAAGGCTATTGTTTGACTGCCAACGTACAGAATTGTTGTTGTTAACATATCCATCATAATTTGCAGAAGGTTCGAAGTGATAAGCGTTTGACCAAAGATAATCAGTTGAATATTCGGTCCTTAAGGTCAGACCTTCCATAAATTTGATTTCAGACCAAAGGTTCGACACAAGGTCGTAACGTTTGAGTTTGTTTTCTTCGTTTTTAGCCGTCCAAAGTGGATTCGGTTTTGAAGCAGCACCTTCACGTGAGTCTGCGGAATAATCGCCATCAATAGTGTAAACGGGAACATCAGGCAACATTCTGTATGCTTGCGAAAGGACACCGTCAACAGAGTTTGTAAGACCAAGATTATCTTCAGACTTTGCAAATGAAGTATTAGTTCCTACTTTGAGCCAAGGAGTAAGGTTTGCATCCAAGTTAACACGAGTTGAAAACCTCTTATAGTCAGAGCCGTACATTGTACCCTCTTGATCATAATATCCTGCTGATATGTAGTATCTTACGTTGTCAGTTCCGCCTGAAGCACTAAGTTGATGTGTCTGCATATTAGCGGTACGATAGATAGCATCTTGCCAGTCGACACCTTTGCCAAGAATTGTATAGTCGTAATAAGATTCTTGTGGCTGAGAACTTGAAGTAGATTCTTGGTAAAGAGCCACATTATACCGCGCAAATTCTTGAAGATTCATCAATTCCAATTTTGTTGGCTGAGTTGCAATGCCGTAAGTTCCAATGTAATTGAAGTTTGCCTTTCCTTTCTTACCTTTTTTGGTTGTGATAAGAACAACACCATTAGCGGCACGAGAACCGTAAATTGCTGTTGCAGAAGCATCTTTCAAAATCTCCATCGACTCAATATCGTCAGGATTAAGATTTGAAAGTCCTGAAAAAGTACCATTTCCATTACCTAAAGCATCACCGAGACCAACATCAGCACCTGATTGTGAAATGTTCTGAATTGGCACACCATCAACAACGTAAAGAGGTTGCGAATTTTTGAGCGAAAGAGTACCGTTACCACGGATTGAAACGTTCATTCCGCCACCCGGCTGACCTGAGTTTGCTGTTACTTGTACACCGGCTGCTTTACCTTGTAAAACTTGGTCAACACCCGAACCAACAAACCCCTCCATGTCTTCAGCCTTCATCGTTATAGAAGAGCCTGATACATCGGATTTTTTCATAGTACCGTAACCGACTACGACAACCTCATCAATCTCTTGAGTAGATTCTTTCATCGTTACATTGAATGTAGTGCCTCCCACTGTAGACAGTTCTACGTCATCATAACCAATAAAACTGAAAATAATAGAGGCATCGTCCTTGACGTTAAGGTGATAAATACCATCGATGTCGGTGATTGTACCATTTGTAGTACCTTTTTCTACCACGTTGACACCGGGAAGACCTTCACCATGTTCGTCAACCACTTTTCCCGTTACAGATTTTTGTGCAAACGCCGAGGCTGAAAACATCACCAAAGCGAAAATCAGTAACAAGGATTTCAAAAGCAGTTTTTTTTGAAATCTTTCCATCTGTTAAAAATTAAATTTAGTTAAACGATATTAAAGTAATCAATTAGCATTTTGCTTATTTTTTTCTACCAAGTCTATTATTGCCTTGACCGACAAATCACTTCTGAAATTATCTTGCGGCGTATTCTTACAATAATCAATCAATTGCGCAACCGAAGTTTCAGCAACATGAAGCCTTGTATCTGAAGCCGCATAATAAATCAAAATCCTACCGTCATCGTCCTTAATCCAGCCGTTTGAGAAAACAACGTTTGAAACATCGCCAACTCTTTCGCTACATCTTGGCGCAATAAAATAGCCACCCGGAGAATAAATAACTTTGGACGGGTCGTCCAATGCAGTCATAAACATATAAAGAACATATCTTAAACCTGCCGCCGTATTTCTTACTCCGTGTGCCAAACAAAGCCAACCTTCTGAAGTTTTAATCGGATGTGGTCCCATACCGTTTTTCACTTCTTTGATTGTATGATAAATCTTATTATCAATGATTTTTTCTTCTTTAACCTCAGCATGTTCCATATTATCGGAAAGTCCGAAACCAATTCCACCGCCACCACCAACATCAATAAATCCGTCTTGTGGACGAGTGTAAAAAGCATATTTTCCGTCAATAAATTCTGGGTGAAGAACAACATTACGTTGCTGACCCGAATAAGATTTCAGGTCATCAAGTCTTTCCCAATTAACAAGATCTTTTGTCCTAACAATTCCTGCATTAGCAACAGCCATTACTGTATCACCTTCAGGAGCGGTTTTATCCTTTCTTTCGGTGCAGAAAATACCATAAATCCAACCATCTTCATGAGCAGTAAGACGCATATCGTAGACATTTGTGTCAGGCTCTTCAAGTTGTGGAATCACAATCGGCTTTTCCCAAAACTTGAAATTATCAATGCCATTAGGACTTTCTGCAACAGCAAAAAACGACTTCCTGTCAGCACCTTCAACACGAGCAACAACTATATATTTACCCTCAAATTTGATTGCGCCAGCATTAAAAACAGCATTAACCATAATCCTTTCCATCAAAAAAGGATTAGTTTTTTCATTTAAGTCATAACGCCATTCCAAAGGTGCATGTTCTGAAGTCAAAACAGGATATTTATAACGAGTATAAATCCCGTTTGAAAGCACTTCCGGCTCATTTTTCCTTGTTAAAAGAGTCTGATAAGACTGTTTTAACTGTAAAAGTCTCTGAGAAAAATTTGACATTTTTTTTGTAATTTTAATTGCTTTATTTAATTAGTTTTTCTTTCTCTTAATCGAGTAAAATAGTTTTAATTTCAGGTTGTAATTTGTAAAAGTCTACATGTAATAATCCAAATAAAAATTTTAGTGTAATTGTTATAAAAAGTTTTTCAATAACCATTATTATTTATTTTTAGTGTAATTGTTATCTAAATAAGGATGCGGTTTACACAGTGCTAATATAGAAATAGAGTTTTTTTTGTGTGTTTGAATTTGTAGCCAAATTGTTAAAATTTGCAATAAAACGCATTAAAATTTGTAACATTTTTTGTTTGTTTTTGTAACATTTTTAAGTTAACATATTGATTTTAAGACTTTTATTTTCCAAAGGATAATTTAAATAATTGTTAAATTAACACTACTAAAATGCAATTATTTTTCAATTTCTAATTTTTTTTTTACCTTTGAATCCTCGAGATTAAAAGAAATCGGTTTATATGAAAAAACACTATATATTATTATTTTTAACACTCTTTTTTTTAACAATAACTATTAAGATTTCGGCGCAAAAAACACATGCGCCCGACAAACTTCCATTTACTAAATTTACCGACAAAGACGGTTTATCCAACAGTCATATCAATGCTATTGGTCAAGACGAAAAAGGGTTTATATGGATTGCGACAAATGACGGTCTAAACCGCTTTGACGGTTTGAAATTTGAAACATTTTACAACATACCTTCCGATAGTGTTTCTGTCAACAACAATACAGTTTTCACCATTTTTGTTGACAAAGACAAACAAATTTGGTTCGGGACATTTTCGGGGTTATGTCGTTATGACTATACAAGCGGAAGTTTCATAAACGTAGAATTACCGCTTCAGCCGCAAACACATCAGAAATTTCCCATTAGAGCAATTCTTCAGACTCCTGACGGCGACATTTGGCTTGCGCTTTCAGGCGGAGGCTTGGCAAGAATGAATTTAGAAAAAAAAACAGTTAAATATTATCGTCATAACAACGCAAACGAAAACTCGCTCTGCTCCGACGGACTTTTGTCGATGGCTCTTGACAAAGAAGGCAACATTTGGATAGGAAGCGAAGACAACGGAATTTCGATTTTTGACACAAAAGAACAAACGTTTACCAACATAAACAAGGCTTCTGGCAAAATACCGGGAAATGTCATAAATTCGCTTTTGTGCACTAACGATGGGAAAATAATAATCGGAATTTACGGAGCGGGACTAACCATTTATGATTCCAAGGAAAAAAAATTTAAAATCTATACCGAATGTTGCGATGTTTATTCTACCGTTGAAGGTATACACAACAATCTCTGGATTGGCACTCAAAACAATGGACTTTTTTATTTTGACATAGAAAGCGAAACGTTTTGGAACTTCTCAAAAAAGTACTCAAACGCCGAAGAACTTATCAGCGACAATATTCACGCTGTATTCTCAGACAAAGACAACAATCTTTGGCTCGGAATATTTCAAGGTGGAATCAACCTTTTGAAACCAAAATCTATGTTTTCAGGCATAGGACACCGCAACGAAATAAACTCTAACTCGCCTCTACAAAAGCCTGTTTTAGGGCTTTGCGGCGACAATCAAGACAATATATACATTGCAACCGATGGCGACGGAATACTTATTTGGAATACCCAAGACAATAGTTTCAAACATATAAAAGTAGGAGAAAACGGTCTTAACACCAATGTCATACGTTGCGTCTACAAAGACCATAACAACAAAATTTGGGTCGGCACATATCTTGAAGGATTGTTGGAATTTGACAGCAAAACACAGCAATTCAAAGCCTACAAGCACATTCAAGGCGATGAAACCTCGCTTAGTCATAACGACGTAACAGCCATAACAGAAGACCGATTAGGAAACCTTTGGGTAGCCACCAACGGAGGCGGACTAAATCTGATGGACAAAAAAAACGGAATTTTCAAGACATTTGCAAAAGACGGCAAAAATCCTGACAACTCGTTAATTAACAATCATATAGTCTCGCTCTATATTGATAGGCACGGATACTTATGGATTGGTACGTATTGGGGACTTTCAAGAATAGACCCGGTAAGAAAAGATTTCAAAAATTTCGGTTTTGACGGCGATTACAATTCCTACAACTGCATGATTGAAGATTCAAAACAGCGTTTTTGGGCTGGGACATCGTCAGGACTAAAACTAATAGATACCGAAACAGGAAATTACAGAATTTTTACTTGGCAAGACGGACTTGCAAACAATACAATCAACGCCATTGAAGAAGACGACAACGGCAATCTGTGGATTAGCACCAACAAGGGTATCAGCAAATTTAGATTCGATAACGGCACAATCAGCAATTATTCCACCGACGATGGATTGTTTTCAAACGAATTTATACACGGTGCATCTTACAAATCGCCCAAAGGAGAGATTTTTTTCGGGGGAATTGACGGCATCACAAAATTCTTACCCAAAAACATCAAAAATCACGACTTTGTACCAGAGGTTGTTTTAACCGATTTTATGGTCTTTAACCATAGCATAAAGCCAAACGAAGAAAACAACATTCTTGAAAAATCAATTTTAGTCTTAATCAAGCAGATAATAGTTTCACGATTGTCTATCGCGCTCTTGACTACGCAATGCCGCAAAAAGTAGTTTACGCAGTAAGAATGCGCGGTTTCAACGACAATTGGACAACATACGATTATCAAAAAAACTATTCCGACTACACCAATCTCGATGCAGGCGTTTACTATTTTGAAGTAAAAGCCAGCGTAGACGGCGAAAATTTTTCAAAACCTACAATTCTTAAAATCACTATCATAGCCCCAATTTGGAAACGATATTGGATGATAATTTTATATTGTTTGGTCGTTTGCGGAATTATCGCGATAGTATTGAAAAAATATCGTCAATACGAAAACGAAAAACACGAAATAAAAATCCGTTATCTCAAACAACAAAACGATATTGAACTCAACAAAACAAGACTAAGACTTTTCACGGACATTTCTCACGAATTTAGAACTCCATTAACACTAATAATCAGCCCGTTGGAAGAAATGCTTGAAGACAAAAGCAACAATGAAAAAACTTTAGGTCGTCTTTCGGTAATTTATCGAAATGCTCAAAGACTGCTTAGAATGGTAAACGAAATAATGGATTTAAGAAAACTTGACAACGATAAAGTTATTTTTAGACCTTCAAAAGGCGATTTAATAGCATTTTTGAGAGAAATTTATCAAAATTTTCAGCAATACGCCGAAAACAAACTCAACAAATTCTCGTTTGAAAGCGATTTGGATAATTTTGAAGCCTATTTCGACAAGGAGCAAATCGACAAAATTATGTACAATCTGCTCTCAAATGCTTTTAAATTTACACCCAAAGGCGGAACAATTTCAATTTCAGTGAAAAAAGCAGACGACAAAAATCTTGATAATATCGTTATCATTGTTGAAGACAACGGGCAAGGCATTGCTGAAGAAAATCTCGACAAAATATTTGATAGATTTTATCAAGGTTCAACCTCAAAAATGCAACAAGGCACAGGCATAGGACTTTATCTGACAAAGAAATTTGTTGAAATGCACCACGGAATTATTTCAGTTTCAAGCAAAGAGAATCAAGGCACAGCATTTACAATTATGCTGACAAAAGGTTTGGAATTTCAAAACGCCGTAGAAGATAGTCAATACGAACATATTAAATTTATGCCTCAGAGCGCAGAAACGATTAAAACGTCAAACGACGAAAATGCGGAACAAGAAACTATCCAAAACAAATCTCTTGTCCTAATTGTGGAAGACAACGAAGAAATCCGCAATTATACAACCGAACTTCTTAAAAATAAGTACGAAATCAAAACCGCTTCAAACGGAAAAGAAGGTCTTGACAAAGCAAGGGAAATAATGCCAGAACTTATCATAACCGACGTTATGATGCCCGAAATGGACGGAACTCAACTTACAAAAATTCTCAAAAGCGATATTGAAACTTGTCATATCCCGATTATAATGCTTTCTGCCAAAAACAGCGAACAACAAAAAATAGAAGGTCTTGAAACCGGTGCTGATAGTTACATTCCAAAACCATTCAATCCCAAACATTTACTTGTTAGAGCCGAAAAACTGTTGGAATTAAGAGCCAAACTAAAAGAAAAATTTTCTGCTGAAATAAAATTTGACGCAGAAGATACCGCCGTTACCTCTCCCGACAGAGATTTGCTAAAAAAAGTAACACAAATAATCAAAAGTAGAATTTCTGACCCTCAACTCTCGGTTGAAAACCTATCGGAGCAGGTTGGACTTTCAAGAGGTCATCTTCAACGGAAACTAAAAAACTTAACGGGTCAGAATCCTAACGAATTTATTAGAATCATAAGGCTAAAACACGCTGCCGAAATACTTGCCGAAAAAGACGTTACAATATCTGAAGTTGCTGATTTAGTAGGTTTTTCGTCGCAAAGTTATTTTTCAACGGCTTTTACAAAACAATTCAATATTTCGCCATCTCAATTTGTCGAAAATTCCAAAAAAAACGTATCAAAATCATAAAAAAAAGCGGATTTTTTTCGACTTTTTTGTTAAATTCTAAAAAAATTGCGACTTTTAGTAATAAATTAGTATTTTAATTTTCAACGATTTAACAAAAATATAATAAATATTTTTTTTTCGACCGTTTTTTTTAGTCGAAAATTATTTATAAATTTGCAGCGTTAAAAAAAACACTAATAAATTACTTTTAGGAACTATGAACGTTACAAGAACATTCGATTTATTGGACAATGCGTTAGAAAAATTTCCGCGCAAAGATTGCCTTGCCTCCAAAGTTGACGGCGAATGGAATCTTATCAGCACCGAAGAATATAAAAGAACCTCTGAAATACTTGCCTACGGACTTTTGGCATTAGGAATAAAAAAAGGCGACAAAATAGCCTCTGTTTCCAACAACCGTCCCGAATGGAATTTCTTGGATATGGCAATAGCCATGGTAGGAGCAATACACGTACCTGTATATCCTACTATCAGCAGCAAAGACTACGAATTTATGCTAAATCATAGCGAAACAAAAATCGTATTTATTTCGGACGCAGTAGCACAAAGACGTGTCAGTGCTGTAAAAGAAAACATCAAAAGTCTCGAAAAAATATACTCTTTCAACCCAATAGAAGGCATAGAGAATTGGAAAACCGTTTATGACTTAGGAGTAAAAAGCGAAGTATATTATAAGGAGGAATTACAAAAAATAAAAGCCTCTGTAAGCGAAGACGATGTTTGCTCAATTATTTACACCTCTGGCACAACAGGACTTTCAAAAGGGGCAATGTTGACACATAAGAATTTTTGTAGCAACTTTTCGGCGGCTTGTTCCATTTTAGGACTTGACCACACTCACAAAATTCTTTCGGTTTTGCCGCTTTGCCATGTATACGAAAGATGCTTTTGTTATATGTATCAATATTTGGGCATAGGCGTTTATTATGCGCAAAGTCTTGGTACAATAGTTCAGAATCTTTGCGAAATCAAAGCAAACGGCTGCAACACCGTACCAAGAGTTACCGAAAAAATAGTAGAAGGCATTATGAAAGAAGGTGCTAAATTTACGGGCATGAAGAAAAAAATGTTTGACAAAGCCGTAGAATTAGGCCGCAGATTTGAACACAACAATGCTAACGGTTGGTTCTATAATCTTGAACTCAAGATTCTTGACAAATTTATATACAAACACTGGAGAGAAGATTTCTTTGGTGGTCAGATGAAATTTTTGGGATGCGGAGGCGCAGCCGTATCACCAAACCTTAGTCGTATGCTTTGGGCGGCAGGCATAAAAGTTTGTGAAGGCTACGGACTTACAGAAACCTCTCCTATTATCGCACATGCTGACGTTAATCACCATAGATTTTCGTCTGTTGGTCCCGTTGTTAGCAACGAAATTGTAAAAATAGACGAAGAGGACGGAGAAATTTTGGTAAAAGGTCCAAATGTGATGAAAGGTTATTACAAAAATCCAGAAGCAACAAAAGAAGTTATGACCGAAGATGGATTTTTCCGCACAGGCGATATTGGTTATCTTTCAGAACACGGTAACTATCTGTATATCACCGATAGAAAGAAGGACGTTTTCAAAACCTCGTCAGGAAAATATATAGCCCCACAAATGATTGAAGGAAAATGCAAAGAATCTCCGTATATTTCTCAAATCTGCATTGTGGGTGAAAGTCAGAAATTTGCCTCAGCAATAATTTCTCCTGACTTTGAAGCACTTAAAATATTCTTAAAAAACGAAGGCGAACAAAAAAACGATTGGAATAACAACGAAATTATTTCAAACGAAAAAGTAATAAAACTTATTGACAGCGAAATTCAAAAAGTAAACAAAACACTCGGCAAAGTGGAACAAATTGCGAAATTCCGTCTTGTGCCAGAGGTTTGGTCGTCAGAAACAGGAGAATTAACGCAAACCCAAAAACTAAAAAGAAAAGCCGTTCTACAAAAATACGAACAAGTCTTTAACGAAATATACGGTTTGCAAACGGTATAATTCAACTTTCGTAAGTGTTATTTAACACGGAAATCACGGAATAAAAACAAAATATTTATGTTTCCCACAACTTTATATTGAATTTTAGTGTATTCCGTGCTTTTCGTGTTAAAAAAATAATCACGTACGAAACTTGAGTAAATTATATTTGCATCGAAAAAAAATAAAAAATCATGGCAAAAGTTTGTAATCCGATATATGACACTGTTTTTAAATACCTTGTGGAGGACGAGCGAGTTGCAAAAGTTCTCTTAGGGTGCATTTTGAATAAAAAAATTGTACATGTTGAGATTAAAGGACACGAAAGTACATATCGCGACGACGACAATCAACTGAAACTTTTGCGCTTTGATTTTGCGGGTACGATTGAAAATCCCGACGGTACCAAAGAAACTGTTACGATAGAACTTCAAAAGGCATCAGAGCCGGAAGAAGTGATGAGATTTCGCAGTTATTTTGGCATACAGATGGCGAGCAAGTCAAACGCTGACACTATTGTTAAATATCATCGCGACAAGGATAAAACGCCTTATAATGTCCTTAAACCGCGCCGTATTTATGGCATTTTTATACTTGGACATTCGCTTGGCAAAGGCTTTGAATACCCGCTGATAAAAGGTAGTACGGTCTTTTACGATGAGGACAACAACGTTTTGAATTTTAAGACTCAATGCGAATTTCTTAAAGGTATGACCTACGACTTGTATATCATACAACTTCCATTTCTACCTGAACGTCCAAAGAAACCGTTAGAAAAAATGTTGCGTGCTTTCGACCAGCGTTACAAGGTGGAAAACGATGACCGTTACCTTGAACTTACCGAGGATACAGCCGATTACGACTCTGATTTTAACGTGATTTTCAGACGTTTACTTCATGCCTCAGCAGATGAACAATTACGCCGAAATCTTGACCTTGAAGATTATGCCGAACGTTTATGGACAATCAGACAAGCCGAAAGAGAAGATCTTGAGTATGAGTTAAAAGAGAAAAAGCAACTTTTAGCAGAACAAGAAAAGCACTTAGAAGAACAGAAAAGTCAATTAGCAGAACAAGAGAGCAAATTAGCAGAACAGAAAAGTCAATTAGCAGAGCAGAAAAATCAATTGGCTACAATGATAAAGTTTTCGGCAACACTTGGAGCAAGTCCAGAAAAGATTGCTACGCAACTTTCAATTTCAATTGATGAAGTGAAACGGGTTTTGTCGCAAAATTAAAGTTTCTTGTGCGGAGGCATGGATTGTGTCATCATAATTATAGTATAATACCCATTCATAGTATAATTAACGTATATGTTATACAAAAATGTAGTTAACGTTTGGGTTTCCGAAGAATCGTATTGCTCTGTTGAAGCACAGACAAAAGAAGGCAATCCTGTCGTGATTGTTATTCAAGATAGTCTAAAAAAGTTTGAATTCAAAGATATTTTTTGCTGGAATCTTTCTATTGTATTTTACTTGAATGATGTTGGTAATAATGGCATGTCTAATGGAAATGAGATAAGCATTATTCAGGATTATTGTGAAAGCCTTGAGAAGATTTTTAACGACAATCCGGAAAAGCCTAATGCCCTGTTTCTTTTCCGTGAGACATACGATGGCGTGTGTCATGTTGTTTGGAGGGTTCATGATGCCGACAAGGTGAATGCAATTTTGCAAAAGGTCATTGAAGAGAATAAACAGCCTCGCGAGTTTGATTATGTGATGAAATATGATGAGGAATGGAAACTTGTAGAATGGTATCTACAAGATTTTCCACAATGACGGTACTTTTAATTAAATATGAGAAAAGTAAAGAGAATTATTAAATTAGTCACCGCTTGCGGTATTCGTTTAATGTAATTTATTGTAAAACAGTTTGTTTAATTCGTTTTATTCGGTGATATTTTTTTTAATGAAAAAGCTGTATGTACGTATTCTAATACGAATTTTAAAAAAAATAAGAATACTTTACTTGCTGATTTAGATATTGATAATCAATCAGTTAAAAAAATGATAAAATTAGAATGGTATGATTGTTAGTGTGTTATGACGAAAGTGATAAATAAAAAAACTGAAAAAAAAATTTGTTTTTTTAAAAGATAGTTTATAATTTTGCAACGCGACTATAAAGAGGGGACTCTAAAAGTCCCCTCTTTTATTCAAAATAAGAATTTTTAACCAAAAATATGATTTCACCGCAAAGAATAACTGATTTATTCAATCAAACAGCCGAGTTAAATCGGTATTTCATTGTTGAGGCTACAGTCTCGGAAAACAATGAAATTTTTGTGTCAGTAGATACCAAAGAAGGTATCACAATCGACGAATGTGGCGAAGTAAGCCATATTTTGGAAGAAAAACTTGATAGGGAAAAAGAGGACTTTTCTTTGGAAGTTTCTTCACCCGGTCTTGATTGCCCATTTAAGGTTTTGCAACAATATCAAAAAAATATTGGCAAACAAATTGATATTACACCTAAAGAAGGCAAAAAAATATCGGGAAAACTTGTTGCCGTAAACGATAACAGCATTGAAGTTGAAATAGTAAGAATAGAAAAGCAAAACAAAAAAAGTGTCAAAATCTCAGAAAAAAAATCTTTGGAATTTGACAAAATTAAGATAGCGAAGTTAAAAATTACGTTTAAATAACCTATTTTTTAGGCGGAAAATAGATATGGAAATTAATAATCTGATAGATTCCTTTGCCGAATTTAAGGAACAAAAAAATATTGACCGCGCCACAATGATGCGCGTAATAGAAGAGGTTTTCAGAAACATACTTGCCAAAAGGTTCGGAACGGACGAAAATTTCGATATAATAATCAATATCGATAAAGGCGACCTCGAAATTTGGCGCAACAGAGTTGTTGTTGAAGACGGCGATGTTCAAGACCCGAATCTTGAGATTTCGATTTCTGATGCCAAAGCCATCGACCAAGATTATGAAATCGATGAGGAGGTTACAGATGAAGTGAAATTCAAGGATTTTGGACGTAGAGCAATCTTGACATTAAGACAAAATCTTACCTCGAAGATTCTCGAACTCGAAAAAGAGAAACTCTACGAGAAGTACAAAAACCGTATAGGTGAGATTGTAACCGGCGAAGTTTATCAGGTTTGGAAAAAAGAAATTTTAATTCTTGATGACGAAGGCAACGAACTTGCCCTCCCAAAACAAGAACAAATACCAAGCGACTTCTTTCATAAGGGCGACAATTTAAGGGCTGTAATCAACACCGTAGAAATGAAAAACGGAACTCCTTCGATAACACTTTCAAGAACTTCTCCAGCATTTCTTGAAAGACTTTTCGAGTTGGAAGTACCAGAAATTTACGACGGTTTGATAACAATCAAGAAAATTGTCAGAATACCGGGCGAAAGAGCAAAAGTTGCAGTTGAAAGTTACGACGAAAGAATAGATCCTGTAGGAGCATGCGTAGGTATGAAAGGCTCAAGAATCCACGGCATTGTCCGCGAATTAAGAAACGAAAACATTGACGTTATCAATTACAGCAACAACAGCCAACTTTTTATACAACGCACTCTTAGTCCCGCCGTTATCAACGATATAAAAGTCAATGAAGCCGAAAAGAAGGCGGAAGTTTATTTGGCACCTGAGGAAGTGTCGAAGGCCATCGGCAGAAACGGCGCAAATATCAAACTTGCGGGACAATTAACCGGTTATGACATTGAAGTGTTCAGAGATATTCAAGAAGGCGAGGAAGAAGATGTTGACTTGATGGAGTTCTCTGACGAAATCGAAGGTTGGATAATCGAAGCCCTCAAAGGCATCGGTTGCGATACGGCTAAAGACGTTCTCAATATTCCAAAAGACGAACTTGTAAGACGTACCGATTTGGAAGAAGAGACGATTGACGATGTAGTCAACATATTGAAAGCCGAATTTGAGTAGAGAATATTTAACGCCGAAAAAAAATCTTTAAATTTCCATAATGGGACAAGAGACAAATAAAGAAACACGATTACATAAAGTTGCAAAAGAACTAAACGTAGGAGTCAACACTATTGTAGAATTTCTTAACAAACGGGAAGGATTAAGGATTGATAACCCAAATCCTAATAGCAAAATCAATGCTAAACAGTATGATTTGCTTGTTAAGGAGTTTAGTTCTGACATTATGACTAAAAAAATGGCTGAGAAACAAACTGAAATGGAAAAAGAACGCAAAAAAGCCATTTCAGCAGAAAGCAAAGCAAAAAAACAGGCTGAGAAGCAGAACAACGGAAAAACAAACGAGAACACTAATCAATTGCCCCAGACAAATGGAGTTAAAGTGTTAGGCAAAATAGATTTGGATCAAAATAAAAACAAAAACAACAAATCCGGCAACAGTTCCAATCCTCAGAACACAAACAACAGCACCCAAAACCAAACAAAAGTTTTGGCATCTAGCGATAATACCCCTAAGGAAACAAAAGAGTCTCAGGGGGATACGTTGAAAGTGTTGGGCAAAATAGACCTTGATAGCATAAATACAAAAATGCGTCCTGATAAGAAAAACAAACAAGAAAAACGTCAGGAAAGGCAACAAAGACAAAGGGAACAACAACAAAAACAGCAACAACAAAAAAATGCTGCTCAAAACCAACAAAAAAATTTAGAGTCTCGACAAACACAAGTTTCTTCGTCTAACAATAACAAAAACGAAGAAACAAAAAATACAACTTATACAGAAAACATTCCAGAAGAGATTTTCAGACCTAACAGCACAATTTTGCCGGGTCCGAAAATTCTCGGAAAAATGGACGTAACCAAACTTTCCGCTGAAAACGAAAACTTAAAAAACGACAAAAACGGAAGAAGAAGACGTACAAGACGTAAAGGTAGTAAAGTTGATACAACAGGAAACGATTTTGGACAAAATTCTCCTAACGACAAAAACAACAATAATAATAACGGCAACAACAATAATAAGTATCGAGGCAAACAGAATCAAAACGAAAACTCCTCTTCTAAGGAGCAAGATAACGAGCGCAAACAAAACAACAATAAGCAAGACCATCGGGATAATCTCAGACCTGATAAGCCGTCAAAAAACGACAAAAAAGATCAAGGTCGTAACAACAAACGTAAAGATAAAGACCGTTGGAAAGCATTTGAATTAAGCGAAGAAGAAATCAATAAGACTGTTAAAGAAACAAGCAACGTCTTATCGCATACCAAAGGTAAAACTTTTGCGTCGAAACGACGCCGCGACAAACGCGATGACATTCTCAAGAAAGAGGAAGAGAAAAACAAACAACTTGAGAAAGAGAAAAAAATTCTAAAACTTACTGAATTTCTCTCTGCAAACGAACTTGCAGCACTTATGGATGTTCCAGTTGCTCAAATCATCAGCATTTGTATGGATGAATTAGACCTTATGGTTTCGATTAATCAAAGGCTTGATGCTGAAGTAATGGAACTTATTGCAGGTCAACTCGGTTTTGAAGTAAAATTTGTTGACCACGATGAAGAAGATGAGGAAACAGCCGAAGATAATCCAGAAGACCTTCAACCAAGACCTCCGATTGTAACAATCATGGGTCATGTTGACCATGGTAAAACCTCACTTCTTGACTATATCCGCAATACAAACGTAATTGCTGGTGAAGCAGGTGGTATCACTCAACACATTGGAGCATATAACGTTACTATCGACAAAGGTGAGTATAAAGGTCAACAGATTACTTTCCTTGATACTCCGGGTCATGCCGCATTTACGGCAATGAGAGCAAGAGGTGCTAAAATTACAGATATTGTAGTAATTGTAATCGCCGCTGATGACAACATAATGCCTCAGACAGAAGAAGCACTCTCTCATGCACAAGCAGCAGGTGTGCCTATTATTTTTGCAATCAACAAGATTGATAAACCTGATGCAAACCCCGAAAAAATCAAAGAAGCATTGGCTAACAAAAACTTCCTTGTTGAGGATTGGGGAGGCGACTACGGTTCGGTAGAAATTTCAGCAAAAAAAGGTATAAACGTTGATTTATTGTTGGATAGAATTCTTCTTCAAGCCGAATTGCTGAATTTAAAAGCCAATTACAAACGCCCAGCAGTAGGTACTGTTTTGGAATCTACCTTGGACATTGGAAGAGGTTATACCAACAACATTATCGTTGAAAATGGTATTTTAAGAGTTGGAGACGCAATTTGGATAGGAAGTCATTCGGGCAAAGTAAGAGCAATGTTCAATGAAAGAGGTAACAAAATTACTGAAGTTAAACCTTCAGAACCGGCTGTTATTCTCGGTATTGACGGTGCACCTGCGGCTGGCGAAAAATTCAAGGTGATGCCTAATGAAAGAGCCGCTCGCGAAAAAGCAACTCAAAGAGCACAACAAGAAAGAGAAATTGCTGACAGGACAAAGAAACTTCTCGACTTGGAAGAAATTTCAAGAAGAATTGCAATCGGTAATTTCCAAGAACTCAACCTTATTATAAAAGGTGATGTTCAAGGTTCGATTGAAGCATTGGAAAGTTCGTTTGAACAACTTTCTACTCCTGAAATTGAGGTTCACATAATAGCAAAAGGTGTTGGTCAGATTTCAGAAAACGATATTCTTTTAGCAAAAGCCTCTAACGCTTTGATAATAGGATTTCAAGTTCGTCCATCTTCAAGTGCAAAGAAACTTGCAGAAAAAGAGCGCATTAGTATAAAACTATATTCTGTTATCTATGACGCAATTGACGATGTTAAGGCAGCAATGGAAGGTATGCTTGCTCCAGATGTAAGAGAAGAAATTTCAGGAACGGCAGAAGTTCAACAGACTTTCAAAATCTCCAAAGTTGGAACAATTGCAGGTTGTCTTGTAAAGGAAGGCAAAATTATAAGAACCAACAAATGCAGGGTTATTCGCGATGGTATCGTTATTCATACAGGAGAACTCGAATCGCTGAAACATTTTAAAGACGATGCAAAAGAAGCGGTCAGCGGAACTGAATGTGGTTTGAATATTAAAAACTTCAACGATATTCACGAAGGCGACATAATAGAATCGTTTGAAGAAAAGAAAGTTGCAAGAACATTGAAATAAAAACTGATTTTTTTCATAATGTAATTTCAATTTTATAGTTCAACAAAAAAAGGCATGGAAGTTTTTTTTCCATGCTTTTTCTTTTTTGTCAAATTCAATTTTTTTTTACATCTTTGTAATTCAAATGACAATTTATTTTTTTTGAAAAATGAATATAATACTTTCAGACAATCTTGAAGAACGTTTTGAACTTCTACCTTTAACATTTACACGTCCTTGCGGCGATTTAAGATGCGGCATTTTGACCATTGAAGACAAATGGAAAAAAATTTCTGACGAAAATGTTTCACTTTTAGGAGAAGAATATTTAAGAAAAAAATTCAAACCAGTCTTCTCAAATGATAATTTTTGTGTAGAGTCAACAATTCTTCCCGATAAAGATTTTTTCTTAGAGGTCAGCAAACTTGAAAAAGGAACAGGTCTTAGTTTCAACGGCTCGCTTATTGCAGCAAGATTGAACGATGAAGATTCTTTGAAATTCTTTTCTGACAGAAAATCACTCTCAATAAGCACAAAAGAATGTAAAAATATTTCAAAAATTACTTATACATGGGATATTTTCACTCTAAACGAGCAAGAAATAGAAAAAGATTTCTTTTTGATAACCTCTGGCAGAAAATCGGCAGAACTCTCCCCTACTAACCGCTATCTCGAAAAAGAAAGGATTTTTGTTGAAGAAGGTGCTAAAGCCGAATTTTCAATTATAAATCCAGCCGGTGGCTATGTTTATCTCGGCAAAGATTCCGAAATTATGGAAAACGCCGTTATACATGGTTCGTTAGCACTTTGCGAAGGTTCAGTTGTTAAAATTTCAGCAAAAATTTACGGAGCAACCACAATGGGTCCGCACACAAAATGCGGAGGCGAAGTTAACAACTCCGTCATTTGGGGATATTCCAACAAAGGACATGACGGATTCTTAGGCAACGCTGTTTTGGGTCAATGGTGCAATCTCGGTGCCGATACAAACAATTCTAACCTCAAAAATAATTATGCCGAGGTGAAAGTTTGGAACTATGCAAAACACAGATTTGTAAAAACCGGACTACAATTTTGTGGTCTTATCATGGGCGACCATTCTAAAAGCAGCATAAACACAATGTTCAATACGGGAACAGTTGTTGGAGTAAGTTCTAACGTTTTTGGTTCGGGATTTCCGAGAAATTTTGTACCTTCGTTTGCTTGGGGCGGTGCTGACAGCGCATACGAGACATATCCGCTGAAAAAAGCCTTAGAAACTGCTTCCATTATGATGAAACGCAGACATATTGAACTCGACGAGATTGAAACAGAAATTTTAACTCATATTTTTGAGGAAACCCAAAATTTAAGAAAAAATTTTTAACCCACAAGAATGGAAAAAGATACGCCCGATAGTATTAACAATGCCGAAATTATGGTTTTACCGCTAAGAAACAATGTCTTGTTTCCTAAAATTGTCATGCCCGTAACTCTGACACGAGCAGCCTCAATCGAGACCATAAAACAGGCTTACGAAAAAGACGGTTTTGTAATATGCGTTACTCAAAAAAATGCCTCAGAATCATCGCCGGGCGTTTTAGATCTTTTTGAATACGGAACGTTAGCCAAAATTCTCAAGTTTTCTCAAGAATCAGAAAGCATGGTAACAGCGGTTATTGAAGGCACAAATCGTGTTAAAATTCTTTCTGAAGAGGTAATCTCTGATGAATTTTCTGGTGTTTTAAAAGCAAAATACGAAATTCAAAACGATATTTTTCCAAGCGAAGACGACTACGAGTTTCAAAATCTAATTACATCAATAAGAGAAACTGCGTTGTCGTTTTCAAATTTGGACGGAAACTACAACCCAAAAGCAGTTTTAGCAATCAAAAAAATCCCAGAAGAGGATTTACTTATCAGTTTCGTTGTTACAAATTATGACATTCCTGTCAAAGACAAAAACGAAATTCTAAAGGAAAACTCAATAAAAAAGAGAGCAGAAATGCTCTCTCAAGTGTTGGATACCGAATTAGAAAAAATAAAATTAAAAGGCGATATTCAAGACAAAGTAAAACGAAATATCGACAAAGAGCAAAGAGATTATTTTCTGAATCAACAAATAAAAACGCTTCAAAAAGAACTCGGCGGCGATGCTGGATTTCTTCAAGTAGAAGAGTTGGAAAAAAAGTCAAAAGGCAAAAAATGGCCTGAATACGTACAAGAAACATTTCAAAAACAAACCAAAAGACTAAAAACATTAAATCCTCAATCTCCTGAATTTGCAATAGAATTATCATATTGTCAAACTCTTTTGGAATTGCCGTGGAACGAATATACTTCAGATGATTTCACGATTGAAAGTGCAAAAGAAATTCTCGAAAAAAATCACTACGGCATGGAAAAAGTAAAAGAGAGAATCATAGAATATTTGGCTGTTTTGAAACTGAAAAAAAATCTCAAATCACCTATTCTCTGCCTTTACGGACCTCCGGGGACAGGCAAAACATCGCTTGGAAAAAGTATAGCAGAGGCTCTTAACAGAAAATACGTAAGATTATCATTAGGAGGACTTTACGATGAGGCTGAAATTCGCGGACATCGTCGCACATACATAGGAGCAATGCCCGGCAGAATTATCAAAAATATCAAAAAAGCCGCTTCGTCAAATCCAGTTTTTGTTTTGGACGAAATCGACAAAGTGGAGTCAGGTATTCATGGAGACCCTGCCTCTGCATTGTTGGAAGTTCTTGACCCCGAACAAAACAGCGAATTTCACGATAATTATTTGGACTTAGATTATGACCTTTCAAACGTGATGTTTATTGCAACGGCAAACAATATCAACAAAATACCAGCCGCACTTTTAGACAGAATGGAACTCTTGGAAGTGCCGGGTTATGTTACGGAAGAAAAAATGGAAATTACAAAACGTCATTTACTTCCAAAAATATTAGAAAATCACGGTCTTAGTTCTAAAAATCTTAAAGTCAACCTTAATGAAATAAGATTTATTATTGACAATTACACAAGAGAATCAGGAGTAAGAGAATTAAGCAACGTTTTAGCATCATTGGTCAGAAAAACCGCTGTTAAAGCAGTTTCAACAAAAAATTACAGCGAAAAAGCGACTCAAGAAAGCATAATTCAAAGTCTTGGAAATCCAAAATACCTTCACGATGAATACTTTGCAACCAAATGTCCGGGAATTGTACCGGGACTTGCATGGACTTCGTCAGGAGGCGAACTTTTGTATATTGAAGCGTTGCTTTCAAACGGAAACGGAACTCTCAACATAACGGGAAATCTCGGAAAAGTAATGAAAGAATCAGCCGAAATCGCAATCAACTACCTCTGCGCAAACGAAGATAAATTAGGCATTGACCACAGAATGTTCAAAGAATTTGATTTAAGCCTACATTTTCCTGAAGGCGCGGTTCCAAAAGACGGACCGTCAGCAGGTATAAGTATCTTTACTTGTCTTGCCTCTGTCTACACTCAACGCCCCGTAAAACAAAAAATCGCTATGACCGGCGAACTCACACTTTCAGGAAGAGTGCTTGCAGTAGGCGGAATAAAAGAAAAAATTCTCGGAGCAAAACGCGCTGGAATTAAAACAATTTTTATGTCCGAATACAACAAAAGAGATATTGAAGAAATAAATCCTCTTTATATAGACGGTCTAAAATTTGTATATGTAAAAACGGCTATGGAATTAATTTCTCTTGTTCTTGAAAAGGACAAAGTAGAAAATTGCGTTAAATTGAAAACAAAAAGAACCAAACGACAAAACAAAAATGTGGATACCGATTAAAACCTTATATCTCAACGAATTAAAAGTTCAAGACGAACTCAACAGAAGAGGCGAAGAAACTTTTATTCCAATGTGTTATGAAGCACCTGAACTGACGCCAAGAGAGGAACTAATAAAGTATCCTTTGGTGCCAGCCGTCCATAATTTGCTGTTTATTCATAAACAATACGACAGAAAATGGTGCGATAATTTAAAAAAAGAACTCGATTATCCGATTAATTTCATAAAAAGCACTTCCGATGCAGTTGATTTTGCAACAATAAAAGACGAAGAAATGGATGTTTTTATGAAAGTTTGCAGCCCTGAACATTTCGGTACAAAATACAAAACTCTTGATGAACTAAACGCAAAAGCCGGAATGTTAGTTAGAGTAAAAAAAGGCGCGTTAGAAGGTATTGTTGGCAAATTTGTCCGCTACCAAAAACGACATTACATTGCAATAGAAACTGCTGGAATTTGCGCCTTAATGACAATCAGATACAGCGATGTGGAAGTAATATAAAAAAAAGCGGTTTTTTACAAACCGCTTTTTTGTGTGTAAGATTTTTCGTATCTCTTTTTAAACTTGTCAACTCTACCGGTAGAGTCTACGAGTTTCATCTTTCCTGTGAAGAAAGGATGTGAAGAGTTAGAAATTTCAAGTTTAACAAGCGGATAAGTAACGCCGTCAATCTCAATTGTGTCTTTTGTGTTAACAGTACTTTTTGTAATAAAAGTCTGCTCGTTGCTCATATCTTTAAATACTACAAGACGATATGAGTCAGGATGTATGTCTTTTTTCATTTTGTATAAATAATTTTCTAATTAATTTCAGACCGCAAATTTACGGACTTTTTTTCAAAATAACAACTTTTTTTTATTTTTTTTATTTACTAACGAAAAACGCTCAACTTTATTTTTTTTAAGAGTTTTTCGTTAGTAAAAAAAACTTACGCTTCTGTTGGAGCAGCACCGAAAAGCGGCAAGGTATTAGAACCAGCACCTTCAGTGTTTTTAATTTTTCCAAACTGCGATTCGTATCTCAAAATATTGTCCTGAAGTGCCATCATAAGACGCTTTGCATGTTCAGGTGTCATGATAATACGACTTTTAACTTGCGCTTTGGGAAGTCCGGGCAAAACCCTGATAAAATCCATTACAAATTCTGCGCTTGAGTGAGAGATTATCGCAAGGTTAGCATAAGTACCTTGCGCAATCTCGTTAGTTAATTCAATATTGATTTGACCTTTATTTTCTTCAGCCATTTTTTTTAGTCCTCCATTCTATAAGATTCCTTTGGCTGAACACTGATATGGTCGTAACGACGCATACCTGTACCTGCCGGAATCAAGTGTCCTACAATAACATTTTCTTTCAATCCTTCAAGGAAATCTACCTTGCCTGCGATTGCTGCTTCGTTCAAAACTCTTGTAGTTTCTTGGAAAGAAGCCGCTGACATGAAACTTGTGGTCTGCAAAGAGGCTCTTGTAATACCTTGCAAAATTTGCGAAGAAGTTGCAGGAACAGCATCTCTTGCTTCAACAAGTCTTAAATCCTTACGTTTGAGAACCGAATTTTCGTCCCTAAGTTTTCTAAGGGTAACAATCTGACCGTTTTTGAGGTTTTGAGAATCTCCTGCATCAAGAATAACTTTTTTACCGAACATTCTGTCGTTTTCCTCCATAAACTGCCATTTATCAACCACCTCTGACTCAAGGAAATTAGTATCACCCGGATCTTCGATTTTAACCTTTCTCATCATCTGACGGACGATAACCTCAAAGTGTTTATCATTGATTTTAACACCCTGTAAACGGTAAACCTCTTGCTGAACCTCTGTTGGACCTTTGATTGCAAGAATATCGGCAGGAGTTACAGCACCGTCAGAAAGTGGTGTACCAGCCTTTACATAATCTTGATCTTGAACAAGGATTTGTTTTGTTAACGATACAAGATATTTCTTCTCTTCGCCAGTACGCGATGTGATTGTGATTTCACGATTACCACGTTTGATTTTACCCATTGTAACGATACCGTCAATTTCAGAAACAACAGCAGGGTTAGAAGGATTACGAGCCTCAAACAACTCTGTAACACGGGGCAAACCACCAGTGATGTCGCCAAGAGAACCGACCTTTCTTGGTATTTTTACAAGAATGTCGCCCGACTTAACTGTTTCTCCCTCATTTTTAATAATGTGGGCTGACACTGGAATATTGTAAGTTGCAAGTGTGTTACCATCTTCGTCGTAAATTCTGATTGCAGGCGACTTTGTTTTGTCTTTTGCTTCGATGATGACTTTCTCTGCGAAACCGGTCTGATCGTCAGACTCTTCATGATAGGTAACGCCTTCAATCATATCTTCAAAACCAACTCTACCGCCAAATTCAGAAATAATCGAAGTGTTGAACGGATCCCACTCAGAAATTACATCACCCTTCTTAACCGTGTCGCCGTCCTTGAAATAAAGACGAGAACCATACTGAATAGGTGTCGTTGTAAGAGTAATATCTGTATTTGAATCAATAATCTTAGCCTCAGCAAGACGAGAAATAACAATCATAACCTCTTTGCCCGTTTCATCAACGAATGGTACAACTTTAAGGTCTTCAATTTTGATATAACCGTCATATTTTGAAGTGAACGAAGAATCAGCCGCAATACCACCCGCAACACCACCGACGTGGAATGTACGAAGTGTCAACTGCGTACCCGGCTCACCAATTGACTGTGCCGCAATTGTTCCGACAGCCTCACCAACCTGAACTTTTCTATGTGTTGCAAGGTTCATTCCGTAACATTTTGCACAAACGCCTTTGCGCGATTCGCAAGTTAAAACGGAACGAATTTCGATTTGCTCAATAGGAGAATTATCAATTTCGTTAGCGATTTTTTCGGTTATCTCCTCTCCTGCCCTAACGATTACCATACCAGTCTGAGGATGAATAACATCGTGAACAGAAGTACGACCAAGAACTCTACTACCGAGAGTTTCAACAATTTCGTCTTTCTTTCTTAAAGGTGTAGCAATAAGACCACGCAACGTTCCACAATCCTCTTGCGTTATGATAACATCTTGAGCAACGTCAACAAGACGTCTTGTTAAGTAACC
>CAJOGF010000020.1:0-4754 GCA_905233995.1 uncultured Bacteroidales bacterium | reverse complement strand
GCGCACCGTGCGTAGAGATAAAGTACTCAAGCACCGAAAGACCTTCTTTGAAGTTAGCAAGAATCGGGTTTTCAATAATTTCAGAGCCAGAAGAAGCACCTGATTTCTGCGGTTTTGCCATAAGACCACGCATACCAGAGAGTTGTCGAATCTGCTCTTTAGAACCACGGGCACCTGAATCAAGCATCATGTAAACAGAATTGAAACCGTCGTTATTTGAACTCAAGGTCTTCATCACTGACTCTGTTAAACGATGATTAATTTGTGTCCAAGTATCAATAATTTGATTGTAACGCTCGTTGAAAGTGATGAAACCCATACCGTAGTTGTTAAGGATTTCGTCAACTTGGTCATAACCCTCCTGAATCATTGCTGCCTTTTCTTCTGGAACAACAACGTCTTCAAGGTTGAATGACAAACCACCCTTAAACGCTCTGTAATAACCCATCGCCTTAATATCGTCCAAGAATTGAACCGCACGAGCCATACCACAACGTTTGATTACAGTCGAAATAATCGACTTTAAGTTTTTCTTTTTGATAACCTCGTTGATAAATCCAACCTCGTCAGGCACAACTTGATTGAAAAGAATTCTACCGACAGTAGTTTCAATCATCTTCTTAACCAAGACATCACCTTCCAAAACATTCACTTTAATCTTACATGAAGATTGCAAAGCGGCTTTGCCTTCGTTGTAAGCAATAATAGTTTCTTCTGGACTATAATAAATCTGACCTGCACCTTTAACTGGTTTTCCGTTTTCAAGTTTACGCTCTTTGGTCATATAATACAAACCAAGAACCATGTCCTGAGACGGCACTGCAATCGGCTCACCGTTAGCAGGGTTAAGAATGTTGTGAGATGCAAGCATCAAAATTTGCGCCTCCAAAACAGCAGCATTACCAAGAGGCAAGTGTACAGCCATTTGGTCTCCGTCGAAGTCAGCATTGAACGCCGTACATACAAGCGGGTGCAACTGAATAGCCTTACCTTCAATTAATCTTGGTTGAAAAGCCTGAATACCAAGTCTATGAAGCGTAGGAGCACGGTTCAAAAGAACAGGATGTCCTTTAAGTACATTTTCCAAAATATCATAAACGACAGGGTCTTTTCTATCAACGATTTTTTTTGCTGACTTAACTGTCTTAACAATACCTCTTTCGATAAGTTTTCTAATAACAAACGGTTTGTAAAGTTCCGAAGCCATTTGTTTAGGAAGTCCGCACTCATGCATTTTGAGTTCAGGACCAACTATAATAACCGAACGGGCTGAATAGTCAACACGTTTACCAAGAAGGTTCTGACGAAAACGTCCTGCTTTACCTTTCAAAGAGTCCGACAAAGATTTAAGCGGACGGTTAGCCTCTGATTTTACAGCATTTGACTTTCTTGAGTTGTCAAGAAGCGAGTCAACAGCCTCTTGAAGCATACGTTTTTCATTTCTTAAAATGACTTCCGGTGCTTTGATTTCGATAAGTCTTTTAAGACGGTTGTTACGGATAATCACACGACGATAAAGGTCGTTCAAATCGGAGGTTGCAAATCTACCACCGTCCAAAGGAACAAGCGGACGCAACTCCGGAGGAATTACCGGCACAACTTTCAAAATCATATATTCAGGCTTGTTGGTTTCAGGAGCCGAACGAAACATCTGAACAACTTGAAGTCTTTTCAAAGCCTCCTGTTTCCTTTGTTGAGAGGTTTCCTTGTTGGCCTGATCCCTTAAAGAATAAGCAAGTTCGTCTAAGTTGATGTCTTTCAAGAGGTCGTAAATAGCCTCAGCACCCATTTTAGCGATAAACTTATTCGGGTCTGTATCTTCCAAAAGTTGATTATCTTTAGGCAAAGAGTCCATAATATCAAGATATTCCTCTTCTGCCAACAAATCCAACTTTTTAACACCGTCTTCAGCCTTTACACCCGGCTGAATTACAACGTATTTTTCGTAATAAATAATAGAATCAAGTTTTTTTGTCTGCATACCCAAAAGGTATCCAATCTTATTTGGAAGACTTCTGAAATACCAGATATGAGCCACAGGAACAACAAGTTGAATGTGTCCCATACGTTCCCTTCTTACCTTTTTTTCAGTAACTTCCACACCGCAGCGGTCGCAGACAATACCTTTGTAACGGATACGTTTGTACTTTCCGCAATGACATTCATAATCCTTTACCGGTCCGAAAATTCTCTCACAGAACAGACCGTCCCTTTCGGGTTTGTAGGTACGGTAGTTGATGGTTTCGGGTTTTAAAACCTCACCCGAAGACCTTTCCAAAATCTCTTCAGGCGAAGCAAGCCCGATTGAAATCTTGGTAAAATTATTTTTAATTTTGTTGTCTTTACGAAATGCTACCATTGTTCGCTTATATTTTCAAAATTATGTTTCATTTAGTTTAACGTAACGCTTAATCCCAAGCCTCTTAATTCGTGCAAAAGCACATTGAACGATTCCGGGATACCGGGAGTAGGCATAGGATCGCCTTTAACGATAGCCTCGTAAGCCTTTGCCCTACCTACAACGTCATCTGATTTTACAGTCAAGATTTCTTGAAGAATGTTTGCTGCACCGAATGCCTCAATTGCCCAAACCTCCATTTCTCCAAACCTCTGACCACCAAACTGCGCTTTACCTCCTAACGGTTGCTGAGTAATAAGAGAATAAGGACCGATTGAACGAGCATGCATTTTGTCATCAACCATGTGTCCTAATTTCAACATATAGATAACTCCTACAGTTGCCGGTTGGTCGAATCTTTCGCCCGTACCACCGTCATAAAGGTAAGTTTTACCAAATCTCGGCAAACCATTTTTCTCCATCAAATCACCGATTTGATCAACAGTTGCACCATCGAAAATCGGGGTTGCAAAGGTAACTCCCATAGTTTTACCAGCCCAACCAAGAACAGTTTCATAAATCTGACCAAGGTTCATACGAGAAGGCACACCTAACGGGTTTAGAACAATGTCAACAGGAGTACCGTCTTCAAGGAACGGCATATCCTCGGCGCGGACAATTCTTGAAACAATACCTTTGTTTCCGTGACGACCTGCCATTTTGTCGCCGACACGAAGTTTTCTCTTCATTGCAACGTAAACCTTGGCAAGTTGAATAATGCCAATTGGAAGTTCGTCACCAATCATAAAGTTGTATTTCTGACGACGATAAACACTTTCTTCCTCTTTGTATTTTACAACATAGTTGTGAAGAAGTGCCTTAATAGTGTCGTTTTTCTTTTTGTCAGTAGTCCACTTGTTAGGATTAATATCGATGTAGTTTTCGATTTCCTGAAGATTTTTCAAAGTGAACTTAACACCTTTTGCAATTACGTCTTTGTTGAAATAATCTTTTACGCCCTGCGAAGTTTTGCCATTGGTAAGGATGAAAAGTTTTTCAATAAGTTTTTCTCTTAAATCGAAAGCAACTTTTTCAAAATCCTTGTCAATTTTCTGAATCTGCGGCTTGTCAGCGGCTTTACCTTTACGGTCTTTCATCTGACGAGAGAAAAGACGTTTTTCAATAACAACACCTTTTATAGAAGGCGGAGTTTTAAGAGATGCGTCTTTTACATCACCTGCTTTTTCACCGAAAATGGCTCTCAACAATTTCTCCTCTGGAGAAGGGTCTGACTCTCCTTTCGGCGTGATTTTACCGATAAGAATATCACCCGGAACCACCTCAGCACCAACACGGATAAGACCGTTTTCGTCAAGGTTTTTAGTAGCGTCTTCGCTAACGTTAGGAATATCGGCAGTGAGTTCTTCCATACCGCGTTTGGTATCACGAACCTCCAACTGATATTCGTCAATATGTATAGAAGTGAAAAGGTCTTCTCTTACAACTTTTTCGGAAATAACAATTGCGTCCTCATAGTTGTAACCTTTCCAAGGCATGAATGCAACTTTCATATTACGACCTAAAGCCAATTCGCCGCCTTTGGTAGCGTAACCTTCGGTCATAATCTCACCTTTCTTAACCTGCTGACCTTTACGTACAATCGGACGAATGTTAATACACATACTTTGGTTCGTTTTCTTGAACTTGGTCAAATAATACGTAACGTCTTCAGGGTTGAACTCAACAAATCTTTCTTCTTCGGTTTTATTATAACGGACAACAATTTTATCGCCGTCAACATACTGAATAACACCGTCGTCTTCTGCAATTATCTGAGTACGTGAATCTTTTGCGCAACGAGCCTCGATTCCTGTTCCGACAATCGGGGCTTCAGGCTCAATAATAGGAACAGCCTGACGCATCATGTTAGAACCCATCAACGCACGGTTAGCATCGTCATGCTCCAAGAACGGAATAAGCGAAGCCGCAAGCGATGAAATCTGGTTTGGCGCAACGTCCATAAGTTCAACTTCTTCGGGCGAAATAACCGGGAAGTCGGCATTTTGACGCGCTTTAACCCTCTTTTCAAGAAGTCTGCCGTTATCGTCAACAAGCGCGGTTGCCTGAGCAACTTTTTTGTTGTCTTCGTCTTCGGCAGTCATATATTGCATACCTTCGGGTGAGAAATCAACCACACCGTCGGTTACTTTTCTATAAGGTGTTTCAATAAAGCCCAAATCGTCGATTTTAGCGAAAACGCAAAGCGACGAAATAAGACCGATGTTAGGACCTTCAGGTGTTTCAATAGGGCAAAGACGACCATAATGCGTATAGTGAACGTCCCTAACCTCAAAACCTGCACGATCTCTTGACAACCCTCCCGGTCCTAAAGCCGAAAGACGACGTTTATGTGTAA
>CAJOGF010000019.1 GCA_905233995.1 uncultured Bacteroidales bacterium | reverse complement strand
TCATCTCCTGTTTTGTAGAATTTTTGACCGGGGTCATTTACAGCAGAAGTCCACCAACCATCAATTGGCATTCCACTACCATCGTCAGTAGGCCTATTTGCCACAAGACGAACAGTTTCTGAACACGGATATTTATCGTTACCCGCATTAGCACTTACAGAGTGATTCCAAATAGTAATGTTATCAGAAGATTCACAAGTTTTTTGTACTAAATCATTCTTATTGGAACGATATGTATATTCAACAGTAAGCTTGAAATTATTTGCACCAGTTTTTATATTTTCAAAATAAGCATCTGTCTGTTTATTCTTTATATCAGGCTGAGTAATTTCAGCATAACCATCAGTATACTCCCATTTAGCTTTTGTTACTCTATCAGGAATGTTAGCAGAGATAGTAGTATAATCTGCACATATTTCTCTATCATCACCTAAGTCTACTTTTGTAGGTTGAGCATTAGTAATGTATACATCTTCTTGATACTGACAATACAATTCTTGCTGACCAGAACTTGCTGATTTGGGACGAACACATACTTGAACAGTCCAACGGAAAATATTTGTATCAAAAGACAAATCCTTAACCCAAGGATTCATTGTAGTCATAACACTTTCCAAATTGTAATTTTCTTTATCAGTTTCGTCCGAAGAACTTACAAAATTACCCCAACCATGAATAACCGACCATTTGCCTTGAGGATAGTCATCACACATGTCGTAAGAATCATTTTCAGCAGAGAAAGGAGATGCTTGTAATTGAACATAATCATCACAAATAACTTGTTCAGAGCCGGCATTGTTGGAATTGAACTTCAAATTGAGAGTTGTAACCGTAACTTGATCCCACGCCAAACAACCAACAATAGTCGGATCCGTTTCTCTATGATTCCAAATCATTTGGTTGTACTTGTTCCAAGTAAATGTGGTAGTAGTAGGATTAGAAGCAGTGTTTGAAGTCTGCGCTCCATCAACTTGCGCATTAAATGCCTCGTTTGCAGTTTGATACAACTTAACTTGAAAATGACTTTCTGCTTCTTCTTTGTCAACAGCAACAGGATTTACCAACGAACCATAAACGGTATTACCATTTTCATCAACTGACTCTGACCTTTCAGCATCACCTTTAAAATATTCTCTATCTGTATTAACCAAAACAACATTACCATTTTGGTCGTAATAAAGAATTTTTGTAGTTTTTATCCAATAGGTAACTTTCTCAGTTGTAGTACCTAACTCTTCCGAACTTGTAGCGGCACTAAAAGTGTTTCTCTCCAAATAAACTTGCTTAGTTGCCGAAACTATAGTTCCATTTTGAATAGTTATAGTAGGTTGTTCGCTCTCATCAAGTTCACTAATATTTTTATTCTCATAACTTTCAGACTTCACAACCGATGCAGCATCTTCTGTTCCCCAAAATGGATTAGTGTAAGTATTTGCATCATTGTTGGAGTTTGCAGAAGATGATGTCCACCAACTTAATGCTGCACCTGAACCCTCGTCTTTTGCATAAAGGTCAATATTATTATTACATGCTCGAACATCATCACCAGCATCAGCATCGTTAGGAGCAATCCAATAAACCTCCACTATATCTGAAGCACGACACTCGTGATTAGTTTCAGGATTAACATAAGTCATTGTCCACTGGAACTGATTGGAAGAACTATATTGTTGTTCTTGCCAATAGTCAGAATAACTTTGTATTGCACTACGCTGAAGGTTAGTAACAGAGGTAACTGCACTTGTAGAATTTTCTGTTCTACCTGATCCCTGAACAGTTGTCCAAAAACCATTCAAATCGTCAACGTTTCTACAAGTAGATTTGCTTGTTGCAGACAAACCTGCTTCACCTACATAATAACCTTTCTTTTTGTCAGGGTCTGTTACAAGTCTTCCACAAGTTACAATATCTTCACCTGCATCAACCTCACCAACTTCATCGTTCCAAATAACAACTTCGTCAGAACCTGGACATACTTTTTTAACCTCACCCTCTTGTGAAACTTCAACAGTAGCGGTTAAAGTGAAAACATTTTTTCCGCATTTCAAATCACTGACTGTAGGTTGTTTTGCTGATGGATCTGAAATAGTAACACCATCTTCTGTACTCCAAAGCAGTTTCCACTCCGCAGTTGCACCAGTCATATTTTGATATGCTGTAATATCAACGTCAGGTTGCAATGATGTTACATTAGAACATAACTTCTGAATATCACCTGCGTCAACTTCAACTGGTGTATAGTATACGTTGACTAAATCTTCAGATGTACAAAAATCTTCTTTCAAAACACCTTTAGTGATTTTCCACTTGAAGACGTTAAGACCTTTTTGTAAATCCTTGATACCAGTACGAGGATCAGGAACTTCTACAGCAGTTATCTGAGGATAACCGTCTACTAAAGTCCAACCGTCAGCAGTTTCGACTATTGTTCCAGTTATAGAATATGGCTTTCCTACCGATTCAGCAACCGCTGAACGTAATATAGGATCTGTAATCCACTCTTTTTCCACACGACTTGATACTCTATTGGAATGGTAAATATAAGTACGAGTTTCTGAACGGTTATTAGTAACTTCATACACACCGCTTGCACCAGTTGCATAGAAACTTAAAACTTCTTGTTTCAACTCATACCAAACACCACTACCGTCATCAATATATGTAGTGTAGACTGTAAGTTTTGTAGTAGAGTTTAAATCCGTAGACGTTCTTGAGGACTCACCATCTTGTTTAACTTTATCATCAAGGGCATTAATGACACTGTCAACAATGCTGGTATAATTGTCTGATTCATTTTTATATGCATATTCTATGTTAAGTTCTTCACCATCTTCTTCTTTCACTGGCCATGAAGGTCCAACATACGGCTTGGTTACAGCCATTGTTTCTTGATAAGGAACCAAGATAGGATAATCTACCAATGTATAAGCAACTGATTTTTCAGAAACAACATTTCCATTTTCATCAACAGATATTGTAGTAGTTACAACATACGGGACTCCTTCATAAGTTGTTTCAGTCTCCCAAGAGTAAACAGTTTGGTTTGAGTTTGATTCAGAAATAAAATTAACATTTCCAGAAACTAACTCCCAATGACCTTCACCATTTACCGCTTTGTTACCATCAAGATGAGTACGAGGGTTGCCATTGTCATCAAAATTTTCTTCACACACAAAGAGGTCTTCACCAGCATCTGCGTCATCAACTTTTGAATTGTAGATAGTAACTTGATCTTCTGCATGACAAACTTTACCATCTTTTTCTCTGTACACATGCCAAGTGAAAGTGTTACCACCAGGTTGCAAATTTGTTACTGTTATAGACTCTGTACTAACATTAGCAGGAAGAGTTGCGGCTCCACCGTCTTTTGTCCAATAACCAACAGTTGCAGGAGTGGTTGTTGGTAATGTAGTAGCTTTTAAAGTGTAAGTGTCATTTGCATCGCCACAAATTTCATCGTCATCACCTGCACCTGCGTCAACAGCAAAACTTTCAATCTCAACATCTGCTGTAGCATAACACAACTTCCCACCGTCAGTTGTATATTCCGTACGCCACTTCAAATGATTTTTACCTGTGCCAGTGTGAGAGAGATGTGAAACATTTGTAACAGAACTATTGACATCATCAATAACAGCACCGTTAGCATCAGTAACAAACGACCATGTTCCAGTACCCGGAGCGGGGTCGTTACCATTGAGTTGTACAATGTCACTTTCAGAACAAACCATTGATGTAGAGATATTTGCAGTTGCCGTTACATAAACGATTTGAGTTTCAGCAGTACGAGTACATTCAGGCATTAGTACGCCCTCTCTCGTTTTGGGAGTAACAGTATAGATAAATTTGTTAACACCCGGTTTAAGACCAGTTACATTAGCACTAACATTATCAGCATTATTAGTAACAGTAGCGGGGCCTCCGTCGGCAACCTTCCAAGAACCTACAAACTCGATACCTGACAAACTTGAACCATCTGCTTCAAGCACTGCTGTACCATTTTGAGAACAAACTTCATTTGCTTTTGGTGTAAGTTCAAGTTTTTCAATCTGGTCGGTAGTAGCACTCGCTTTACAAGAACCTGACGGACTTGTTACTTCCCATGTAAAAGAAACACCACCCGTACCAGAAATCAAAGCAGTAGTATTATTTTCGTTAATGTTATTAACAGTAGCAGAACCATTAACAATCCATTTTGCAGTTGTACCTTCAGGGTAAGTTGAAATGTCGTTAGCATTAAGAGTTACTACGCTGTTTTCACCATCCGAACTACAAACATAGTCTGGATTAGCTGACGCTTTAGCAGTAAGTTTAGTATATGTAACATGAGCATGTGCCACACAAGTACCTACGGTAACATCTACCTGAATTGAGTTTGCACCATTATACAACGCAAAAGTTTTACTACCTAAAGATGTAGCAGTTGTTGTGGTGGAACCATGAGTCCATTTTACCCCATTTATACCACTACCATTAGCATTATTCATAATTTTAGGAGTTAATGTAACTTTCAAATCAACATCAGATTCTCCACAAAGAATCTTATCTTCTCCAAGACTTACACTAACAACGTTATTAGAATAACTATAAATTTCATCAAACTTACATTTACCATCAGCACTTTCAATATGCCAAGTATAAGATGCAAGACCACTCTGAACACCTCTAAATGTAGTTGCCGCACTATAAGGATCATCAGCATTACCACCCGTACCCGTTACTCGCCATTCACCTGTAGCACCCGCTGGCATAGGCGTTTGTGCAACAAGGTAAAGTTCTGACTCACAATTATCTAATTGACCTTCATGGGTTACGCCTTCAATACCAATATTACTAACTATGGTTGAAGCCTCAACCTTACAATCATCACTTCCAACAGAAACAGTAATAACATGTGAACCGTTAGGAATATTTGAAAGGGTTAACTGTGTTTTTGAACTATTATAGGTTGCAGTTGCACCAGCAGGAACACCTGACCAAACAGGAGTTTCATTTGTATTACTAATTGTTGCTTCAATCACAACAGAACCATTACCACAAATAGTTTGGTCAGGAGATAAAGTAAGAGTAGGTTTTTTGTTAGTAAGTTTAATTTCATTACTTTTAAGTTGACAACCACCAACATTAGCACTCCACCATATTGTCTTTTCGTCAGCACCAGTAATAGTAGCAACTGTATTAGGACTTTTACTATCTACAAACGAAACAGCACCACGCCAACCATAGTCCGCATCTGAAGGATAAGTTGAAACGTCAACATCAGCACTTAAACTTACTTGACCATTATTAGAACAAAATGTTCCAGTAGGTTCTGCCGTAATAGTTGGATTATTATATTTGGTAACGACAAACGTTGTTGTTATATTTTCAGTTTGACAAGAATTCTGATTAGTAGGTTTGTAAACAACATAATAAACATTTTCCCCATTACTTAAATTATTCTTATTAATTGTGAGATTCTTAATAGTACCATTAGCATTATCGCCTGAAATACCATTCGTCGGAGTAATTGTTCTTGTCCAATACGTACCATCAGCAGCAGGTACAGAAATAGTTTTTGCATTTGCATCATTGGGACAAAAAGCAACATCCGATATATCACCAATATTAATAGGATGACTATTATTTGTAATTTTATACTTGATTTGTTTACTACAAGAACTACCATTAGAAACTGTCCATACAAAATTATTCTCCCCAGAGGCTAATGTTGCTGTTGTTACAGGAGAAGTTGCATCCGCAACCGAACCACCAGACCACTTACCCGTAAATCCCGTAGGAGCAGTTGGAGCAACCAAATTCACTTTTGAATCGCAAGTAGTATAATCTTCATTACCAGCACCAGCCAAATAATCATCTAAACTTGTATTTGAAATTGATGTTGATGCCGTTACTGAACAAGACGATAACAAATTTGACGTAACAGTAACAGAAACTGTTTCTGTTGTACTACCACTTAAGGTATATTTCTTTGAAATTTGAGATGTTGTTCCACCTCCTATAGTGCTTGTAGTTCCATCATCCCATTTTAAAGTATATTGACCATACCCTGTAACAGCACCAGATACAGTAATACTTGCACTCGTACCACAAGAAATACTTGGATTTGCCTTGTCCAAATTTACTGTAGGCATAACATTTTGGATTGTATACGTAGCCTCCAATACATCTTCATACTCTGTAGGTGTTGTATTAGCCTTTGCTTTCTTATAGTACCAAGATATACTTGCTGTTGGTTTTTTCAGCGTAAAACTACTATTTCTATCGGTAGAGGTGTTAATAGTAACATCATCGGCATTATAAACCCATCTACCACCATCAGTGTGTAAGCCGAAATTACTTCCTTGCAATTGACCATTGGTACCACAGACATTAATCTGTCCCCAAGCATTGGTTTGAATAATAAACAAGATTGAAAGCACAGTGAAAAGACGTACTGCCACTTTCTTAGATACTAATTTTAACATAGTATGGTCGTATAAATGTGAATGATAGTTCATGTATATTTTACTTTTAGTAAGCGAAACAAGACTTTTTAAGCCTTCATCTCAAATTATAAACGTAATTTGAGGTGGTTTTAGTATAGTCCACCCACTATTTTAGACCATAAAATTAATAAATTTGTTGCATTGTTGAAAGAAAAAAGTGAGAATATTTTGCTAAAAAATTAAGAAATTTTACATATTTTTCATAATCAATAAGTTATAAAGAAATTTTTATACACTATTTTTTTTTAGAAAATTAGTACTCAAAGTAAAAAAAACATTACATACAGGCACAAACAACAAAAGCCTATGGAAAATGTCCATAAGCAGTAAATAAAACTTTACTTTCTATATACAGTTTTTCGGAACAAAAACCGTAAAAAAATCAGTCTCCTATTTTATTTAATATCCCGCTTAGAATCGAATATTTCGGAACGTTTCGATTATTTATGCGGAATATGAAAATTATTTTTAGTTATCAAATAGGTTATAAAGCCTCAATTTCTTCGCGTGAAAGTTTAGTAAACGCAATAATATCATCAAGAGGATAATTTTTACGTTTCATTTCTTTCGCCATATTAAGAAGTTCGATATAATTGCGTTGCTTCTCTTCGGCAACACCTTGGGTAATACCTTCGGCTCGACCCTCGGCTCGACCTTCGGCAAGTCCCATGGCTCGACCCTCGGCTCGACTAACAGCAAGTGAATGTCTTATTTCCCTCTCCTGCTCCTCTGAAACAACAGAACGCCAGACCATTTCATCATCTCTATCGGTCAAATAACGAAATTGCTCAGACTCTGACAAAGTATGAAAACTTGCAACTTGATTCATCAAGGCAAGTCCCGAATCTTGTTCTATAAAAGGCATCGCTGTTTTCATAGTACCCATATTTGTTAAATTGAACATCCAATAATCTAAATGACTTTTACAATCCTCAGGTTTTAAACGACTCTCCCTATAAAAAGGCATTTGAATCTTAAAATACTGTTGAAGTTCATTAACCACAACACCATCTGAATCTTTATCAATCCAACAAGCATGTGTTATCTTCTTCTTAATCTTAGAATCATAAAAGTTCATCAAAAAAACACCATAAACCGGTTTCAGCCGGCTATACCAAGAAAGTTTGGATTCATCATCCTCCTCAGTTAAGTCAGACTTACCATCATTTTTCCCCTGTATAGTTATACCACGCGACATGTAGTAGATAATGCGGTTATCAAAAAACGGTTGACTTTGATTTTGCATTTCCACCAAAAACTCTTCGCCATTTTGCGCAGTACATCTCATATCAAAAATCGTACGGCGTGATTTTGGTTCATCGCCGTCCGATTCTTTGTCCAAATATACCAAACTTGTAACTTTCAATCCCACATTTTGGTCTTCAAACAAGGCATTCAAAAAACTCATCATTATTTCAGGAGTGCCAAAAATTTTTTTGAAACCAAAATCCGTAGTAGGACTGATATACAATATGCAGTCTTCTGTTTTATCTTTTCTGTCAAACATCTCTAAACGTACTCTCTCTATTTCAATTGGTCGAGTATCACTCCGAGTTTTGCATCGGCTTCGGCTTTGGCTGCATCTTTTACACCTTCCTCATAATAAACGTTTGCTTCAAACGAAGAGCGCAAGCCGGTTGCCCACTCATTGAAAAATCTTTCACCCGGAAAATCTATCGAAAGTTTCAAGTCTTTCTTTGCGGGGGCTTTTACAACTCTCGGTGCAAAAACAGTATTTGCATCCGTTGGCTTAACTTTAGGACGCTCTGATACCGGAACAAAATCCCAACCCAAAGAGTTTACGAATTTATTTATCAAAATCGCCGAAATTCTTGCAACAATATCAATGTTGCTTGTCAACTGGAATGTGTTAACATGTTCACGAACCGCATCTGCAATAACCTTTTTTAAGTTGACACGATTTTTACTACGGTTCAACTCGTTGATAATCAAGTCAGCAGTTTTCTTGTTCATACCAAGACTAAACAAAACTTCGTCTTGCTTAATCATTTCGATATATTCAAGCCAACGGCTCAAAAGATTTTCTGCAAAAAGGAAAGCCCTATCGTTAGTATCACCACCAACTTTCTCCTTTTGATCTTTCAAATCAAGAAGTTTCTGAATATCAATGCCCGATTCGGCTAAAACCGCTTTCAGTTCGTCATCGGACTGAAGGTCAAAAAAGTCTCTGAGTTTCTGCAAAATAGATTGCGCACTTTCATCTTTGTCAATCGAAATAAACTGACCTAACATCTCAATCAAATCAAGGTCAACCGTATTGCCTGAAGTTTGAGGCTGAGCAACAGTGGCTTCGGAACTATCCACCTGCTTATTCATCATAAGGTCAAAATAAATCTTCCACGACAAATCGTCGCTGATTGTAAGATAATCTATAAAATTGCCAAAAGTATTTTTGTCTTTTTGCATTTTCATAAGCGACATAAACACTTGTGCAGCAGAAACTTTCGCTTTTTTGAGTTTATCATCAATGTTTCCGCCTTGATAAAAGGCGGAAAGAATATCATAAAGTTGCGACTTAAGACTTTCGATTCCCGATTTTATCTGTTGACGTTTGATAATAGGATCGCAAGTCGGAGTCATATATTTTATAATGTAATCAATACCAGACTTATTTGGCGAGGTAAACTCATTCCAACACTCCAAAGGATTATGAACATGAGAGACAACGTCAGGATGATTAACCCATGAATTTTTCATGTCCTCAAATTTCTGAACATATTCTGGACGAAGTTGAGTTTCTTTGCCGTCAGTATCCATACCCTCAAAGAAAGATTTTGACCATTTTGGGTCGCGAAGAGGGAACAAATTTTTGAAAGGTCCGTTGTTGTCCCAATTCTGAATCCACAAATCACCAACAGAAAAGCCCATTTGATCGCGGAAGTTTGCTCCAATACGAGCCGTCCATTTAGCATTATGTGTATCGAGTTTACCCGGAATGTCGGTTGCAGGATTTCCTGCCAATTCTATATTGAATTTTGTAAATACCACAAGTAGCGGTATCAACTTTGCAATACTATTTTGTTGAACCAACAATGCCAATTGACGCTCTCTTTCTGCACGCTTTTCAGGACTGCCGCCATGAGTGTTGCGAATCCACTCGTAAAGAAATTTTCCTAAATCCGTAACTTCTGGCTGTTTGTCGTCCATACAGAAAAGAAGCGTTGAAATTTCATAATTGAAATTATAACGATTGAAAAGAAAGGCAATCTTTCCACGCAAAAAAACCAAAAGTTTGTCGTTATCGTCTTTGGATTCAAAAGTGATTTCAGGAATCTGCTGACGAGAACGAGCACCCGGAAAGTCCAAAACGTCAGCCTCTTTCAAGAATGCACGTTGCGGATGTTGAGCTGTTGAATCGCTGAGCGGCAAAACCACTTCTGCCGTAAGTGCCGAAAGAATACTTCTATCAAGCGTAGCAACCAAAGTGCCACCGTCATAACAATTTACAGGCGGCTTTTTGTTTTCTTTATACAATTCTCTCAACCTTTCAACATCCAAAATAGTGTCTTGTTGAGGAGTCAACGCAGATAATTCAGTTCTAACTTCCGACAAAAAGTTCAATTGCTTTAGTCCATCGGAAAGTTGCTTGAACAATGTCGTAAAGAAAGGTTGCTTACCCCAAAGAATTTCAAAAATTTGATAACGTTGAGACGAGTCAATAAAAGGCACAATAGATGCAATGTCGTCCCAAAAATTTATATTATTTAAATCCTTGATAATGAAACTATCACGGAAATTATTGTTACAATAATCTTTCAAATCGTAAACATCGTCTTCGGAAAAGCCCGCAGCAGGCGAACTTTGCTTTGAAGCGTTTAAAGTTTGAAGAAGTTTCTGAATTTCAGCACGATTAACAGTATAAGTATACTGAGTAATGTCGGAAAGATAACCGTTAGCAATTATCTTAACAACATCGCTTTGAGAAAACAATCGTAAAAGAAACGGTTTTTCACCGGGTTGCCAATTATTTTCAGTTGTAAAACGCGACACTAAACCCGTTGCTTCTTTTCCACCTCCCGGAGGATTGATAGAAGCGATAAAGTCCACGTCCTCGCCAGTATCGGGAACTTTCACAAAAAGGGATTCAGCCTCCGGCGTTTTTGCCAAGTTAGAAACCAAATAAGATTTTCCAACCTGACTTTGTCCGAAAATCGCAACCGAAGGACGACGAGGCAAAGCGTTTTCATAACGGTTAGCCTCTCGTCTTAATTTTTTTAAATTATATATTGTAACGGCGCGTTTGTCTTTTTCAACATTTGCCGTCACCCATTTCATACTATCTTCAATTACCTGTTTTACTTTTGTACATTGCTGTATGAGCGATGTTGTTTCCGGGCTTTGTGCCATTTTATCAAGTTTTTTTAATTAAAGTTTAATATCTGCGTATTTGACAGTTTTTTTGGTGTCTCTTCTTAGGACAGCAAACGAACAGCCTTCTTTGATGCTTCCATTTCCTGCACCCGAAGCGTTATGAATTTCGGGGTCAACATTGAGCGTCTGCTCCGGCGAAATGAAATCGTATTCAGTAAAAAATTCGTTACAATGTTTTGCAATAATATCCAAAAGCGTTCTCCTTTCTGAAATATAACAACCTGAAACACAAGTTAATAATTCTGACAAAGAACGATAAACAATCTCCAATTTTTCTTTTTCGGCTTTTTCGGTATTCTCCAAAGAATTAAGAATATAATTCAAAGCAGAAAATCCCTTGGCAAACTTCATGACAAAAATCGGAACATTTTCGTCATTTGATTGTTCAATTGCCTCGTTAATCGTCTGACGAATACGCTTTAAAGTCTGCGAATCGCCGTCAGGAGTCTTAAAAAACACTTCAACAAATTTTGTAAGCGGAATAGCCTTGTTGAGTTGTGATTCAACGACCGCTTTTTCGCCTTCAATTTGCTCCATTTGAGAGCGCATTTGCTGAAACTTGTCATTATATTTTGAAATTTTCTCTGATAACTTTTCTGCAACAATCTTGTCAACTTCGTCATTATCAATAATTTGCGAAGATATTTTTGACGAAATTTTCAAAATTGTATCTTGCGAAAACAAAGTTTTAACAACCCTTTCAAGCCATTTTTCAGTGCTTAAATTTTCCTCTGTATACGGCATCTGCAAATTAGGGTTGCTGATTAACTCCTCAAAAACCTCCGCACCGAATTTTTCCACCAACCAACTTGAAACAGCCTCTGACTGAGCCACAGGGTCGACTGAAAGTTTCTCCGTTTCAACCTTTTGCGAAAGCGATGCTACCGAAACATCGCCGTCAGAGGTTTCTGTATCATGAACAACCTTTTTAGTCAGCGAAAGTTTTGAAGTCTGCTGAACGCCATTTTGCTCATTATTCCCGTTAGAGCCTTGAACCGATAAACTAAGTTTCGCCATAAAAATTAATTGTCAAAAAGTTGAATTAAGAATATACCAGAATCCATCCAATAGCCATGTTCGTCGGCAAGGGATTGAAGCGTAAGTTTCAAATTTTCTGCGGCAACTTTTTTGCCCTCTCTGTCCATAACGTTTCTAAGCGGTTTCATTGCCTCTTTGTTTCTTGGATTTCGTTCCAAGTCAAAAGTTAAAGGTTCGCGGTCTTTAAGTGTTTGAGCCGCCTGTTGTGACGCATAAACCAACTTAAACATAGGTGCAGAAATCCAATCGTCAGTAGGCATTTGACGCATACCAAGCATCATGTGTCCAAAGAATTTGATATTCTTAGAATCTGTGTCAGGGTCAAGAAAAACTTCTTTAAGTCTTGCTTTGTTGACATCATATTCGCCGATATAGTCAGCCGTAGAGCAGAAATTACGTTTCAAAAGCGAAGTATCGATTGTGAAATCGTCAAGACGACGAAGTTTTCCTGCCATAAGAGCAACCGTAGCACCAACTGCAACACAAGTTTTTGGATCTTTAATAACACCTGTACCTTCAGCAAAAGGATACCAAGTACCAATTCTATAATGTCCTAACTGAACAACTCTGTCAGGGGTAACAGGCAAATATTTCAAGAACAAATCTCTGACAACTGGCAATTGACTTGGGCGACCTGACAAAAGAACATAATCACATTCATATTGAGAAACAATTCCACAAAGGTCGCCAATCATTTTTTCAACAACATCTTTTACAACCTTGTCAGTGCCTTCTCCGTCAAGAGTCCAAACAACCTTTTCAATATCAAAACCTTCGGCTCCATCTTCTCTGAAAACCGAATTGATATATTCCACAAGTTGCGCATTAGGATGCGGATAGTTGACAAAGAAACTTTCAAAAGAACGTTTTTCTGTCGGACGCTCTTCAGAGGTATGCTGCAAAACGTCAGTACCAATAGGAACGGCTATCTGCATTGCAAACTGTTTTTTCATCAATTTGTCTCTTGCAGTTGTTTTGCCAAGATACGGACCAAAAAGAAAATTCATAACATTAATCGAATTTCTTGACCCACATTTATCAGCATATATCTTGATTGTAGGAAGAACAATCCTTTCAATAACACGTTTTAGAATGTCATCACCAGCCAAATTAAAACCTTCCCAAAACATAGGCGAAGGGGTCAAGACAGAAATGTTAGCATCTGGATTTGCTTGATAAGAAGCAATCATAAGGTCGGTTGTACCACCTCCGATGTCAACACTTGCTATCGTAACGGCAGGTTGCGACTGATTAACTGTATCCTGACGAAGTTTGCCAACTGTATTTATATAAAGTGCAGCATTGTTCATAAAACGGTCTTTGATTTCACCGTAAACAAACGCTAACTGATTACAAGTAGCCTCGTCATAATTCCAATCCTCACGTTTATCCTCATCTCGACGAATATCGTCAGGGTCGGGAATTATTGTAAGATTCTCGTCAATAAAACTCTTTCCGAAATATGCTTTGAGAGCCGTTATCGCCTCTTTTGCATGTTCTCTCAAGATAATCTGCTCGGTCTGAAGCATTGCCGTAGGACAAGTAATAACAATACGTTTTAGTTTTCTTGGCAAGTTTTCTTGACCTTGACGTTTCCTAAAACCGTAACTATTAACGTATGTAATCGCCTGCATGAAAATTTCACCGAAAGCAAAAGTCATAAGCGAAGACCTTGAAAAATACGGATTCATAGCCGGAATCGGTGCTTTCATTTCAGGGTCTTGAGCGGCTTTTTCTTTCTCAAATTCAAGAAATTTACCGTCCTCGGTAAAAAGTTCTGCAATACCATAGAGCGCAGGTTTTGCAAATCTTTCGTCAACCTTAGAAATATAAGTCCAAGGGAAAAGCCTTTTTTCTGTATCCCAAAGATAACGCTTTGGACTTGACATTACCGAATTAGAATTGTCAGAAGACTTCAAGACAGTAAGTCTTTGAGCCTCACGACCAATTCTTACAAGCGACGGCCAAGCAAAAGCCTTAGGATTTCCCGACAAAATAAACTGAGATTCGTTACCAAGCGATGTTTTAACAAAGGCAACTCTCATGTCAAAAGGATCGGAATAAATTCTGTCAGGATAAGTCATATCTCTGATTTCCAAAGGAATTGCATCGGTAAATTCAAACGGTTGACCCGTCTTAACCGATTCCACCAAAATACCAGTTGTACGAGAATTACCAACATCGAGAATCAAATCAACGTCAATGCCGACTTTGTTTGTATGTAAAGTGAGTTTCGGAAAAGTATCGGCTTTGCCCAAAACTTTCAACATTGTCAAATAAAAAGAAGTATGAAGAAAAGTATAATCTTCGTCGTGTTTACCAAGAGCAGCACGTTTTTTATCAAATTCGGTCTTCAACCATTCTTGAACCCAAGGACGAGCACAGAAAAAGAAATTATCATCGGAATTTACTGCACATTCAAAAATAGAATTTTCAGCATCTTTAACAGTCGGAGTCAAATATGCCTCATTATTATCCTCACAACGAGTATCAAAAGCCAAAACAACATTATGAGTAAATTCGCTGTCATCATCTACGCCAGAAATTCTACTAAGCCACATCATAGCCCAAGTTTCAGGTCCTTGCTGAAACTTTTTGCCGTCATAACTTTTCCTTAAATACGGTATCGGAATCCATACACCTTCGTAACTTTCAACCGCTTCTCGTGCCCTTACAGTTATGATTTTGTGTTCAGGGATAGTTTTTATAAGCGATTGAGGTATACGACTTTCCTCAATCTGACCTGTTGCACTATCGGTTGCAACTTTGCGTATCTCGTCGGTAAGTTCAATATATTTCTGAAGTTTTTCGTGATAATAAGGAAAAACAAACTGAATTTCTTTGTTTCCTTCTATATCTTCTTCAATTTTTTCGTAAAAATCAGCATTTGCTTTCATAGCCTCGGACTTGATTCCAAGATTTATTTTCAAGGAATGAAACTGAATGCCGGAATTTGCTATAAGATTGAAATCGCTCATTATTGATGTTTTTATTTTTCTACGCTCCAAATGTAAGAAACATTTTTGAGAGAAAAAATTTTTTTATAAGTTTTTTTCATCTCTTAAGTTTCTAACTTAAATCCAAATCAACATCTTCACTTTCTGTACTTGCCTTTTTGTTGTTACAAAACGGACAAACCGCCAACGAAGACGGATAAATTTCTCCACAAAACGGACAACATTTTAATTTACCAACAGAAGTTTTTTCTTCTTTCGGTTCTGCCTCTTGAACTCCTTGTGTAATTGTTTCACTTGGCTTATCGTCGTCAAAAGCAAACATATCAAAATAAACCTTTTGAGACTGCCACTTGCCTTCTTTGAAAAATCTGTCATGATAACTCTCGCCCCTCGCAATACAACACCTACCAACGGGAGTCAAAGACGAATTTTCTGACAAATTATTTTTCCTTTTCAACGACATTCTAAGAGCATTACTTTGAGAAATCACTGGTTTTAAATCAGTTAAATCCAAAGTATAACACTTCTCTTGCAAAGCCTGCGAAAACTTTACATACACAATATAAATTCTTGGCGTACCCGCCCAAAGCAGATTGATTACCTGTTTATCCAATATAAAAAAACCTTTCAGATTGTCTTCGGAGTAAACCGATACTTTCAATCCCAAAGCAGATTGTGCCCATTCGAGAGAATCCATAAATACCAAAATATTATTAAAGAGTCAAAAACAAATATAAAGAATATTTTTTGAAACCTAAAAATTTTTTTTCAAGTTTTTTTATATTAAGAAAATATCGTATGGCTTTTCTTTCAAGAAACCAACTTCAAATGCCTTATTATAAAGAAATTCGATTGCCTCTTTGCCTTCTTTGCCAAGTGATTTTGAAAAATCATTAACATATAATTTTATATGACTTTGAGTTACCGAATCGCTTAATTCTCTTGCATTTTCTCTAACATATCCTAATGTTTCGTGAGTATTTTCAAAAGCATATTGTATACTGTTGAAAATCAAACCATTAACTTTTTCAATAACAGTCTTATCCAAATCACGTTTAGCAATAATTGAACCTAAAGGAATAGGCTTATGAAAAACTTGCTCCCATTTTTCACCGAAGTCAACCACCTTTTTGAGACCTTTTTCCTTATACGTAAAACGCCCCTCATGAATAAGCAAACCACAATCAAACTTTTCTTTCAAAACTTCTTCTTCGATTTTTGAAAACAAAATTGGAGTTTTATTTTTTGCATTAGGAAAAAAAATAGAAAACAAAAGGTTTGCTGTAGTGTTAACACCGGGAATCAAGATACTTTTGTCTGTTAAATCGTTTTCGCTAATTTCGCGTTTTGACACCAAAAGCGGTCCGTTGTTTCTTCCGAGTGCCGAGCCTGAATCCAACGTGATATATTTTTTCCAAAGGTCAATTGCGTATGCGTTAGAACTGATTTTGGTAATTTCAGGACAATCTTCCTTTGCTGCATTTTTGTTTAAGACATCAATGTCGTGCAAAGAGATGTCAAACTCAAGCCCTTGCAAATCAATCTTTTTGTTAGCAATTGCGTAAAAAATAAAAGTGTCGTTAGGACAAGGCGAATATGATAAACGTAGTTTCATAAAACAAAAAAAGTAGAGACGTTGAAAAAAAAGTAACGTCTCTACAAGACAAATCAATAAAATTTATTGTTTAATAATTATTTTCCTGCTTCTTCTGCTGCACGTTTAGCGGCGAGTTTCTTCAAAACTTCTTCCTGAGTAGCAGCGTTGAGTTGTTCGTACTGAGCAAATTCCATAGAGAAAC
>CAJOGF010000018.1 GCA_905233995.1 uncultured Bacteroidales bacterium | reverse complement strand
GTGCTAAATAATAGTTACTTCCATTGGAAGAAGTTATCATTTAGTGCTAAATAACAATTACTTCCATTATAAAATTTTACGAATTAGGCGTTTTAATACACATTGTGCCGTGGGTGTGAACCCACGGTCAAATAAGTTGACAAACGCCTAATTCGTTTAGGTTATTTATATGAAAATCGAATTACGACAGGTAAATGGTCGGAAAAACCGCCTTCGTATTTATAACCATAGTATGTGCGCCAAGGTCTTAAATTGAAATTTTCGTCAGGTTTCAACATAAAATCTTTTTTCAGTGGTTCAACGTTGTCAGGACTAATAAATAGTTTGTTTTTAGTTATTAGTGCTCCTGACACAATTACTTGGTCTAAAATGCTGTAATCTTCGTGGAATGCGTAAGTCCAAAGTTTTTTCTCAAACTGAAGATAGTACGAAATGTTGTAAAGAGACTTAAAATCAATATTTGTGAACGATGTTTTGGCTTTAAGTCCTTCTGTTATAGAACGGTCGGAAGGCGTGTCGTTGAAATCTCCGATACAAAGAATTTTGCTTAAAGAGTCTAATTTAAGAACAGAATCTACACAATGTCTTAATGTTTTGGCGGCTTGAAGTCTTGAATCTTCGCTTTGAAGTTGTCCGCCGTATCTTGAAGGCCAATGATTTACAAAAACGTGTAAAGTATCTTTTTTGTGTCTAACTTCTCCTTTTACGTACAAAATATCTCTTGAAAAATAACTCGTATCTTTGAAATATATACGAAAAACGTTGCTATTTAGGAGTTTAAATGTTGACGGATTGTATAAGATTGCGTTGTCGATTCCTCTAAAATCTCGGCTTTCGTGATGAAAAATTTTATAACCTGTAGTCTTTAACGGTGCTTTATTTATAAGGTCTAATAAAACGTCAGCGTTTTCAACTTCGCAAAGTCCAATCAAATCAGGAAATTGCTCATAATCAACTGCGCTGATAACCTGACGAATATGTTTTAGTTTGTTGTTATACCGTTGAAAAGTCCAGTTTTTTTGACCGTTTGGTAGAAATTCGTCGTCGTTTGTGTTGGGATTGTCAAAAGTGTCAAAAAGATTTTCAACATTGTAAAACATAACTATAAAATCGGTTTGAGCCTCAAGTTTTATGCAATAAAAAAATAAAATGCTTATAAAAATTATGATTTTCATATTTTTTTTTCTTTACTTTGCAAACGTATTTATTTTAATTCTATGCGATTTCTTTTGCTGATAATTATATTGTTGTTTTTCAATCGGTTAAATGCTCAAGATACGTTAACAGAAAGATTTTCATCGCCTCAAAAATGTATTTTTAAGGACAAGGGAATCGTTTCTAATGGTTATTTCTTGAAGGGCAATGACGGTATGTATAATTATTCAACAATTTTCAAGCCACTGAATCTTAATAGTTATAAAATTGCGGCAAAAGTTCGTTTTGAAAAAGGAAAGGTCGGTTCGGGCTTCGGGCTGATGTTTGAAGCCTCAATGCTTGAAAATGCTAACGTGTTTTTAATTAGCAAGTCAGGATATTTTTTGGTTGGTCAGTTCAATAATTCTAAGTTCGATTATTTTACTGATTGGCAAAAGTCGGAATATATTTTTAAAGACGATACAGAAAATTTTCTTGAAATTTTTAGAGATGACAATTTGACACATTTTTATATAAACGGTAATTTAGTTTTTTCAACTTCTAAAGTTAAAAATTTTGGTTTTTGGCATGGATACCTTTTAAAAGGTGCTGAAACTGAAATTTCGTCAAGTTTTTTTTCTATTATTTCTGAAAAAGAAAAAATGGTTTTCAACTCGTCGAAAAAGCCTCTTGAAAATATCAATTCTTCAGTCCCTGAGATTGCACCAATAGAAAGTGATGACGAAAAGATGTTGTATTTTTCACGCATTGATTCAAAAGATAATTATGGTGGTTATGGCGATTGTGATATTTTTTTCAGCGAAAAAAATGGTAAAACTTACTCTGAAGCGCAACATTTTCCGTATAAAGTAAATGATGAATTAGTAAATGTTGTTATAAAAACTGTTGACAAAAATCATACGCTTTTTATAGAAGGAACATACGACGAAAACGGAAAGCAAATTTCATCGGAGGGTATTTCGGTTACAAAGAAAATTTCAGACTTGTATTGGACAACACCTAAGTCGATTAAAATCAATAATTTTTTTAATAAAAACGAGCAAGTATCGTATGCTTTTAGTTCTGATTTAAAAGTCTTGATTATTGCGGCAGAGTTGGAGGATTGTATTGGAGGTCTGGATTTGTATGTCAGTTTTTTGGAAGAAGACGGTTCGTATTCAGAGCCGCAAAATCTTGGGAAAAATATCAATACTCCACTTGACGAGGGAACGCCATCATTTTCTCCTGACAATAAAATATTGTTTTTCAGCAGTTATGGTCATAAAGGGTACGGCAATTCTGACATATTTTTTTCAAGACGATTAAGTGGAAATTTTCTTCAATGGACGCATCCTCAAAACATTGGTTCTATGGTTAATACAAAAAATTGGGAGGCTTATTTTAGTGTCTCAAACGATTTTAAGACGGCGTATTTTGTGTCAAACGACAATGAAAATTTCGATGAAAATATTTATACAATCGTTTTGCCCAAAGAACTTGGTCCGTCTTCAGAGGTTTTTTTGACGGTTTCTGTGGTTGACAAATTCTATAATCGACAGATTCAGAACTCGGCTGTAAGTCTGAAAACATCTTCTGGTTTTAAACAAGAACTTAAAGGGACGCATGGAAAATATTCTGCGCAAGTTGGTGGTTTTTCGGAGTTTACAATTATTTCTGAAAAATCAAATTACAAAACTGTGTCTGTTTTTTTTGAAGAAGGTCTTTCAACCGATAGTTCAATTGTGATTGAAATGTTGCCACAAAAGTTGAGACTCAAAAGCATAGAATTTGAGTATCAATCGCACAAGTTGGCATCGGAAAATTATCCAGAATTAAATAAATTAGCATTGTTTCTGAAAAAAAATCCCGAAATAAAAATCACTCTTTTGGGACATACCGAAATAGGCAGCAATCAGTCTTCTCAAACTTTGAGCGAAAATCGTGCAGAGTCCGTTAAAAAATATCTTGTTGGCAAAGGCGTTAATTCTAAGAGAATTGCATGTATAGGCTTTGCCGGTAGACAGCCACTTTCTTTAGGTACTTCGCCAAAAGATAAAGCCAAAAATCGTCGCGTTGAAGTCGTTTTGTCAGCCGATTAATATTTGATTTTGTTTTGTGTTGAGTTCCAAATGTCAAAAACTTTTCTGCCCATTTCTTGTAAAAAAATCTTTGCTGGAATTTGTCTTTCAAAAGGTTGTTTTGAGAGTTCTTTGTAAATAAAATCGTCGTCAAAACCTCCGAAAGCAGCATCGTTTTTTGTTGCAGCGTAGTAAATTTTGTCAATATGTGCCCAATAAATCGCACTCAAACACATTGGACACGGTTCGCATGAGGAATAAATTTCGCAACCTTGAAGTGAAAATGTCCCAAGTTGTTTGCAAGCCAAACGTATGCAGTTAACTTCAGCATGAGCCGTCGGGTCGTTGTCTAAGGTAACAGAATTGGCACTTTCGGCAATTATTTCGCCATTTTTGACGATTATAGCAGCAAAAGGTCCTCCGCCTTTTTCAATATTTTGTTTGGCAAGTAAAATTGTTTTTTGTAAAATTTTTTCGTCCATATTTTTTTTTAGAAATTATTGTTGCAACAAATATACAAATTTTGTTGGAAAAAAAATTATTTTTATTTTTGTCTTTGTTAAAAAACAATAAAAACGATGTTGAAAAAATTTTTGCAGTTTGTTTCTTCCAATCAACTTTTTAATCCCGATAGCGACAAAATTTTGCTTGCCGTAAGTGGAGGACCAGATTCAGTTGTGATGTGTGATTTGGCGTTTAGAGCCTCGTTGAAATTTGCGATTTGTCATATTAATTTTCAACTTCGAGGAGAGGATTCTTTGTTGGACGAAGTTTTTGTAAAAAGTTTGGCAGAAAAATATAACGTAAAATTTTTTGTGAAACGTTTTGACACTTTAAAGTATGCTTTAGAGAATAATTTGTCGGTCGAAATGGCGGCAAGAGAGTTGCGATATGCTGAGTTTCAGCGAATTATGAAAGATGATAGTTTTTTATTTACTGCCGTTGCTCATCAAAAGGATGATGCTATTGAAACCTTTTTCTTGAATCTTCTTAGGGGTGCAGGCATTAACGGACTTACGGGCATAAAATTAAAAAATGATAAAATAATCCGTCCTTTACTTTGTTTTTCAAGACAAGAAATTATGGATTATATCAAGATAAGAAATTTGAGTTTCAGAATTGACAAAACAAATTATGAATCAGAGTTTTCAAGAAATAAAATTCGTAACAAAATAATTCCGTTGTTTGAGCAAATCAATCCTTCTTTCAAAAATAATGTGGCTTTGAGTTTGAATTTTCTTTCGTCAGCAAAAAATATTTATCAGTTTTTTATAAACCAAAAAAAAGATGAGATTTTGCATCATCAGAATGATGGTTCGGTGATTGTAAAGATTGCTGACATTTTGTCATTTGTTGAGCCCGAATGTTTGGTTTTTGAAATTTTTAATGGCTTTGGTTTTAATCGTCAGCAGTGCGCTGAAGCATTTAGAATGTGTTTTTCCAAAGAAAGTGGCAAAAAATTTTTTAGCGATAATTTTTTTGTTTTAAAAGATAGAGATTCTTTTATAATCAATAAGTTACAACAAAATGACAATAATTTTGATAACTGTTTTCTTTCGTTAGATGATGTATTTTTGTCAGAAAAACAAATTGGTGAAAAAAAATTGAGGTTTTCAATCATCGAAAAGTCTGATTTTTCGCCAGTAAGAGATTCAAAAACAGCGTATTTCGATTTTGAAAAATTGAAATTTCCGCTTGAAATTTCAAAATGGCATAGCGGCGATTTTTTTGTTCCGTTTGGACTAAAAAACAAGAAAAAATTGAGTGATTTTTTTGTCGATAATAAGTTGAGTGTGAGCGAAAAACATAATGTCAGACTTTTAAAATCTTCTGATGTTATTATTTGGATTATCGGCTTTAGACAGTCAGAAAAGTTTAAAGTTACAAGACAAACAAAAAAAATTTTGAAAATCACCGTTGAATAATTAAAAATATTATTACTTTTGCGTAATCTTAATTTTTGTAGAATATGGCTAAAATTTTTTATGCTTTAGGTGGTTTGATGGTAGGCGGTGGTATTGCTGCATACGTTTTGGGTAGTCATTTTTTAGGTGCCGTAATTTCGGCGTTAGGTGTTGTAACGCTGATAGTTACTTTCTTTGTTAAGAATCTTGTTGAAGCCGGTGGAAATCCAATTCCTTCGGTGCCAGAGTCAAATAAATCGGTGGAAATGAAAATTAATCAAGCAATTTCTTCGGCAAGACAAAACAAGTTTAAAGCCGAAAGCGAAATTCGACGTTTGACGGCATGGAGCAATGATGCTATTTTTACAACATATCAGCCTGAATTTGAGAAAGTTAGTGCCAATTATAACAAAGAAGAACTTTTGGATAATTATTCAGAAATTCGTGAAAAATTTGGTGCGGATTTAAGTTTTGAGACTATGGAAAAATGCGATGGAATTGTAAAAGATTATAGTCAAAAAATTTCAGGATACAAATCTCGCATTGGTCTTTTTGAAAAACAAGAAGAAGAATATATTGCCTTGAAGGAAAAAATCAAAGCCGTGAAACAACACGAAAAAATGATGAATAAACTTCAGGCTCATGACCAAAAAATTGAAAATGCAACCGATAAAGAATCTCTTTCTATTGTTGCCGGTGATGATGATATTAATCAACTCACATTGTCGTCAATAGAAAAGGAAGTTGCTGAAAAAGAGGAATATTTCAAACAATTAGATCAAATAAATTATCAGTTGAAACAATAATTTTTTTTAATATTAATATTATCAAAATGAGAAAATTAATAGTAGCAGGCAACTGGAAAATGAATACTTCAGTTGCTGAAGGAGTTGAACTCGCAAAAAAAGTAAGTGCGTATGCAGTTGAAAAAAATCTTCCAGAGGGAAAACAAATTGTAATCGCTCCGCCTTTTACACATTTGGCATCTGTTGCACAAGTTATTGATTCTAACAAAGTTATTCTTGCTGCTCAGGATTGTGCTGCAACCAAAAACGGTGCTTATACTGGTGAAGTTTCAGCATCGATGCTCAAAGGCATTGGTGTTAAAGCAGTTATCCTCGGACACTCTGAACGCAGACAGTATTTCAAAGAGAACTCTGAAATTCTTTTGAAAAAAATAAAACTCGCTTTGGAAGAAGGTTTAGACGTTATTTTCTGTGTTGGCGAAACAAAAGATCAAAGAGAAGCGGGTGCTAATCTTTATTTCAACGTTATCAAAGCACAACTTGTTGATACCGTATTTACTTTGAGCGAACAAGATTTTGCAAAAATAATTATCGCTTACGAACCTGTTTGGGCTATCGGAACTGGTCTTACTGCAACACCTGAACAAGCACAAGAGATTCATGAATTTATCCGTAAAGAGGTTGCTAACAACTATTCTCAAAAGGTTGCTGACGATACAACTATTCTTTATGGTGGTAGTTGTAAGTCTTCTAATGCAAAAGAAATTTTTGCTAAGAAGGACGTTGATGGTGGTCTTATCGGTGGCGCTGCTCTCAAGGCTGACGAATTTGGTAAAATTATTGATGCAAGATAGTTTAAAAAATTGTTATAAACTTTCATTATGGGGATGCGGCACAGGCAGAAATGCTGCATTCCCTTTTTTTTCACCCAAAAAAAACTTAGACTATGAATTTTTTTAAACATATAATTATATTAGTTTCTCTTTTAGTACTTACTTCTGTCGGTTATGCTCAGACTTCAGATGTTTTTACGGCAAATGCTGCTGAATTATCAAAGCAGGTTGAAAGTTTTATTAGTGCTAAAACTCCTGAAAACAAAGCGGAGGTTAATAAGTTTAAGACTACGCTTCAAAGCGGTGTAATTTCTGGAACGGATTTGGAAAATGTTGTCGCTTTGATGAATTTATATGTGAAAAAACGTGCAAATGCTCTTCCGCACATGCTTAATTTGGTTAAGACCATAGATGCTTTTTGGCGCAAAAATCGGTCTAATGATTTTAAGGGTTGGTATGATTATATGTTGAAGGTTATGAACAAAAACATTCCAGTCTCGCGAATGAACGAGACTATTGTTTTTACATATAATCTATTGTCGTACAATAGTTTGGAAATTTTAGGAAATAAGAATTGGTTTCTGTCAGCTAATGATTATAAAATGAAGTTTGTAACCGATAAAGACGGTGATGATTTTATTGTAGTAGAAAGTTCGACAACGGATATAAGATGTAAGGTACGAGATGATTCTTCGCTTGTAATCTATGGAACAACAGGTAGTTATAATCAGAAAGAACATACTTGGTATGGTAAAAAAGGGAAGATAGATTGGCGTAGAGGTAATCTTTCACCTGATAGCGTTTATGCAGAACTTTCAGATTATACGATTGATACAAAAAGTGATCATTATAAAGCCGAAAATATTTTGTTTCATAACAAATTATATTTTCAGCGTGCTGTGCAAGGTGTTGTAGAAGATAAGGTTGTATTGACGGGTAAGGGCGAAAAAGCACGTTATCCTCAGTTTAGAAGTACAGTATACGATTTAACACTTACAGACCTTATTGACGGTGTTGATTATGTGGGGGGATATTCACAAAAGGGAGTTATCTTTTCGGGTTATTCATATAGTGATTCTTTGGAACTTGCCAAATTAACTTTTAAACGAGATGGAAAACCGTTTATTGTAGCCAAAACACAATCTGTAGTTTTCGGTCATAACAAACTTGAAGGCAAAACTTCTAAAATTGAAATTTATGTTGGTGATTCATTAATTATGCATCCCGGTCTTAAATTAAAGTATAATGCCGAGACAGAGGAGCTTATACTTTATAAAGGATCTACTGATGCTGAAGTCGCAAAGTATACTGATTATTATCATAATCTTTTTATTGATGTCAACCAAGTGGAATGGCACAGAAATGATACACTTTTGTATTTTGCAACAAGACCTGCCGCTCCGTACGATTATGCTTTATTTCAATCTGATGAATATTTTTCGCTTGACTCTTATAGCGAGATGAAAGGTGTTACTAACATACACCCACTTGTACTAATAAAAAAATATTATGAAGAGGAACTGAAAGGTAATATTGAAAATTATTCTATGAAAGGTCTTCAAAAGTTTATTTATTCGACATACGGTTCGTTACTTTCTGACGTGCAAATTCATCAAATGCTTCTAAAACTTTCTTATAATGATTTTATTAATTATGACATCGGTGCAAAACGTATTTATCAGATTAATCAAAAACTTTTTAATTGGATTGGTATGGGAGCCGGAGTCAAAGACTATAATAGTATTTCGATTATATCCTCTATGCCAAACAGAAATGGTGTGAATGCCATTTTGAATCTTAATGATAATATTCTTACGATTTATAATGTTTTACCTTTTGACCTTTCTCAGCGAAGAATGGTTAGAGTGATTCCAGATAGTGCAATTACAATAAATAAGGATTTGGCTATTGATTTTAGAGGAAAAATTCAGGCGGGACTTGTGGATGTTTATGGAAAAAAATTTGATTTTGACTATCAGAAATTTAGTATTAATATTCATAATTCTGATTCAATGGCACTTTTCTGTGTTGAAAAACCAAAGGAAGGACAGCGTCTTAGACTTGATTCGGTTCATTCGGTACTTGAAAATGTTGTTGGTGTGATTAATATTGATAGACCGAACAACAAGTCAGGCTTCAATAGAAATGTTACAACAGCAGACAATCATTTTCCTCTTATCACAACGACAGATACTTCATACGTATATTATGATAGAATTGCCTCTGAAAAATACGTCAGAGATAAATTTCACGTCAAAATTTATCCTTTTACGCTTGATAGTTTAAAATATCTCAAAAAAAAATCGTTCCAGAAAAAGGCGGATTTCGTTTCTGGAGTTTTTCCTTTGTTGCATATAACGTTTGCTGTTCAGCCTGATTATTCGTTGGGATTTACAATGCCGACACCAAAAGACGGTTTGCAAATGTATGGAGGGAAAGGTGCTTTTTATAATACAGTTGCACTTAATGGCAAGGGTCTTAATGGTGATGGTGAAATTAAATACCTAACTTCTGTCTCTCGGTCAAAAATGTTTTCTTTTTATCTTGATTCTGTATCTGGAGGATGCTATTATCTTGATATTAAGGGAGTAAAAGCAGATCAGATAGGTCAAATAAAAGATGTTAAAGCCGAATATCCTAACGTATATTCTGATACTGCGTATGTTTATTGGATGCCGCATCAAGATGTATTTTCTACTGTAACTCAAGATACAACATTAAAACTATATGATAAGAAAATTGCGTTTAATGGTAAGTTGGATTTAACACCTCGAAAGATGATTGCTCAAGGTGAGATGCTTTTTAATAATGATGGATTGTTTTCTGACAAATTTCTTTTGAAAAATTCTACTTTTAATGCTGATAGTGCAATGTTGTGCAATTTTGACGAAAATTCTCCGGGCGACAGTACAGGTCATTTCTATACGGGACGTTATGATGCAGAATACGATGTTACCGCCAAATATGCGCAATTTATAACAACTGGTCCAACATCTTTTGTTCATTTCCCACAACATAAGTACAAACAATTTACGGATTATTTTAGATATAGTCTTGCCTCGCACTCTTTTGAGTTCGGAAAAGATTTGAAGGATTATGATAAAAAAATGATTGCAAATACGGAAGATGAATTTCAGAAGTTGATGTCATCTTATAAGCCAAATTCTAAATACAAACCGCTTCATTCTGGTGTTACAATGGTTTCTGACAAAGATACTTTGACTTTCCCTGCCCAAAGTGTTTCTTACGAAAATTCAGAAAGTGTTGTTAATGTAAATGAACCGGGTATAATTGAGATAGTTGATTCAAAAATTGACCCTTCTGGAATTATTAAGATTCGCAAAAAGGGTGATATTGATAGATTTGATAATGTACTTATTACGGCTAATCTTGATACATCGTTCCATAAAATTATAAATACTTCGGTAAAAATTCGAGATAAATACTATTTTAAGGCAAAGGGGGGACAATACGAGTATGTCAACGAAACAAAAGATATTTCTTATCTTAACCTTGATTCAATGGAGGTTAGAAAAATCAAACTTGACACTGCTGCATCGGCTCCTAAGGTAAGAATTTCTTTTGGTATTGGTTCTGTAGCCCCAGAAGAAGACTTTAAACTTTCGCCTCAATATGCTTTTTCGGGTAAATATTCGTTTATGGGGTTGTTAGAAGGTATTAAGTTCAACGGTTTTGCTTATATTCACCAGAATTGTGATACTATGGTTCGACCGTTTAAATTTGAGGGAACTCTTAATCCTGACCATATTATTTTCCCGATTTCAGAAAGGGTGATGGATACGGCAAAAAATCGTTTATATACTGGTTTTTATCAAGATCTTACATCTCGCGATATTTATCCTATTTTTATGGGAGTTAAACGTAATGCTGCTGATGAACCAATATTGGAGGCAAGTCGAGGTTTAGACTATTCAATTGCAGGTAATTTGTATGCAGTTGCTCCCTCAAGAAGATTGCAAGATGCTTCAAATGTTGATAATTATGTAGCATATAAGCAAACTGATTGTAGTATTTATGGAGAAGGTGTAATTAATACTAATGTTAATATTGCTCCACTGCAACTTGTTACTAAAGGTACTATCAATTATGATAGAGAAATGCAAAGCACTACACTTAATACTATTTTAACGCTTAATTTGGTTATAAAACAGGATTTGGTGAAAATGGTTGCAGATGATATTGCAAAAGTAGAAGGATTGGCTCCATTTAATCTTACTGATTCGTTAATAATGCGCAAACTTACTATGCTATGTGGTAAAGATACAGTTGCAAAGGTTTTGAAAGATTATACTATGACTGGTGAAATTTCAAAAATGCCGTCCTCTTTGTCAAAGACTTTTGTTTTTACGGATTTGACTTTGAAATTTGATACAATTGCAAAGGCTTATCGTTCTTTAGGCAAAATTGGTATTTCCTATGTTGGTGAAAAAACGATTAATCGTTATGTTATTGGTAATATTGAAATTAGACCTGATAAGCGCAAAGGGGATCAAATCACTATTTATCTTGAACCTGAAAGAGGCACTTGGTATTATTTCAATTACAATGCTGGTATGTTGTATTGTTTGTCTTCTAATAATGAGTTCAACGATAAAATTGTTAATACTAAAGAAAAAGACCGTTCTTTTAAAGCAAAAGATGTTGATTATCAGTATCTTTTGGCAAATGACGAAGCAAAAACTAAATTCTTACGTTCTCTAAAACACGAGTCTGTCAGCACAGAACAAAACGATGTCAGCGAGGATACTCCTGCACCAAATTCTTTTGATGAAAACTCTGACACAGAGAATGTTAGTCCAGAAGGCGGTAATGCTCCAGAGTCAAAACAAGAACAAACCGAAGACGAACCTGATTTTATTGACGAATAACAAATGAAGGAAAACGCACATATTTTTTATGTCCCTGAGGTAAAAAATTCAACCTCAGGGGATTTAATTTTTTTCTCAGGACAAGAGGCTGTTCATTGTAGTAAAGTTTTGAGACTAAAAGCCGGTGATAGTATTATTTTGGCTGACGGTTATGGAAAAATGTATGACGCTAAAATTAATCTTTGTCAGAAGGATACTGTGTCGGCGGTAGTAGGAGAGGTGTTGACTGGATTTGATAAACGTACATTTTATAATCATATTGCAATCGCTCCAACAAAAAATTCAGACCGTTTTGAATGGTTTCTGGAAAAAGCCGTAGAGTTTGGTGTTGACGAAATTACTCCTTTGTTATGCTATCATAGCGAAAGAAAATCTATAAGAGTTGACAGAATGGAAAAAATTCTTCTGTCTGCATTAAAACAAAGTGGTAATCCTCAAATGCCAAAACTCAACGAAATGGAAAGTTTTGAAAGTTTTGTTTCTCGATGTTTTGAAAATAATATTGTAAAACTTATTGCTCATTGCGAACAAGAGGAAAAAGTTTTTTTTGGCGATTTGGTGCATCAAAACTCTAATGTGCTAACTTTGATAGGTCCTGAAGGTGATTTTTCAAAACAAGAAATCATTCAAGCATACGATAATGGTTTTAAAGCCGTATCGTTGGGAAATACTCGTCTTAGAACCGAAACGGCAGGAATTGCAGTATGTGCTTTTTTGTCAGTTATTAATAATTGTCAGAAAAAAAAACTTTCATAAAATTTTTATTTTTCAAAATATTGCAGTACATTTATGGCGTAAATTTTTTTAACCATAAATTTAATAAAAAACATGGATATTCAAGCAATTATCAAACAAGTGCTTTCGTTAGCAGATCTTGTTATCAAAAAACCTTCTACATCGGTTCAGTCTTCGGGTATTGACCTTTCAAGTTTGATTCAGATGGCGGGTGGACTTTTAGGCGGCTCTAATCAGCAGCAATCTTCTTCTGGTTCGGCTTTAGGTTCAATACTTGGAGCGGCAGTTTCTTCAGGTGCTTTAGGCGGACTTTTGGGCGGTGGAAATAAACAACAAGAGCAACAACAATCTTCAGCGGGTTCGGCTTTAGGTTCAATACTTGGCAGCGCGATTTCTTCGGGTGCTTTGGGTAGTCTTTTAGGTGGTGGACAGCAGTCAGCACAGAACACTCAACAATCTTCTGGCGGTTTGGGTGATTTGCTCGGACAATTAACTTCAAGAGCAGGTACGATTACAAATATGCTTAGTGGAGCAAATTCTTCAAATCTTACTAATGAAGAAAAAACAAACCTTGGTGATGTACTGAATATTGTTAATATCGCAAAAGGTTTTATAAAATAATTTTTGTTTAAGTGGTTGTCAGAAATAAAAATGACAACCTCTTTTTTGAATGAAAAAAATTCCTATAAAGGAATTTTTTTTTGTTCGTTTTAGTAGTTTTGTTTTTGAAAATTCTTTTTTTTTAGAAAAATGTTTCAAAAAAATAAAATTACTTGGCGGAAAATTCTAAACGTTATAAATTTGCACCGTAAAGAATAAAAAAACACTAATTAAAATCTTATAAAGAAAATGAGTAAAATAATAGAAAGTGCATTGGAATTAATCGGCAAAACGCCGCTTTTGAAACTTAATAATTATTCCAAAAAAGTTGGTGTAGAGAATGCTGTAATTTTAGCAAAATTAGAGTATCTTAACCCCGCAGGTTCGGTAAAAGACAGAATTGCTCTTGCAATGATTGAAGATGCAGAAAAGAAAGGTCTCTTGAAACCCGGTGCAACAATTATAGAACCAACTTCAGGAAATACAGGAATTGGACTTGCAGCCGTTGCCGCTGCAAAAGGTTACAAAGCAATTCTTACTTTGCCTGATACTATGAGTATTGAGCGTAGAAACCTTCTTAAAGCATACGGCGCACAAATCGTCTTGACCGAAGGTGCTAAAGGTATGAAAGGTGCAATCGCCAAGGCTGACGAGTTAAACAAAGAAATAGAGGGTTCTATTATTCTTGGTCAGTTTGTAAATCCGGCAAATCCTGCTGTTCATAAGGCTACTACAGGTCCTGAAATTTGGGATCAAACGGACGGAAAAGTTGATATTTTTGTTGCAGGTGTTGGTACAGGAGGTACTTTAACAGGTGTTGGTGAATTTTTGAAAGAAAAGAATCCTCAGGTTAAAATTATTGCAGTTGAGCCGGCTTCGTCTCCTGTTTTGTCGAAAGGGACATCGGGAGCGCACAAAATTCAAGGAATCGGAGCAGGATTTGTGCCAGAGACTCTCAATACTAAGATTTATGATGAAGTTATTACAATTGAAAACGAAGATGCTTTTAAAGAGGGTAGAAATTTTGCTGTAAGTGAGGGCGTTTTGGTAGGAATTTCTTCTGGAGCCGCTCTTAAAGCAGCAGTTATTTTGGCTCAAAGACCCGAAAATAAGGGTAAGAATATTGTTGTCCTTCTGCCTGATTCCGGCGACAGATATTTGTCAACGCCATTGTTTCAGGATTAATATTCGGTATTTTTTTTAACATTTTGCCGTCGGTAATTGAGTTCTATAAAAAAACTTAAATTACTGACGGTAAATTTTTTTTGTTTTTTTTGGCGGTTTAAGTTTATAACATTAATTTTGCGTTATAAAAAATCCAATTAAAACAATGAAAAAAATTTTTTCGCTTTTGGCAATAATGTTGCTGTTTTCCTGCAATCAAGGCAGAATCTATTCTGATAGAATAGAATTGCCTGATATGGTTTGGGATATGAATAAGATTGTTAAATTTGAAGTGCCTGTTGAAAACGCTTCTTTGGATTATAATCTTAAAGTTGAATTGAGAACTGTTGATTTTTATCAGTTCAAAAACCTTTATTTGTTCATCAGAACTGTCTCGCCTTCGGGGGTGGAGGCCGCTGACACTTTGGAGTGTATTCTTTATGATGATAAGGGTAATCCATTATCAGACAATAAGATGAGATTCGGCGAGTTGGAGGATTATGAATTTATGTTTAAGGAAAAAGTAAAATTTGCAGAAAGCGGAGTTTACACTTTTTATTTGCAACATGGTATGCGTCAAGAGCAATTGCCATACGTAAAAGAGGTTGGTCTGATTGTTGAAAAAACAAACGAATAAGAATATGTCAAAAAATAAACTTGAAAAATTTGCACAAATGGCATCATTTAGCAATGTTGTGCAGCCAGAGGATATCAAAATAAAAAATTTTGAATTAAAAGGCAATTGGAATAAAGATTTTTTTAAAAACGATAATCCTTTAACTCTTGAACTCGGTTGTGGAAAAGGCGAGTATACTCTTGGTTTGGCAAGAGTAAAAAAGGACGAAAATTTTTTGGGTGTTGACATAAAAGGCGCACGTATCTATACAGGAGCAAAGCAAGCGTTGGACGAAAAACTTCTTAACGCTGGTTTTTTGCGTACAAGAATTGATATGATTGATAATTTTTTTGCGGGAAACGAGGTTTCTGCACTTTGGATTACTTTTGCTGACCCTCAGCCTAAAAAACAAAATAAAAGACTTACAAGTGCTTATTTCTTAAATCTTTACAAAAAGATACTTAAAGATTCTGCTATCATAAATCTTAAAACGGACAGCAGACTTTTGCATTTTTATACATTAGAACTTCTTAAAGCGAATAATATAACGCCTATTGTCAGCACCGATGATTTGTATAATTCTGAATTTTGTAATGATTCTGTGCTAAATATCAATACTTTTTACGAAAAGCAATTTCTTGCGGAAGGTAAAAAAATCACATATCTAAAGTTTGTTTTTGACAAGTCTAAAGAGTATGTGGAAATACCGAAATTTGTTTTAAATGAATAATGAAAGAAACAAAACAAAACAAAATATTAGGCAAACTTTCCTCTTGGCTGAAAAAGATTAATCTTACATTGACGTTGATTCTTGTTTTTTCAACGTTGTTGTCTTTTAGTGCCGTTGTTGTTAAACCGTTGAATGTCGGTATTATTCCCGCAATTGCAGGAATGGGGTTTCCGTGTATTCTGTTAGTTGACGTGTTATATGCTTTGCTGCTTATTTTTACAAAAAAGTGGACAGCAATTCTTATGATTGCCGTTTTGGGAGGAGGTTACAAGTTTATTGATTTAACAGTTCAACTTAATCCTTTGCATTATGTTGACGATTATACGAAAGAGGATTCTTCTTTCAAATTTATGACTTTTAATGTCAGACTTCTTGACCGTTACAATTGGATAGACCCAAAGGGAGGCACTAAGAAAAAAATTTTTGAATTTTTGAAATACGAAAGTCCTGATATTGTGTGTTTTCAGGAGTTTTACAACAATTCTAAGGATAGTGTCACAAATGCTGATTATATTAGTCAGATTCTTCAAACCGATTATGTGGTAAGAGATTATGATTCAACCGATAAGGTTCATAAAACAGACAAAGGATTTATTATTTTTTCAAAATATAAAACAACAAATCGTTTGCCGATTTTTGATGCTACGGGAAATCTTTTTGGCATTAGTACCGATGTTGAAACTTTAGGCGGAAAAATTCGGATTTTCAATATCCATTTAAAATCCATTAAACTTGGTTATGACGATTACGATTTTATTGATAAAATTGAAAACAAAAACAATAAAGAGCAGTTGTCAGGCTTGGGGAATATTTTTTCAAAAATGTCGAAAGCGTATCAAATTCGTGTTGAACAATCACTTATGATTGATTCTTTGGTGAAACTTTCGCCTTATCCAGTTGTTTTAAGTGGAGATTTCAACGAGCCGCCTCTTTCGTATTGTTATTGGAATGCAAGAGGAGATTTGTCTGACGCATTTTGTCTTTCTGGTACGGGGCTTGCTTCAACAATGAGAATTAAATTTTTAGGTTTCAGAATCGACTATATACTTCATTCCAAAAACTTGATTTCCAAAGGTTTTCGTTCTCATAGAGAAAATCTTTCCGATCATTATCCTGTTAGTTGCAAGTTCAAAGTTATGTGATTATGATTTTTTTTGCGACGTTGTTTTTGGGTTATGCAGTTTTGGTTTTGACATGTTGTTTTAAGTTTTTGCGTTATAATGTTGTTAAAACTACTGACTATACAAGGGAAGTTTCAGTGTTGGTTGCTGCCAAAAATAAAAAAATATCGTAAAGTTTTTGAAATGTCTTGAAAATCAAACTTATACAAATTTCAAAATTATTTTAATTGACGATAATTCCACCGATTTAACATTCAGTTTGGCAGAAAATTATGGCTTAAAAAATTTGATTCTGAAAAAAAATCCTAATTCTGGGAAAAAATCAGCATTGAAATTTGGTTCTCAATTTTTATCGGGAGAGTATGTGATTCTAACCGATGCTGACTGTTTTATGAATGAAAATTGGTTAGAAACAATTGTAAGTATTTCAGTTGCAAACAATTTTGACATGATACTGTCGCCGGTAGTTATTTGTGCTGAAAACGTTAAAAGTCTTTTTCAGAGGCTTTGGCAGGCTGAAAGTTGTTCTTTTATAACTATTACGGCTGGCTCTTGTATTGCGTCAAAACCTGTTATGTGTAACGGTGGAAATATTGGTTATAAGACTGATTTTTTTAAAGAAAATTTGAGCGGTTTTAATCAGAAATTTTTTTCTGGCGACGATATGTTTATGTTGGAAAGAGCCAAAAAAATGCACAAAAAGATTGGTTATGTAAAAAATCCTAACGCTTTGGTTGAAACTTTTGGACCTGAAACTTTTAAAAGTTTGTTTAATCAACGTTCAAGATGGGTTAGCAAAACGTCTGGTTATCGGGATTTTTTTACGCTTTTTTTTGCGTTTATAGTGTTTTCTGCAAATATTGGAGTGATTGTGCTTTTGGTTTTCTCAGCCTTAAAAATAATTAGTCCTATATTTTTTGTTTTGATGTTTTTGTTGAAATTTTTTGCTGACTTTTTGTCAGTAAAATTACCCAAAGATTTTTTTAAAATTCGTGTCAAATTTTTTGATATAATTGTTTTAGCGTTGTTTTATCCGTATTATGTTCTTTTTACCGTTGTAACTTCTTTGTTGAAGGGATTCAAGTGGAAATAATTTTATAAAAAAAAATCCGTTAAAAAAAACGGATTTTTTTATTATTGATTTTTAGGAACATCGGCTATTATATTTAATCCGCCGTATACTTTGTCGCCATTTTTGACACGAATTTTTGTCCCGATAGGAAAAAACATATCAACGCGAGAACCAAATTTTATGAATCCAAATTGATCGCCTTGTTTTGCGCTGTCGCCTTCTGAAGTGTGTGCCACAATTCGTCTTGCAACAAAACCTGCTATTTGTCGGAACATAATTTCAAAACCGTTGTCGTTTTTTACGGCTATTGAAGTGTGTTCGTTTTCGCTTGAAGATTTTGGATGTGCAGCAAGCAAATATTTTCCTTCGTGATATTTGAAATATGTAACTTTTCCGCTTATTGGCCAGCGGTTAGAATGAACATTCCAAACCGACATAAAAATCGACACTTGAAACCTTTTGTCTTTGAAATATTCGTCTTCTTGAACCTCTTCTATTGCAACAATTTCGCCATCTGCCGGTGATAATACTACAAACTCGTTTTCAACAACTTTTCGGTCAGGATTTCTGAAAAACTGCAAAACCAAAACCAATAAAAAGACACTTGCGGCTTGTAGAATGTATCCTGGCCATTTGTGCTCAGAGAAAAAATGGTAGTACAAAATGTTGATGACAACAAGCACCAAGACTACAATCAAAATCGTTATGTATCCTTCTTTGTGAATCATATAAATGTGTTTTTACTTTATTAATACAATATACAGCCAAACAGGAGGAACGGCTAAAAATGTGCTGTCAAATCTATCCAAAATTCCACCGTGTCCGGGCAGAATTTTTCCCGAATCTTTAACTCCTGTATTGCGTTTTATCATCGATTCCACAAGGTCGCCTAAAGTTGCAAAAACAACTGTTATAAAACTTATTGCGAGCCAATGTTCTATGGGGAAAATTCCGACGTATTTGCTAATTGGTATTGCTGCTAAAAGTGTAAACAAAATTCCGCCAAATAATCCTTCTATTGTTTTTTTAGGTGAAATTTTTTCAATCAGTTTATGTTTGCCTAAAAGCGAGCCTACGCAAAATGCTCCTGTGTCAGAAATCCATACAAAAACAAAAAAACTCAAAATAATTTTTGGTGAAAATTCGTGAGTTTCAGGCAAATACAGCATATTGCTCAAAATTCCGAATGGTAAAGCGATATACATCGGAGCAAACAATGTTTGAGCCCAATCGGAGGTCGGAGTTGGTTTTTGACGGAATAATTCTATTATCGGAATCGAAAGCATCAAAACCGGTAAACAATAAAGCATTCGCGTTGGCAAATAGCCTGCTGTCATCAAAAACAACAATACAAATGTAAAAAATCCTATTACAATTCCCGTTATTTTTTGAGGTGTAAAACCCAACATGCCGCTCATTTTGTAAAATTCGTTGATTCCCATAACAGTGAAAAATCCAAACAATGCGGCAAAAATCCAGGGGTTGATGCTGACAGAAATGATTATCAACACCAAAAATACAGCACCCGTTATTATTCTCGGTAATAGTTTACTCATCTTGCGTTGTTGAAAGTGATTTTAATATTTGAGCAGCCTCGTCAAGTTTAAATTCCTCTACATAAAGGTCAACATCTACCATAAGATTGAGGTCGGTTCTGACAACGGTAACTGCCTCAATGCCAGAATTTTCCAACAATGCTGCTGCATAATCTGCTTCTAATGCGTCTGTATAAGATTCAAGCAATTTCCATGATTTCAAAGAGTTGACAACCAAAGTCGCTTGGTCTTGTTTGTCTTGTTCAACAAATAGGGCATATTTTCCGCTGTTTTTTTCAATTATGCACCTATAACCGTTTTTACCGAGTTGAGTTTCGTTGATTTCAGCGGTTTTGATGTCTTCAAATTCTTGAATTTTTACCCAACCGTTTAGGTTGGAAAGAATTGAGCGTGCTTTGTCTGCATCTTCGTTTTTGACGTAAATGTTAATTTCTTGTTTCATGAAATTTACGTCGCGTTTTTTGATAACGATACAAGGTATTTGTACTTCGTTCAAAAGTTCAACTCTAAATCTTACTTGACGAGTTCTAAAACAAGTTTTTATAAGTTGCCAACCGTTTAGTTTTTCGCCTGTTAAATAGGGAAGTGCTTCTTTAACATCTTCGTTGTTGACGTAAAGTTCGTAGTTATCAAGTACATAACGAGGATTTTTTGTTGTTTTTACAACGGCGGCAATACCTGCATCTTCAAGCACGTCTTTTAGTCTTTCAATGGGACCTCTCATAATGAAAGAGTCGATTTTTGTAAGACCCTTGTATTCATCAACGATTGCTGCTGCTTTTTTCTCGTCGTTTTGTTGAACGTAAAGTTCGTATTCGCCTAACAAAAAAAGACTATCTTTGGCGTTAACAACAACTGATTTAACGCCATTTTGTTCTAAAAGTCCTTTTGTTAATTCCGCTTGATATTGAGTTTCAAACGAGTAAATTTTTATCCATTCCATATTAGGTAAAGTTTTTAATTTTCGTTTTGTTCTTGTTCTTGCTCTTTTGGTTTGTCTTCTTCTTGAGTAGCAGACTCTTGTTTTTGCTCTGCTTCAAGAGTTCTGTGAGGCGGCGGCGTTTGTATTCTTGTAGAATAAAGTGCCTCTTCAAGTTCTTTTGACGCAAATTTTCTTTTGCCGAAAATATTTTCAACATCTTCTGTGAAAATTACTTCTCTTTCCAACAAAAGTTCTGCCAATTGAATAACTTTTTCTTTGTTGTCAATCAGTATTTTTTTGGCTCTTTCGTAACAATAGTCAATCAGGGCTTTTGCCTCCGAATCTATTGTTTCAGCGGTTTTTTCGCTGTACGGCTTTTGAAAAGTGTAGTCGTCGGTTGAACTATAAAAACTTACATTTCCCACTTTTTCTGACATTCCGTAGTATGACACCATTGAATAAGCGTATTTTGTAACTCTTTCGAGGTCGTTGAGTGCGCCCGTGGATATTTTTCCAAAGTTGATTTCTTCGCTTGCTCTACCGCCTACTAACGAACACATTTCGTCCAACATTTGTTCTTTGGTTGTAATCTGACGCTCTTCAGGAAGATACCATGCTGCGCCTAAGGCTTTCCCTCTTGGTACAATTGTAACTTTTATCAGCGGGTGAGCATTTTCGAGCAACCAAGAAACAGTTGCATGACCTGCCTCATGATATGCAATTGTTTTTTTCTCGTTTGCAGTTATCAGAGAACTTTTCTTTTCCAAGCCACCGATTATTCTGTCAATTGCGTCCAAAAAGTCTTGTTTATCAACCATTTCTTTGTTATGACGAGCGGCTATAAGAGCGGCTTCGTTGCAGACATTTGCAATGTCAGCACCCGAAAAACCGGGAGTTTGTTTTGCAAGAAAATTCAAATCCATGTTTGGGTCTACTTTTAGAGGTTTTAAATGGACATTGAAAATCTCGCTTCTTTCGTTCAAATCAGGTAAATCAATTATAATCTGACGGTCGAATCTTCCTGCACGCATAAGAGCGGGGTCAAGAATTTCTGAACGGTTTGTGGCTGCAATCATAATGATTCCAGTGTTGGTTTCAAAACCGTCCATTTCCGTTAACAATTGATTCAAAGTGTTTTCTCTTTCGTCGTTTGACGAAAAATTGGCATTTTTACCTCTTGCTCTACCTATTGCGTCGATTTCGTCTATAAAAATAATGCAAGGTGCTTTTTGTTTTGCTTGATTAAAAAGGTCTCTTACCCTTGAAGCACCTACGCCGACAAACATTTCCACAAAGTCAGAGCCTGACATCGAAAAGAATGGAACGTCTGCTTCACCAGCAACGGCTTTTGCAAGAAGAGTTTTTCCCGTACCCGGAGGACCTACTAACAATGCACCTTTAGGAATTTTTCCGCCGAGTTTAGTGTATTTATCAGGATTTTTCAGAAAATCAACAATTTCCGTAACCTCTTGTTTTGCTTCTTTTAGTCCCGCTACGTAACTAAAGTTGATTTTCATTTTGTTTGCATCTTTGTCAAAAACTTTTGCTTTTGATTTTCCAACGTTGAAAATTCCGCCTGCGCCACCGCCTATGTGTCTAAACAAAAAAGTCCAAATTGCAATCAGAAACAATAACGGCACAATCCAAGTTAACACTTCTGAAAAATAATCAATTCTTGTATCGCTATCAAACAAAAGTCTTTTGTCTTCAGGGACATCTTTTTGCGCTTCAATAAGCCTTGCCTGAAAACTCTCAGGAGAAGAAATGGCATGGACAAAATGTGGTCCTTTTGCAGGTATTTTACTGTTTTTCAGATAACTATATTTGTCAGAGAAATACCTATCTTCTTTAAGTGTTATGTAGGCTTTGTCTTTGTTGACCACAACGATTCTTAAAATATCTTTGTTTGCAATCATTGTTTTAAGGTCGTCCCAATATAATAATTGAGGATTTCCATTAAAATTAGTAAATTGTACTATTGCAATCAACAAAAGCACTACGCCGAAAACCCAAAATATAGTGTTGTTTTTGTTTGGATTCCCCTTAGGATTGTTTTTCGATCTGAAAATGTTTTCGTTCATTTATTTTTTTCTTTCTTTGTTTTTTTTTTAATTTATTGTTCGTCAACGTATTCGGTACGCAAGGCATCAGCCCAAAGTTTATCAAGTTTGTAGAAATCGCGTTTCTCGTCCAAAAATATATGCACTACTACGTCTATATAGTCAAGCAAAATCCATTCTGCATTTTCTCGACCTTCTCTGTGATAGGGCCACTGTTTTGTGTATTCAAAAACGTAATCCTCTATGTTATCGGCAATTGCGAGAACTTGTCTTGGGTTGTCGGCTTGTGTTATCACAAAAGAATCACAAATTGAGGAATCAAGATTTCTTAAATCAAGTTTTACGGTTTTTTCACCTTTTTTTTGTTTAATTCCTTCTACTATAATTTCAGCGAGTTGGTCGCTGTTGATTGTATTTTTGTCCATAAAAACTCTTCTAATTATCTGATAATTAATATTTTTAATTTTTATATCTGTTTTGTTGTTCATAGAAACATTTTGCAAAGATAATTTTTTTGTTTTATTCGGACAAAAAAATAAGAAAAATTTTATTAAAATCTTGTCGTTAAAAATTATTATTGGTCTAAATCTGCATTTTTTTTGCAGTTTTAGATTTGTAATAATTGTTACGACTATAATGTGTCGCCCCGTTGGGGCTTACGCGGTGCGTTTGGGTTTCCGCAACGGTTACGATACCCAATCGGAAATTAGAGCCCCAACGGGGCGATACATAATAGACGGGGGTGTGAACCCACGGCACAATGCGTATTAAAACGCCTAATTCGTTACCTTTTGTAAGTTTTTTATGTGCGCAAAAAAATTCTCTTAAAGACAACATCTATCTTTGGGTCAAAATATTTAACAACTTATAACAACTAAAAATGTGTTGCAAAGATAATAATATTTTTTCTTTAATCACCAAAAATTATTACCTTTGCAAAGTTTTTTAATTAAGAATACAAAAAAGAAACAAATGGAAATTCCAGCAAAATACAACGCTTCTGAAAGCGAAGAAAAATGGTATCAATATTGGCTCGATAACGATTTTTTTACATCAAAACCAGATGCTCGCAAGCCATACACCATAGTTATTCCACCGCCAAACGTTACAGGCGTACTCCACATGGGACACATGCTCAATAATACCATTCAGGATATATTGACACGCCGTGCAAGAATGAAGGGCTTCAACGCTCTTTGGGTGCCCGGAACAGACCACGCTTCTATCGCAACTGAGGCAAAAGTTGTTCAAAAACTTGCCAAACAAGGCATCAAAAAACGCGACCTTACCCGCGAAGAGTTCTTAAAACACGCTTGGCAGTGGAAAGAAGAACACGGTGGCGTTATCCTCGAACAACTCAAAAAACTCGGAGCATCTTGCGATTGGCAGCGTACCGCTTTCACCATGGACGAAAAACGCAGCGAATCGGTTTTGAAAGTTTTTGTTGACCTTTACAAAAAAGGCCTCATATACCGCGGACTTCGTATGGTAAACTGGGATCCAAAAGCCCAAACCGTACTTTCTACCGAAGAGGTTATCTACCGCGAGGAAAAAAGCAAACTTTTCTATCTTAAATATTATATCGCAGAAGATGAGACAGTTACACCTACCGGCAACGAAGGAGAAATCCTTCACAAAGATGACAAAGGTTATTACGCCGTAGTTGCAACAACTCGTCCCGAAACCATCATGGGCGATACTGCAATGTGTATCAACCCCAAAGACCCGAAAAATCAATGGCTCAGAGGTCATAAAGTAATCGTGCCTTTGGTAAACAGGGTAATTCCCGTTATCGAAGACCGTTATGTAGACATCGAATTTGGTACGGGCTGTTTGAAAGTAACACCCGCTCACGATGCCAACGACTATGCTCTCGGTCAAACTCACAATCTTGAAACCATCGACATTTTCAATCCTGACGGCACGATTGCTCCCGCAGGTAAGTTGTATGTCGGCATGGACAGAATGGAAGTCCGCGAAAAAATCGCCGTTGACCTCAAAAACGCTGGTCTTTTGGAAAAAATAGAAGATTACGACAACAAAGTCGGATATTCGGAGCGCAACGCCGACACAGCCGTAGAGCCGAGACTTTGCAAGCAATGGTTCTTGAAAATGAAACATTTTGCAGACATTGCTTTGCCACCCGTTTTGGAGGGCAAAATCAAGTTTCACCCCGAAAAATACGTCAACACTTATCGCAACTGGCTTGAAAACATTCAAGATTGGTGTATCAGCCGTCAGCTTTGGTGGGGACACAGGATTCCAGCTTATTTCTTGCCGACAGCCGAGGGCGAAGAAGAAAAATTTGTTGTGGCTCTTTCGGCAGAAGAAGCGTTGGAAGAAGCCCGCAAAATCAAAGGTTTTGAAAACCTCAAAATAGAAGACCTCAAACACGACGAAGACGCTCTCGACACATGGTTTTCGTCATGGCTCTGGCCGATTTCGCTTTTTGACGGTATCAACAAACCTGGAAACAAGGAAATAAACTATTATTATCCTACTTGCGACCTTGTAACAGGTCCCGATATTATATTCTTCTGGGTTGCTCGTATGATTATGGCGGGCGTTCCGTAATGTTTACTTTACTGGTATTGTTCGCGACAAGCTCGGCAGAAAGATGTCGAAATCGCTCGGCAATTCGCCCGACCCGATTGAATTGATGAAGAAATTTTCTACCGACGGCGTTCGTATCGGAATGTTGTTATGTTCTCCTGCGGGCGGTGATTTGCTTTACGACGACGAACTTTGTTTGCAAGGTAGAAACTTTACCAACAAGATTTGGAACGCTTTCCGTTTGGTAAAAGGTTGGAGTGTTGACAACAATATTCCTCAACCCGAAGCCGCTAAAAAGGCCGTTGAATGGTTTAACAACCGTCTCAACAAAACTATTAGCGAGGTTGACAAGATGTTTGAAGATTTCCGTTTGTCGGATTCGTTGATGACGGTTTACAAACTTTTCTGGGACGAATTTTCGTCGTGGTATTTAGAGAGCATAAAACCTGCATATCAGCAGCCTATCGACGGCAAAACATACGCTGCAACTATCGAGTTTTTCGATAAATTGTTAAAAATTCTTCATCCGTACATACCTTTTGTTACCGAAGAAGTTTGGCAGTTGTTGGAAGATAGAAAACCGGGCGAAAGCATTATGGTTTCACGCATGCCGGAGGCAGAGGGTTTCGACGAAAAATTGATTGAAAAATTTGAAACCGTAAAAGATGTTGTTGCCAAAATCCGTCAAATCCGTCAAGACAATCAAATTGCGCAGAAAGATTCTTTGGAAGCATTTGCGAAGTTGGTAGACGGCGAATACGACGGTTATTTCGACAGCGTGATTATCAAGCATTGCAACCTTTCAAAACTTGAATTAACAGCGGAGAAAGTGGACGGTGCAAAAACTTTCGTTGCTAAAAACGTAGAATATTACATTCCGCTTGGCGATAGAATCAACAAGGAAGAAGAGTTGAAAAAACTTCAAGCCGAACTTGATTATACACGCGGATTTTTGGCATCGGTGGAGAAGAAACTTTCAAACGAAAGATTTGTTTCAGGCGCACCCGCAGCAGTGGTTGAACGCGAAAAACAGAAACTTTCAGACGCTAAAATGAAAATCGAAGCGTTGGAAAAACAGATTGCAAGTTTGTAAGATTATAACATCATACGCTAAGTTAATAAAAAGCCCCGTTTGTTTCAAGCGGGGCTTTTTATTTGTTGGCACTATCTCGCTTTTTTTATGAGATAGTGCCAACAAATAATCATTATTAGTTGGCACTATCTCATTTTTTTTATAACTTAGTGCCGTGGAATAAAACGGTATATTATGAAAGAATTAATAGGTAGAACTACTGAAATTCAGGAACTTGAAAGACTTTATAATTCCGGCAATCCTGAATTTGTGGCTGTGTACGGCCGCCGCAGAATCGGGAAAACTTTCCTCATAAAAAGTGTGTTTTCAAAGAGACTTGCTTTTTATATGACAGGAATTTACGAAGCCGCCCGAGAAGAACAACTGTCGCACTTTGCACGGCAATACAGCGAATTTTCAGGTGAGTATTGTGCCGTCCCTAACGATTGGAATGAGGCTTTTGAACTGCTCAAAAACCTGATAAAGTCTTACGGGAACAAACGCGCAGTGGTGTTTTTGGACGAACTTCCATGGTTAGACAGCCATAAATCGAGCTTCTTGAAAGCATTAGAGCATTTTTGGAACAGTTGGGGCAGCGACAGAGATAATCTTATGCTGATAGTCTGCGGCTCGTCAACGACTTGGATGACAAGCAAAATCATCGGCGACCGTGGCGGACTTCACAACCGTCTGACAAAAAGAATGTACCTTGCACCGTTCAATTTGGGCGAAGTGGCGGAATATCTTCGCAGCCGGAAAATTGACTGGTCAGTCAAACAAATTGCCGAATGTTACATGGTGATGGGCGGCACACCTTATTATTTGAGTCTTTTGGACAGAACCAAAAGTTTTAACGCCAACGTAGACACTCTCTATTTTAACAAACACGGAGAACTAAGAACGGAATTTGGATTTTTGTTCCGCTCGCTTTTCAACGATTCCATGCTTTATCAAAGAATCACAGAAATTCTCAGCAAATCGTCTGAGGGTCTGACACTCAAAGATATAGCCGACAAACTTGAAACCTCAAAAGGCGGCAGTCTGTCTGCTGTTATAAAAAACCTCTGCGACTGCGATTTTCTCGCGGAATACCACGCTTTTGGTAAAAAACAACGCGACACAGTATATAAACTCGTTGATTTTTATTCGATGTTTTATCTGAAATTTGTCAAAAACGACACTCTTTCCAATTGGACATCTTCACCTGACGACCCGGTATGCCGTACTTGGTTTGCAAGTGCGTTTGAGGTGCTGTGTTTCTACCATATTGACTACATTAAACGTGCGCTCGGAATTTCAGGAGTTGCGACAACGATAAGTTCGTGGCGTTACAACGGCGAAGAAGGCGGCGCGCAAATTGACCTTGTAATTGACCGTCGTGATGACATCATAAACCTTTGCGAAATTAAGTTTTCGCGCTTACCGTTTGTAATAGCGTCGCAATACGCTGACTATTTGGAAGAACGCAAAGAACTTTTCCGCACCGTTACCAAAACACGCAAATCTTTGCGTATCACCATGATTACACTCAACGGTATCAAACCCGGCAAATACACCGACGTTGTAAGCGACGACGTAAATATGGCGGAGGTGATGGGGGTATGAATTATCGAAATTTGCAGGAAATAAAAATAGTAAAATAATTTCTACATTTTTTGCTCCTCATAACAAAAAATTATATAACTTTGCCCCGTGCCTGAATTAGATTCAGCGACACAATAAAAAAATATTTTTAGAACGAAAGCGTTATGCTTTTCTTGCCGATGAGAACCTGAGAAATTCTTTAAAAGTGCAAGAGATAGCATAGCGGTTTCGCCTATCGTATAGGCGTGGACTGCTATGATTGTATCTTTGCACTTAGGTAATTCTCAGGACCTTCATCGGCGGATACAATATCACATTGAAAAGTGTATGCGGTTCGCGCTTTCTTTTTTACAAAAATTAACCTCCTTTCTGAGCCGCAAGGAGAAACAACATAAAAAATATGAAAAAAAGATTTTTTTATGCTATGACAGCAGCATTGTCGCTGTTTGCATTGTCGTTTGCATCATGCGGCGACGAAGAAGAAGAATTTCCGGCTCAATCAAATGATCAATTTGCCGAATACCGCAACCTCAAAGGTAATGTGTCAGGGGTCAATATCCATGTTGTCGAAACAAAAATTTACACAGAAGAAATACTTGATGAAAGTGCAGTTGAAGGTTTGACAGATGACGAAATTGCAGATTTAATAAAGTCTGGAAATGCGCCAACCATAGAGGAGGAATACACATATACTGAGAGCGTACAGGGGACAAGGGTGTATATGTACAATTTCGACGACTGGGACAAATACGGCGCTGCTATTAGCAAAGATTCGTGTGTTGAACATGTCATTACCGATGAACAAGGTATTGCCCGTTTTGAGTTCGGCGATGATTTCTTTGAAGAAGGTCTGCTTACAGATTACGTGTTTGTAGTCTACGATGACAATAAGAAAGCCACTCGTCCTGCGGCGATTACTCTGAAACTTGGTAAACTTGCCGATGCAACAGTCTATACCACAGGCGAAAAAGCCACGGGAGCAAAATATTCAAAACTTTTCAAAACATACGCAGTACAACATGTAGAATCTGACGGACAACTTACTTTGCCTTGGCTTAGAGACAATTCGAGTTCGTATTTTTCTATTACAATTCCTGAAAATACAGTAAGTTGGTATGTTCAGATGACATGCAGTGCTGCCACTGAACGTTCCGGATTGGCGATTGCCGCTGACCTTGCTAATATTCTTGACAAAAGAGTTGGTCTTGTGATGAGCGCAGTTGACAAAATAGCCACTCCGGACGGAACAGAGGCTTGCGATTTCTATGTTTTCGATGAAGAAAACTTCATAAAATGGCGGAACGGTAACAGTGCATCATCACTGTCTATACACAAGGGGTACAAATCTGGGATTTATCAAGATTACACTCATATTGAACCCGGCAAATACTACCTTGTATTTCACAACCCAAATTGGTCAAAAGTTTACGTAAACTACGACCTCGCAATTCAAGTTGAAGAATAATTAACTATAAAAATAATAAAAGAAAATGAAGAAAATAGTATTGTCATTATTGGCTGTGTTAATGACTGTTATGTCGTTTGCACAATATAGCTTTATTAGCAATAGTAACCACAATTTAAATTTTTATAAGGCATACCTTGATGTGCCGATTGTAAAAAAAGCAAGTCTTGCTAATGGTAGTGCCAGCGGCGGTAAGATTAGCGATGACGGAAAGACAACAGAAATCAACCTGTATGCTCCTGACAGCAATATCGAAGCTTTGAAGGATGCCGAAGGTTCCTTCAATGGTTATATCTCGCTCTATGGTGGTAGCTCCGTTCGCTTCAACATCTACGAGCAGAGCCAGATCACGCTAACTAAGAACGCTCCCACCGATCAGCCACTGAGCTTCGCCAGTGATGCTGTGGAGTTGGATGAAGAGACCAGTACTTATGACGCATTTACTGGTCAGGTTGTCAGTGGCGCCTTTGGCGATGTAACCTACACAATCGATAGCGATGAAAGCAGTGTAGTTACAAGCATTGATAGTGAGACAGGTG
>CAJOGF010000017.1:17943-35196 GCA_905233995.1 uncultured Bacteroidales bacterium | reverse complement strand
AAAAGAAAAAATCCTCGTCGAGGTACAGAACGACCACGAGTTGGATTTCTTTCAGCGCATGGCGTTTGGAGCGTCAAAGATAATCGCCGACTATATGAAAAAAGGCGAACCTTACGCGGCGTTACCCAAAGTGTATTCTGTCAACATTGTGTATTTCAGCCTTGGACAAGGCAAAGGCTACGCCTATCACGGTACGACGGTTTTCAAAAATATGTTCAACGACAAGGACGAACTCAAACTTACGCCCGCCCAAAGGTCGAAATTTGGTGTTGACGAAGTTCACGGCATTTTTCCCGAGTATTACATTCTGCGAGTCAATAAGTTCGACGACGAAATCCGCCAGCCGTTGCAAGAATGGATTTCATTCTTGAAGACGGGCGAAATTCCCGATGCGTTTACCGCGCAGGGATTGAAAGAAGCGCGTGAAGTACTCCGTGTAGATGCCCTGAGCGATGAAGACCGCAAGATGTACAACCGGTATTTGGAAAATGTAAGATTGGCATTGAGCCTTGACGATTCGAGCCGTTACGAGGGATATGTTGACGGACATATCGCCGGTCGTGCGGAAGGTCGAGCAGAAGGTCGTGCGGAAGGTCGTGCAGAGGGACGTGCGGAAGGCGAAGCCAAAGGACGTGCTGATGCGATGCGTGAAATGGCTCGTACTCTCAAATCCATTGGCAAGATGACCATTGAAGAAATCGCCACCGCCACTGGTCTCACCCATGACGAAATCTCAAAAATATAATGTAAATGTATGTGTAATTGATTGATAATTAGTATGATAAGATGATAAAAATGGTGTAATGCTTGTCCATGAAAATATTTTCTCACTTTGGGAACGTAAAATAATTTTGCCCAAATAAGAGATAAAAGTTTTTTTTGTGATTTTAGTCTTTTTTTAGTAATTTTGTAGGCGGAATTTATAGAGAAAAAAGCATTATTAAAATGGAAAACATTTCAGGAAAAATTCCCGTTACTATTCTTACGGGGTTCTTAGGTGCAGGCAAAACTACACTTTTAAATAATATTATAAAAAAATATTCTAATAAACGCTTTGCTGTAATAGAGAATGAGTTTGGTGAAATCGGTATTGACGGAGGTCTTATCGTCGGCAATATTGAAAATATGTATGAACTCTCAAATGGTTGTATTTGTTGCAACCTTTCTGACGGACTTCAAGAAACGCTAAACAATCTTCTAACATCTCGTTACAAATTCGACAATCTGCTTATCGAAACCACTGGAATTGCAGACCCAGCAGGAGTAATTGATAACTTTTTGGCGTATGAGGAGTTTCATAACAAGTTTGTGATTGATTCTGTGATTTGTTTGGCTGATGCTATGACATACGTTGAAAGTTCCAATCAACAGAGCGAAGTTCATCGTCAACTTGCTGTTGCAGACATTATCGTTCTCAACAAAATCGAAGACGTTACTCCAGAAAGAGGCGAACTTGTTAAAAAACTTATTCGCAGTGTTAATCCAACTGCTAAAATGTATGCGGTCTCTCATGCTGATATTTCAAATTGCGATATTATTGAAACTTTTGCTTATACATCGCAAAATATTGAAAAACTTGTGGTTGATTTCAAAAACGCAACTCCGCTGAATTTTGAGTTGTCAGAAATGTCAGATAACAACCTTATGTTTGCAACAAATCCAAAGAACAAACATAACAATATTTTTCAGCATAGTATTGTTTCTGAAGGTTTTACAATTTACGGAAACCTTGACGCTCAGAAGTTTGTAAATTGGCTTCAAGCCGTTTTGCAATACAATTCGCAGAGTGTTTATAGGGTAAAAGGTATTCTTTCGATTGCAGATAGCAACCGTAGACAAATTCTTCAATCGGTTCGTCAGTTTTTTATTGTTGAGGAGGGTCAAGAATGGAAAAAAGACGAGCAACGTTTTACGAAACTCGTCTTTATAGGTAAAAAACTCGACCGCGAGGCAATCGAAAAGTATTTGAAATCTATGTTAGTTTAATGTGTTCTGACATAATCCATTATGCAGTCGCATTGAAAATTCCATTGCCCTTGACCGAAACGCGAATCCCAATAATTGATTAATTCTTTCATGGTATTATCCATTTTAGGCGTTACAGTTAAGGGTTCTTCTGTATAACTATTTTGATAATATTGGTAATCATGCCAAGTTAGCCAAACTTTGGCATAGAGAGCCGTATGTTTGATGTCGTTTGACGAAGATTTTGCTGCAATATCTAAATATTCTATTGCTTTGTCTTCGTATTTTTGTTGAGACGAAGTTCTGTCTTGATAAACACTCCAATAATATTCCAACAAATACCAACAATTACCCCAACGAGAGGCTTGAGTGCAATAAGTGGCAAGTTTGAGAGCCAAATTGCAGCGTTCTTGACCGTTGGAAGAATTAAATTTGTCGGTGAGGGTTTTCATTTCGTGGGCGAATTGTATTTTTTGATTCTCTGTAAATTCGGCCTCTGGTGATTCTTCCCAGTCTTCAACGTAGTCTTGAGTTGTTCTCCATCGTTCAATGGTGTAGTCGCGTTGCTGCATATACAAGGGTAGGGGAGTGCTTTTGTAGTATGAAAGCGGCACTTTTGAAAGGTATTCTTCCGCTTTGCTGAAATTCATTTCACCAAGGTAACGGGTGCCGATTTTTTCGTAAAGTTCGTCTTTTGAAACTGTTGTTTTGCTCAAAAGATATTTCTCAAAATCGTCCATTTTTTTGGGTTGAGAAATATAGTTGAAATAACTTAAAAGTTCTTGTAAATCGAGATTTATTAGGTTTGTAAAATGTTCTGAGGTTCCAAGCAATGTATAGAAATTGCTATGTTCGTTTTGTGGTAATAGGTTATGAACTATGATTCTGTTTTTGGCGTTGTAGAAGAAATAGTCATCGTTGCCTTTTTCGTCCAGCCATTTGAATTCCGACAAATAATATGAGGCTTTGGCATTTGAATATTTTTCGTTTTTTGTGTTAAGAAAAAAGTTGATAACTCTTGCCACATCTTTCATTCTTTGAGTCCCTTCAAGGCTTGAGGCTTTTGACATCATTTTTTTTGCGCCGTCCAAATCGCCGATGTAATAACTAACCATAGCGGCAGCAGTTTTCCACATCAAAGGCGTTTTTGACGCTTTTTTGTCAGCAATATTGTTGGCAAAAGTTATAAACTCTTTGGCTTCTGATTGCTGAATTGTGGAAAAATCAAACGGACGACCAAAGTCTTCGTCTGTATTTTCCTGATACATATTCACAAAGTCTTGAACAAGAAACAAAAGAGCGTCATCGTTTTTGTCTTTGTTGTATCTTTCTTTTATTCCTAAGAGATTTCTTTTTTCGTTAAGACAGTATTTAACGCTTTGAATATCGCCTATTTGCATAAAAATATTTATTGCAGCGTCAATTTTTTTCTGATGATAAAGTGCGCCGGCAAACAATCCTGTCATTGTTTTTTTGCAATATTCGTCTTGAGTTTTTATGCCATTTGACAGCCAATATTTTTCGATGTCGGAATATTTTTCCAACTGAAACATACAGCGCATTGCCATAAGTGCATATCTGTCTTTTAGATACGAGCCGTTATATTTTTTTGCCTTTTCTAAAAGTTGAGAATAAGTTGCAAGATAACTTTGGATTTGTTCTTCAGTTGGGTAACTCCACTGATTGTAAAAATCCGAATTTATGTTCAAATAAGTGAATAAATCTTTTAGGTAGTTAATCATATCCCTGTCGTTTTTGCTGATTGCTGCTTGAAGCACTGGATTTTCACTACTACCGTTTTTGATGTCATTTTCCATTTGTTGCACCTTATATTGAAAGGTGTAACTGCTGATTACTTCGTCTTCTTTGCCAACATATTTTACCCAAAAATCCAAAAAATCTTCGTTTGAAGTGTTGTCTGGAAGAATTTTGAATAAATAATGATTGTAAGTCGGCATATAATAGCAAGATACATCTGCAAATACCGTGTTAAAAAGTAATGTCGAGATTACTGTAATTAAAAATTTTTTCATACTCTTCGTGTTTTAAATTGTTAATATTAACGGAATTTAAATCGTAAATAATGATGTTTTGTAAAATGTCTTTTCGTATTTTTTTTACTTCTTGAGCAACATTCAAAATTTCTTTTGAATCTGCTTTTTTCTCGAAAATCGTATCTCCATAATTTAGCATTACGTTGAATGCGTCAGTGTTAAGATAAATTGGAATATCTCTTGAACGAACAACTTTGAAAACATTGTCAGAAATCTTTTCAAATAGTGTTGTGTCGTTTAAGTCTTGATTATACAATATATTGTTGAATTTTCCTTTTTTAAATAGTATTTGCCATTTGAAATTTGGAAAAGCCGTTTTTAATTTTAGTTTGTATTTTTTTAAGTTTTTGAGGTATGGTTTTGTTTCTTTTAATCCGAGAATTGGGTTTTCACAATTTTTATCTCTGTAATTTCCTGTGTTGTAAAGCATTAATACTCCGTAATTGCATGGAGGAATTTCCATTGAAAGTTGATGAAGTCGTATTGTGGTTGATAATTTTATATTGTTTTTGTTTAAATATTCTTGTAAAAGAGATAAAAAAGTATAATATTTTTTCATTGACTTTGCTGTGTAGTCGCAATCAATTTGGATTTCTTTTATTTTCTGTATTTTGTGAGTTTTATTTATTTGAAGTATTCGTTGTGCAATTGTTTTGTATAAAGTATCAAGATTGTGATTTATACAATTTTCGGTAATAAAAACGGTTGGCACTATTTCGATATTTTCGGGAATTTTGCTTTTGAATTTTATTGTTGCATTAGGTTTTGGTTGTAAAGTGTTTTTGTCTAAAATAATGTCAAAATACCGTAAGAATATTTTTTTGATTTCAAAATCGTTCAAAAACTTTTGTTCTGTGCTGTCAAGAGCAAAAACAGTTTTCCAAAAGTAAACTGCATTTTCTTTTTCTTCAGTTTGGTTTTGAGAGCAACTATTCAAGAAAAAAAAAGTAGCAAATATAATTTTGAAAACAAGTTTCATTTTATTTTTTTTTGACTATAAAACAAATAATGCCCGGAGTTTTTTTTAGAAATTTTCTCCGGACATAATTTTTTTTAATTAGCAGGAGCACTTTGCATTGTTGGTGCTTGAGGAATTGAAGGAGCGGCGTTTTGATTTATCATAAGTTGTTTTACGCCTGATTCCTGCTGACTTTGTTTTGCATTGCTACCACCGCTGACACTTGCTATAATGCTTAAAACGGCAATGGCGATAACAAGTCCCCAAGTGTAGTTTTCAAGTTTGCTTTTTTGCTCGGCAACTCCACCGAATTGTGTTCCGGCACTCAAATCTGAAGCAAGACCGCCTCCTTTGCTGTTCTGAACCAATACTATAAGTACCAATAATACAGCGGCAATTACAATTAATACTATTAACGTTGTGTACATGATTTATTATTGATTATTTTTCATATTTTCAATTTCAGAAATTTTCGCTTTGAAATAATCCGCTTTATCAGGATATTCTTCAACGAGTTTTTCATAACTTTTTATAGCCTTATCGAAAAGTTTTTGCGTAATATATATATTTGCAAGTTTTTCCGATGCCAATTCAGGCTGTTTTATTGAGTCTTGACCCATGTCATTATCGGCAACCTTTTTGTTTCTATCAAGGTGCGGAGATTCTTGAAGAAATTTGTCAATAAGACTATTGTTGTCGTTGTTTTCTTGTTTATTTTCAGAGTCCTTTTGTTCGTCTTTTTTGTCTTCTGACGAATATTTTTTCAAACGAGCAAGAAGTTTTTCAGCCGCACTCATTTCAGTTTTTGGATCTTCTTGTTTTACCTCCTCTGTTTTTGGAGTTTCTTCAACGGTCGTTGTAACAGTTTCAGTAACAACAGTCGTTGTTGTCGTTACAACAGTTTCGGCTTTTTCTTTTGCTTCTTTTTCGGCTTTTTCTTTCGCCTCTTTTTTCGCCTTTTCTTTTGCTTCTTTCTCGGCTTTTTCTTTTGCCTCTTTTTCAGCCTTTTCTTTTGCCTCTTTCTCGGCTTTTTCTTTTGCCTCTTTCTCGGCTAAAGCCTTTTTAGCATCTTCTTCTGCTTTTTTTGCTTTTTGAAGTTCTTTGTCAACTTCTTCTTTTTCTTTGCGTAACGAGGCTATTTTATCCAATATTTTATCTTTTGACTCTTTAGTCTCTGTTTTCTGTTCTGTTTTGACCTCTTTTTTGGGTTCTGTTTTGACCTCTTTTTTGGGTTCTGTTTTAACCTCTTTTTTGGTCTCGATTACAACTTCTTTTTTGGGTTCAGTTTTGGTTTCAATCTTGATTGTCGTTGTTGTTTTGGGTTCTGTTTTTACTTCAGTTTTCTTTTCACCGACAACAACGGCTTGTGTTAGGTTTTCTTCTTTTGCAAACTCTGCTGCTGCTGATTTTATGCTGCCATCTTCGGCAACATTAGTAGCAACAGTTTTGTAAACACCCTCTTGACGAATATCAAAAAAGTCTTTTACAAGATTTTCGTGGTTAGTTTTTCGCTCTTCGTCGGAGAGTTTTTTCTTTGGTTTTTCTTCTGTTTTGGTTGTAATATTTTTTTCTACTACTATTTTTTTTACCTCAGTTTTCTTTTCTGGTTCTTGTTTTTCTGGGGCTTTGGTTGTCTCTTGTTTTATTTCTGCAACTTTTGATTGTGTTGCATTTTGAGGTTTTGACTCTTGTTTGGTGTCAGTTTTGGTCTCTTGTTTAACCTCGGTTTTTATATTGTTTTTTTCTTCATTTTTTACTTCTGTTTTAACCACTGTAGTTGTTTGTGGTTTGTTTTCAGACTTTGAAGTCTCTTGTGGTTTAGAGTCTTTTTGTTCTGTTTTTTTCTCCGACAATAATAATTCATATAGAACTTTTCTATCGGCTACATAGAGTGATTCTGTTGGTAATTTTTCCGTAACGAGTTTTTTGTTGATTTTTTTCAGCGATTGCAAATACATAAGATGTGCCGTCTGAAAAAACGGAAATTGTTTTATCAATTGCTCTATTTCTACAACAGAACTATCAGTTAGTTGATCTGGCTCTTGCAGATATTTGAAAAATTGTTTTGAATTCATCATGGTTAAGCAGAGTTTTTATTTGTTATTCCTTGTTTTTTTATGTATGTTTGAAAAAAATTAATTCTTTTCTTTTTTACCAGTTGACCACCGAATCGTTGAAAATATCGTCGATTAACTGTTGTGTAATCTCTTCCACTAATGCAGACTCTACAGAGGCGAAAGAACTTGTAACGTCATAATCCGAATATCTCGAATACGATTTGTCAAAGTCGTTTTCGGGTGCGGTTTCGTTTGTGAAAACAACTTTTAGTGTTATCGTCAAACGGTTGTAACTTGCTGTCTCGCCCGATTTTATACCTACCGAAGTTATTGAATATCCAGTTATTGTACCTTCAAAATGCAAATCTCCTCCTGATTTTACAAGAGAAAGAGGCGTTTGACTTACAAATCTATCTTTTAGTGCTTCGGTTATGGTGTTGCTCAATGTGGCGTTTACATACGTAGAACGGTTTTGAAAATAGTCAATCGACACTGTTTTCGCCGTACCGTATGAGGCACCAGTAAACGAGTATATTCCGCAGCCCGAAAATACAAAAACTGCAAAAATCAACAAAAATTTTACTATGTTTTTCTTTTTTTTCATTTGCTGATATTGTATTCTTTGAGTTTTCTGTACAAAGTTCTTTCGGAAATTCCGAGTTCTTTTGCGGCAGCCTTTCTTTTGCCTTCGTGTTTTTCTAAGGCTTTTTGTATCAATTGATATTCAGAGTCCATAAGTGAGAGGTTATCCTCTGTAAACTCTTCAGTATCAATTATATTACTCTTGTTGCTTAAATCTGTCTTATGTATAACTCCACTTTCTTTGTGAACTGGGGTTACAATAGGACGATTTATTGTCATAATATCTGGCGTATATTGAACCTCCTCAATATTGATTGTCTCGTGAGTGTTTTTGTTTGTTTGATTTATTGCGCCGTTTGTCAAGTCATGAATCTCCTTTCTGAGATTTGCAATATCGGTTTTTATGTCAAACAACACCTTATATATTATCTCTCTATCTGAAGTAAAATCCTCTTGTGTTGACGAACCAATATTGTTGTTGTTGGTTGCCTTTACAATTGCAGGGTGTTTTTCCTCCAAATAGTCGGGTAAATATTTTTTTATGATTTCGCCAGAAATTTCTCTTTGCTGTTCTATTATCGAAATTTGTTCGGTAACGTTTCTTAATTGTCTTACATTTCCGGGCCAATGATAATGGATTGCTATTTCTTGCGCTTCGGTAGAAAGTTTTATCACTGGCATATTGTAGCGTTCAGCAAAGTCAATGGCAAACTTTCTGAAAAGCAAAACAATATCGTTTCCTCTTTCTCTTAGTGGTGGTATGTTGATTTGTACCGTGTTGAGCCTATAAAAAAGATCTTCTCTAAATTTGCCTTCTTTTACTGCTTTGGTCATGTTGACATTAGTTGCCGCTACAACCCTTACATCTGTTTTTTGAACTTTGCTTGAACCTACTTTCATAAATTCCTTGCTTTCCAACACTCTAAGAAGTCTTACTTGAGTACTCAGTGGAAGTTCAGCAACTTCGTCCAAAAAAATTGTACCATGGTCAGCAACTTCAAAATAACCTTTTCTCATCTCGTTAGCACCTGTAAATGAGCCTTTTTCATGACCGAAAAGTTCGCTATCAATAGTGCCTTCTGGAATTGCGCCACAGTTTACTGCAATATAAGGTCCGTGTTTGCGACTACTCAGAGCATGAACAACTTGAGGGATATGTTCTTTACCTACCCCTGATTCACCAATAACAAGAACAGAAATATCTGTTGGTGCAACTTGAGCCGCAATGTCAAGAGCCCTATTAAGTTCTTGATTATTACCTATTATTCCGAACCTTTGTTTTATGCTCTGGATATCCATTTAAAAGAAATTGTACTTTTTTTCAAAGGTACAAAGTTAGATATTTATTTTTGAAAAAATAAATTTTTTTCAAAAAAATTATTCTAATTCCTTTTGTTTAGCATAAATAATACTTCTATGTAGAATTATTATCTCTATAACTTGGTTGACGGCAAAAACATCTTTGTTTCTTATTATGTCGTATTCTTTTTCAACATAATCGTATGCTTCTTCGGCTGGGGTATCAGGGTCAAGATTCTTTTTGAAAACATATACAGGTGCTTTTTCGTCCATTGCTAACGTTTCAAGAGTTACCTCTTTGTTGATAACAACGTTGAGATTATTGCCGAATCGTTTATGTCTTAAAGAATATTCAGCGGCCTCTTTGCCGGAAAGCACTTTCACCCTATCGAAAACAACCATTAATTTGTCGTCGCAAATGTTTGCCCGTTGAAACGAAACTATTGCTGTATCAGGAATATTTCTACGCTTGTTGATAGAGTCAACACGCAAAGAATCACGAATTTGAGCCTTAAGGATTTCTTCTTTGCTTTCCATTGAGGTCCTAAAACATGATGAAAATAAAATTAATAGCGAAAATATTGTTAGAATTTTTTGCATACTAAACATATATAACAATACCAATATAGGGATGTTTTTTTTCTCGCATCCCTACATTGAAAATGAATAAATTTTTTCACTTTTAATTTTTTTTAGTCGTTTTCTTCCAGTTTGAAAATATCTTCAAGCCTTACTTTGAAGTATCTTGCTATTTTTAGAGCCAAAACCGTTGAAGGTATAAACTTACCGGTTTCAATGGCGTGTATCGTCTGACGGGACACGTCAACCCTTTCGGCCAATTCTGCCTGCGTAATTTTTTTCTTCGCCCGCTCTACTCTGATTGTATTCTCCATAATTTTTTCCTATTTTAAATGGTTTATTTAATATTTTACTGATAAAATTTTACAAAATATGTACCATTTTTAAAATTTCTGGCGAATTTTTTACGTCTTTTTTTTACAAAATGTTTTTTAGGGTTGTTTTTAAGTTAAATTACATAGCATAGAACATGTATTGAAATATATGCTATAAAAAATATTGAAAAAATTATTTCCGAAAAAGTAGTTCGTCTGTTGTTGAAATTATAAAATACTGTAACATAGAGCATTGTTAGCGGCATTGAGGCAAGTCTAATGGCTTGAAACGAGAAATATGGACAAATGCTTAGTGTTACGGCAAGTAAAAACAGAATAAAAAACATTTTGTATGTTCTTGACGAAAGCAGATTGTATTTAGGATATTCTCCTAATATAAAAATACTTGCGGCTACAATCATTATAAAACTTATTGCCGCATAATAAAAATATATGTATGATAGACTGTAATCTTTATTATTTACCAACAAAGCCTTATAATTTTCAATAATTGGTTGCAAACTTCCTTCTGTTATGTAATATATTGATAAATAGAAAAATACAGGCGTTATAAACCCTATTATATAAACCGCATATTCGTTGAAAATATATGGACGGTATACCATTAATGCAATAAAACCTATAATCAGCATAAAAATTGCTTCTTCGCAAAAGAGTGCGGCTAAAGCGAAATAAAACCCCATGTCAAAACATTCAAACATTGCTTTGTCAACGCCGTGCGAAGATAGTATTTTTGTAATGCCAAGTATAATGAAAATGTTTGCTACTTGTTCTGGTAAAAGAGTGTTGTGTGGTATAAAACTTAGGTTCACAATAAAAAAAACGAATAAAAAGAATGTACCTTTTGCTCTTGTTAGTTCTTGTTTTAGGTTCATGATAATAATCAAAAACGCTTCTAAAACCGAAAGCGTAAGCGAAATAATTTGCGCTGAAATTCTATTTTGTTCGTTACAGAAATTATCATAAAGAATCTTGAAAAGATAAGTTCCGTTTTCGGGATGTTCTATCAATCTTGAGGTTTGTGGTAAAAATAGTGAAGTGGCAAGCAGTATAACAATAATGCCTGTCAGTGCTGAAACCTCTGCTCCGTTTTGTTTGAGTTGTTTTAAAATCATGAATTAAAGATACTAAAAACTTTCTTGGCAAAGGTATATATTTTTTCTTTGGCTGCAAAAACAAATTTTTATACCTTTACGCCCAAAATAATAAAATTGAATTATGAATGTATTGTTAATAGGTTCGGGCGGTAGAGAATGCGCCCTTGCTTGGAAGATTTCTCAAAGTCCTTTGTTAACGAAATTGTACGCTGCACCCGGTAATCCGGGCATTGCAGAATATGCTGAAAATCTTGATATTAAGGTTTCAGATTTTGACAGTATAATAAAGGCAATCGACCAAAAACAAATTGATATAGTTGTTGTCGGACCAGAAATTCCTCTAATTGATGGTTTAACGGATAAAATTAATCAACATTCTCCAAAAACGCTTGTCGTTGGGCCTAAGAAAGATGGGGCACAACTTGAAGGGAGTAAGGATTTCGCAAAACAGTTTATGGTAAAATATAATATTCCGACCGCTAAGTATAAAACTTTCAGCAAAGATACTTATAATCAGGCTGTTGAGTTTTTGCAGACGCTTTCTTCTCCGTATGTTTTGAAGGCAGATGGTCCTGCTGCTGGCAAGGGTGTTATTATTGAAAATGATTTTAACATTGCTTGTCAAGAACTTAAAGAAATGTTTGACGGCAAATTTGGAGAATCGTCTTCAGAAGTTGTGATTGAGGAATTTTTGTCGGGTATAGAACTTTCTGTTTTTGTTTTGACGGACGGACAAGGTGGTTATGTGATTTTGCCAGAAGCAAAAGATTATAAGCGCATTGGAGAAAACGATTCAGGACCAAATACTGGTGGTATGGGAAGTGTATCGCCTGTGATTTTTGCAGATAATGTTTTTATGCAAAAGGTTGAAGATAAGATTATTAAGCCTACAATTAATGGTCTTCTTAGTGAAAAAATTGATTATCGTGGTTTTATATTCTTTGGGTTGATAAATGTTTTGGGTGAGCCATACGTAATAGAGTATAATGTCAGAATGGGCGATCCAGAAACTCAGTCTGTTATGTTGAGAATAGACTCTGACCTTCTTGAGTTGATGAAATATGCTGCTTTAGGAGAACTCAAAGGTAAAGGCATAGAAATAAGTTCAAAGGCTGCGGCAACAGTTGTGCTTGCCTCTGGAGGTTATCCTGATAGTTACAAGAAAGGTCTTGAAATTTCGGGCATTGAAAATGTGAGTGGTTCAACTGTTTTTCATGCGGGGACAAAATTAAAAGATGGTAAACTTTTGACTGATGGAGGTAGAGTTTTGACAGTTTCTTCGCTTGGCAAAGATTTTAGTGAAGCCTTGGAAAAATCTCTTTTGCAAATTAAGAAAATAAGTTTTGAAAACGCATATTATAGGCGTGATATTGGAAAAGACTTGTTGAAATTGGCGTAAAACCTCATTGTTAAATGGTCTACATTTTTACATTATGGTACAGTTAATTGCGAATATTCCAATTGAAGATGTTATGTAAATAAAAGAGGTTGCCTTAAAAACAATAGGCAACCTCTTTTTTTATGTAATCAAAAAACAAACTAAAACCTAAAATAATTTTTTGCGTTGAAATAACAAATGTCCTTTATGACACCGCCAATTAACTCTAAGTCGTATGGGAGTTCTCCGTTTAAAACGTCTGTTGCGAAAATATTACAAAGTATTCGTCTGAAATATTCGTGCCTTGGATACGAAAGAAAACTTCGACTATCGGTCAACATTCCAACAAAGCGACTTAAAAGACCGTGGTTACTTAAACAATTAATTTGTTTTTCAATACCGTCTTTTTGATCTAAAAACCACCATGCCGACCCCCATTGCATTTTGCCCGGCGTACTCCCGTCCTGAAAATTACCAATCATAGTCGCAAAAACTTCATTATCAGCAGGGTTGATGTTGTAAAGAATAGTTTTTGCAAGATTGTTGGTAGAATCTAATTTGTCCAAAAACTTTGACATTTGGTTGGCTTGCGAAAAATCTCCTATTGAATCAAATCCTGTATCCGGACCAAGTTCTTTCAAGAGTCTTGAATTGTTGTTTCTGACAGGACCCGCATGAAATTGCTGTACCCAACCTTTCTTATGTATTTGCAATGAAAATCTATACAGACATGCCGATTGAAATTTCTTTAACTCCAAACTATTCAATTCTTTGCCAGAACGAACTTTTAAGAAAATGTCGTTGATTTCGTTTTTCGTAAAATCTTCGGCGTAGAGATAATCCAACCCAAAGTCCGCTAATTTGCAGCCGTTTTTTTCAAAATGATCAAGTCTTAAATCTAAAGCCTCGAAAAGTTTGTCAAAACTATTGATGTCGATATTTGAAACCTCTGACAATTTGTTCAAATAGTCATTATAGTTTTTTGCATTACCGGCAGCTGAGGCTTTGTCTGGTCGCCAAGTCGGAAGCACTTTTATTGGGCAACCGTTTTGACGGATTTGAGCATGAAATTCCAAACTATCAATAGGGTCGTCAGTGGTGCAAACGGTTTCAACATTCATTTTTTTGAGCAAATCCCAAACTCTGAACTCTCCATGTTGAAGCATATCCGCCGTTTGGTCAAAAATCTTATCTGCTGAATTTTCATTAAGAAGTTCTTTTATGCCAAAATACCTTAGAAGTTCAAGATGAGTCCAGTGATAAAGTGGATTTCTAAGCGTTTGAGGTACAGTTTTTGCCCAAGCGCGGAATTTATCTCTGTCAGAGCCGCTACCGGTTATGAACTTTTCGTTGATACCCGCAGCCCTCATTGCACGCCATTTGTAATGGTCGCCGTAAAGCCAGATTTGTGTTAAATTCTCAAATCGCTTGTTTTCTGCAATTTGCGACGGTATCAAATGCGAATGATAATCAATAATAGGCATTTTAACCGCATTTTCACGAAATAGAAGTTCTGCTAATTTCGATTTCAATAAAAAATTTTCTGTAATAAACGTGTTCATAATATAGGCTTAATCTTTTTTTTTTAATTTTGCGACAAAGTTAGTTTTTTTTTAGTAATTTTGCGAAAAAATAAAAAACCTTTTTGTTATGCAAATTACTAATCTCTTTATTGTTTTTTTACTTGTTTTGACTTTGGTTTCTTGTTTTGAATCTGCTTCTAAAAATACGCCTATTATTGAGTCAACAATAAACACGGCAACCACTGAAACAAAGCAACTTAATCCTGTTTTCAATGATTGGAAAGCGGGAGTTAAAATATCTTTTGATGATATAAAACAGTTTGGTTTTGAAAAATGTTTTTCGTTTTCAAAGATTCCAGATACGGTATTTTCGAGAATCAAAGGAAAGTCTTTTCCTGAAAATTGTAGTGTCGATAGAAATAATTTAAGATATTTAAAAATTCTACATTATAATAAAAATGGAGAAATTTTAACTGGTGAAATGATTTGTAACGAAAAAATCGCAAGTGATTTAATTCAGATTTTTGCCGAACTTTTCCAAAAGAAATACCCAATAGAAAAAATCCATCTTATAGACGATTATGATGCCGACGACGAAAGGTCGATGTCAGACAACAATACTTCTTGTTTTTGTTTTAGAAATGTCAGCGGCACAAACGAACTTTCTGACCATGCTTTTGGAATGGCAGTTGATATCAACACTTTATATAATCCTTACGTTAGAATAAAAAACGGAAAAGAAATTATTCAACCATCAAACGCCAAAGAGTTTTGCGATAGAAGCAAAGAGTTTGACTACAAAATCATTAAAGGTGATGATTGTTATAATGCTTTTGTTGGTCGTGGGTTTCAATGGGGAGGAGCATGGAGATACTATAAAGATTATCAACATTTTTATAAGAAATAAAAAGTAACTTATTAACACTTAAAAAATGATTATGCAAAAGTATATTTTTCTTTCTATTTTCTTGACTTTATTCTTTTATGGGTGTGGAAACTCAGATAATATTCTTCGAGAGGTTGAGAATTTCAATTTTGATTGGAAATTCTCACTCGAAGCCGATTCCACAACAGTCAGCACTGATTTCAACGATGATAATTGGCGGACACTTGATTTGCCGCATGATTGGTCAATAGAAGGTGAGTTCAAAGAAGAAAATCCTGCAACAGCCGGCGGAGGAGCATTGCCGGGAGGTTATGGCGTTTATAGAAAACATTTTTTTGTTGACAAAAAAGATTCGTTGGCTCAGTTTTTTCTTTGTTTTGACGGTATCTATTGGCAAAGCACGGTTTATGTTAATGGACATAAAGTTGGCTTTCGTCCTAACGGATACGCAAGTTTTGAATACGATGTGTCAAAATACTTAAAGTTTTCACAAGAGAATCTTGTTGCCGTTACCGTTGATAATACTAATCAGCCAAATTCGCGTTGGTATTCAGGTTCGGGAATTTATAGAAATGTGTATTTAAAAAAGGTCAATAAAACGCATTTTGTTGATTCAGAAATATTTATAACGGCGACAGAGGTTTCTCAAAAGTCAGCAAATATTAATTTTTCTGTTCAGGCAACAGGAGATGAGGTTTGCGGGGTAAATATCAAAGTTTTTAGTCCCGATGGGGTTGAGGTTCTGAATGTTAACGATAAAATCAACGGACAAGAATTAAAACAAATAAAAAACATTGCGCTTTCTTCGCCTATGCTTTGGTCGGTAGAAAATCCTAAAATTTATAAAGCAGAATTTGTTTTGACCAAAGATTCAAAAGTTGTGGATACTTATTCTCAAACTTTTGGAATTAGATTCTTTGAGTTTAATCCTGATAGCGGCTTTTCTCTTAATGGTAAAGCAATGAAAATCAATGGAGTTTGCAATCATCACGACCTTGGTGCTCTTGGTGCGGCTTTTAATCATAGGGCATTGGAGCGTCAGTTGGAAATCTTGAAAAATATGGGTTGCAATGCTATTCGCACCTCACATAACCCACCTGCAAAAGAACTTCTTAATCTTTGTGATTCAATGGGTTTTATTGTTATGGACGAAGTTTTTGATATGTGGGCAAGAAAAAAATCTCCTAACGATTATGCTCAATATTTTCAGCAGTGGCATGAGAAAGATTTGGCTGATTTTATCAAAAGAGATAGAAATCACCCGTCTGTTATAATGTGGTCGATTGGAAATGAAATTCTTGAACAGTGGGGTGATATTTCAACCGACACTTTGGATATTGAAAAAGCAAACTTGATGTTCAACTTTGCGGCTCAACTTTCCAAAAATACTTCTTCTGACAAGACTATTCATGTCAACTCCCTACTTTGTAAAAAACTTGTGGATTTTGTAAAAAATATCGATTCCACTCGTCCTGTTACGGCAGGTAACAACGAAACCGAACCTTACAATTTACTTTTCAAGGCTAACGCTTTGGATATTATTGGGTTCAACTATCATGAATACAATTGGGGCGAAAAGTTCAAGGAGAAATTCCCTAACTTACCGCTTATTATCACCGAATCGACCTCTGCTCTTCAGACCCGTGGACATTACATCACTCCTGCTGATACTCAATATTTGTGGCCTCAACGTTGGGACATTCCTTTCGATACTCCTGACCATAAATGCTCGGCTTACGATAATGTACGTGCGCCTTGGGGTTCAACACACGAGACCACTCTGAAAGAATATATGAAATATCCTTGGGTGTCAGGTATTTTTGTCTGGACTGGTTTTGACTATTTGGGCGAACCAACTCCATACGGTTGGCCCTCAAGAAGTTCGTATTTCGGAATCATTGATTTGGCAGGGTTTGAAAAAGATGTTTATTATCTTTATCAAAGTCTTTGGACACAAAAAGACGTTCTCCACTTGTTGCCGCATTGGAATTGGAACGAGGGCGATACGGTTGACGTTTGGGCATACACAAATGCTCAAGAGGTTGAACTCTTTTTGAATGGAGAGTCAATGGGTAAAAAAACTTTTGAAAATGATAACCTTCATTTGTCATGGAAAGTTCCTTTCAAGGCAGGCGAACTCAAAGCAGTTGCAAAACGTAACGGCAAAGAATTTTCTTCTGTTGTTAAAACTTCTGACAAACCTTCGCAACTTCTTGCCTTTGCCGATAGAAATGTTATTTATGCAAACGGCATTGATTTGAGTTTTATCACAATAAATGTTGCTGACAAAAACGACGTTATAGTTCCTGATGCTTGCAATAAGATAGATTTTGAAATTTCAGGGCCGGGCGAAATTGTCGGTCTTGACAACGGCGATGAGGTTTGTCATGAAAGTTTTAAAGGTAGTTCCCATTCGGCTTTCAATGGCAAATGTCTTTGCATTGTTAAGTCCAAAAGAGGCGAAAAAGGTACAATTGCTATTACCGCAACTTCAAAAGATTTAAAAGAAGCAACGGTAATTATTAATGCAGAATAATTAT